>NZ_JBFOEY010000002.1:0-468636 GCF_040886985.1 Enterococcus sp. C76 | reverse complement strand
TGGCTGCCGTAGCAACTTTTACATCATATCAGAGCGACAAGTGATTGTCAACTCTTCTTTTAAAAGTTTTTTCGATTTCGTTTTTTCGAAATCTTTCAGCAACTCATTTATCATAACTTGTTGTTTGTTATTTGTCAAGAACTTTTTTGAAGTTTTTTTCGATAGAATCAAGCTTCGCAAGCTGTTCTTTTTTAACAACTCAGTTATCTTATCATGTCATCATCAACATGTCAATAACTTATTTTTTATTATTTTAAGTTATTGGTGTTCTTTTGAACAAATAATAATATATCAACATCACATACGAAAGTCAATAAGAAAATGCTTATTTATCAACATTTCCAGCTTATGTGATCGTTAATTAGTTCTTCTCCTTTTTTGTTCGTCTTTATAACCTTAAAAAACGAAAAATCCTTTTATTTTCAGTTTAACGTTCATGTTTTTGTCCTATTTATGAGAACCAAATCTCTCACCTTCTAAAATTTTCCTTAACAAAGTGCTGCTTTTATCTATTTCTGCTTTTTTTTGCTAGAATAATAGTAACAATATGACTCTGGAGGATTTATTTATGAAAATTTTGATTGCTGACGATGATAAAGAAATCGTTGAATTATTAAGTATCTATGTTCACAATGAAGGCTATGAAGCAGTAAAGGCTTATGATGGGAAAGAAGCATTATCTAAAATCAGAACAATCCCTGATATTGAATTACTTATTTTAGATATCATGATGCCAGAGATGGACGGGATGCAAGTAGTGAAAGAGCTGCGAAAAGAATCTCAAATCCCAATCATTATGCTGACAGCAAAAACTACTGATATGGATAAGATCAAAGGACTGGTGGCTGGTGCAGATGATTATGTAACCAAACCGTTTAATCCATTAGAAGTAATGGCTAGAGTAAAGTCTTTATTACGGCGTACAAAAATGCAGATTGCCCCAGATCAGCCTGATGTATTAGAAGTAAATGCATTAATCATCAATAAAGACTCTCATGAAGTTAAAACAATCGATGGGAAAGAAATCCAGTTAACAGCTTTGGAATTCGGTATCCTCTACTTGCTTGCTAGTCATCCTAATCGAGTATTTAGCGCGGATGAAATTTTTGAGCGTGTTTGGAAACAAGAAAGTATTGTCTCTGCTAAAACTGTCATGGTTCATGTTAGCCATTTAAGAGATAAGATCGAAGAAGCAACTGGTGGTGAAAAAGTCATTCAAACCGTTTGGGGAGTGGGCTATAAAATTGACGCAAGATAGTAAACGAGCAACTGAAAAACGCCGTCGGATCAACTTGACTTCAAAAGAAATCAGCGAATTGTTAGCGGAAGGAATCATCACGATCATCCTTTTACTTCTATTAAATGTTTCTATTTTGGTTGTTATCAGTTCGGTTATCAATAGTTCACCTTCTTTGACGAATGCGATTTGGGATTCAAAGAATATTTTTGCGGAACGATTGAACACTGATTTATTTTGGAACGGTCGAAACTTTATTATTCCCTTTTTCTTTCTATTAGATATCGGTGTTTTGTATTGGCGTTTGATTCGAAGATATCGCCAAATGCAATTACGACATATCATCAGTGAACTTCATTACATCGCAAATGGAAATTATGATCATCGTATCCCTTTTGAACTTAGTGGTGACTTAAGCCGAGTTGTAACAAGTATCAATGGATTGGTAGATAGCACAGTAGCAGCGATTGAAGACGAACGTAAAATCGAGAAATCAAAAGATGAATTGATCACAAATGTTAGTCACGATATCCGTACCCCTCTTACTTCTATCATTGGATATCTAGGATTGATAGAAGATGGTCAGTATCACTCAGAAGAAGATCTTTTAAAGTATACACATACCGCTTATATTAAAGCAAAGCAGATGAAATCTTTAGTGGACGACTTATTTGAATACACTAAGGTACGCCAGCCTGCTGTCCCAGTAAATTTTTCTGCCTTTGATATGATCCAGTTGATCGAACAGTTAGCTGCTGATTTTGAGTTGGAAGCTTCTAAAAAAAATATCCAAATACTTGTGCAGTCAAAAGTAGATTCCCTTATCATGGATGGCGATACAGAAAAACTTGTACGTGTCTTCAATAATCTTTTGACGAATGCGTTGAAATATGGAAAAGGAGCAACGAAGATCGTGATCGAAGTAGAACGTGTCGGTTCAGAAGTTGTTGCAACGGTCAAAAATAATGGAGCAATGATTCCGCAACAGGCAATCGATAATCTATTCGACCGCTTTTATCGTGTAGAAGAATCTCGGTCACAAGCAACTGGAGGAACTGGGCTTGGTTTAGCAATCGCTCAAAGTATTGTGGCTTTACATGGTGGCTACATTTATGCAAAATCAGATAAGCAATGGACTTCTTTCATCATGCACCTTCCAATCAAGAAAAATGAAAAATTACCTATTGATGCACAGGAAGTTATTGACGAAAGCTGAAATATTCGCTATTCTTATTACAATTATTAGAATAAATGAAAAACACAGAACCCAGTACACTTTATTCTTTTTCAGAGAGCTGATGGCAGGTGCAAATCAGCAAAGGATAATTTGGAAGTTCCAGTTCGTTTACGTGCCCTTTCGAAATAAGAAAGGTCGGTTCAACAGCCGTTATGTGTTCAACAAGTGCAGCTTATGCTGAACTTGGGTGGTACCGCGAATTTCAGACTGATTCGTCCCAAGAATAATGGGATGGATCAGTCTTTTTTTATTTTCAAAAAGGAGGAAAACATATGTTAGATGTAAAAATGATGCGACAAAATATCGAAGAAGTACAAGAAAAATTAATGACTCGGGGCGTTAAAAAAGAAACATTAGCTGAATTCATGGAACTAGATGAAAACCGCCGTAAATTACTAGTCAAAAGTGAAGAATTGAAAAAATATCGAAATGACGTTTCTGCTGAGATCGCTCAATTGAAGCGTGCAAAAGAAGATGCTTCTGCTAAAATCGCTGAAATGAAAGAAGTCGGCGGCAACATCAAAGCATTGGATACTGAAATTGCTGAAGTAGATGAAAAATTGAAACAAATTGCCACTACTTTGCCAAACCTTCCCCATGATTCTGTGCCAGTTGGATCAGATGAAGAGGACAATGTAGAAATCCGTCGTTGGAGCGAACCACGTACATTTGCTTTTGAGCCAAAACCACACTGGGAAATTGCAGAAAATCTTGATATTTTAGACTTTGAACGTGGCGCAAAAGTAGCCGGTAGCCGTTTTGTTTATTATAAAGGGTTGGGCGCTCGATTAGAACGTGCAGTCTACAACTTCATGCTTGATCAGCATATTTACGAACACGGCTATACTGAAATGATTACTCCTTATATCGTCAACAGTAAAGCGATGTTTGGTACAGGACAATTTCCAAAATTCAAAGAAGATGTTTTCCAATTGGAGAATACTGATTTAACATTGATTCCGACAGCTGAAGTCCCATTGACTAACTATTATAATGATGAAATTTTAGATGGGGCGGATTTACCTGTTTATTTCACTGCGCTAAGTCCTGCTTTTCGTTCTGAAGCTGGAAGTGCCGGTCGGGATACTCGAGGACTGATCCGTCTTCACCAATTCAATAAAGTAGAAATGGTCAAATTCTCGGATGCAGAACATTCTTACGAAGAATTGGAAAAAATGACAGCTGATGCAGAAGATATCTTGAAAAAACTGCATTTGCCTTATCGTGTAATGGCCTTATCAACTGGAGACATGGGCTTTTCTGCAGCTAAAACTTATGATTTAGAAGTATGGATTCCTGCACAAGATACTTATCGTGAAATCAGTTCTTGTTCTAACTGTGAAGATTTCCAAGCACGCCGCGCCATGATCCGTTATCGCGATAATGATGGAAAAATCCACTATGCTCATACTTTGAATGGTTCAGGACTTGCGGTTGGCCGTACAGTAGCTGCCATTTTGGAAAACTACCAAAATGAAGATGGTTCTGTCACAGTTCCAGAAGCGCTCGTTCCTTATATGGGTAATCTGAAAGTTATTAAATAAAGAGGTTGTGAAAAAACTGTCCTGCATCAAGTAATAAGAACTGCCAAACAAAAATAGCTCCTCTGATTTTTCGTTTGGTTGGGCTTATTACCGCAGATGCAAGCTTTTGAACACTGTTTATCAGAGGTTGTGAAAAAGCCGCTTAGTTTCGAGTATTAAGAAAAATTTTGTGAAAATGGCTTTCCACATTTTTGCATAAATTGGACTTAATACCGAGAAATTGGCTTTTGTACACCGTTTACCAAGAAGTCCTGAGCCTGCCGTTCAGCTCCGAGTCACAAGGAACAATTTCAAAAAACAGCTCCTCATGTTTATTGAATATTGTGACTTGTGACCGAGGAATTGGCAGGAGAACACCGTTTACCAAGAAGTCGTAAGCCTGCCGTTTCACTCCAAACCACAAGGAGTAATTTCAAAAAACAGCTCTTCATATTTTATGAATATTGTACTTGTGATTCGGAGTTGGCAAGGAAACATTGTTTATTCAAAAAAAGAGTGGTGACACATGTTGTGTCACCACTCTTTTTTAGTATTTTTAAGATTCAACTGAATAGTTTGGTGCTTCTTTCGTGATTTGTACATCATGAGGGTGTGATTCTTTTAATCCGCTGCCGCTCATTTGGATGAATTGCGCTTCATCACGTAATTGCTGTAAATTGGCTGCCCCAACATAACCCATTCCTGAACGCAAACCGCCGATCATTTGGAAAATAATGTCTGCAACACTTCCTTTGTAAGCAACCCGACCTTCGATTCCTTCTGGTACTAATTTATTTGCTTCATTGACACTACCTTGGAAGTAACGGTCTTTTGAACCTTTCTCCATCGCGCCTAATGAACCCATACCTCGGTATGTTTTGAATCGACGTCCTTGGAAGATTTCGAATTCACCTGGTGATTCATCTGTCCCCGCCAACATGCTGCCTAGCATAACTGCATGTCCGCCGGCAGCTAATGCTTTGACGATGTCACCAGAGTACTTGATTCCTCCGTCTGCAATAATCGCTTTGCCATATTGACGAGCAACTGATGCTGCATCATAGATGGCTGTGAGCTGAGGTACACCTACACCAGCTACCACACGTGTCGTACAAATCGATCCTGGTCCGATACCGACTTTTACGACATCCACCCCTGCATCATATAAAGCTTTTGTCGCTTCAGCCGTCGCAACGTTCCCAGCAATCAATGTTGCATCTGCAAAAGTTGAACGGATTTCTTGGATTTTTCGGATTACACCTGCACTATGTCCATGAGCTGTATCGATGATGATTGCATCTACCCCTGCTTCTAATAAAGCATTCGCACGCTCGAATGTATCGCTTGTTACACCAACAGCTGCTGCTACAAGCAATCGACCATGTTCATCTTTTGCTGCATTTGGAAATTCGATCACTTTCTCGATATCTTTGATCGTGATCAATCCGCTTAAACGACCTTCGTTATCAACGATTGGTAATTTTTCGATTTTATGTTTTTGCAAAATCTTTTCTGCATCTTTTAGAGAGGTACCTACTGGGGCAGTCACTAAGTTGTCTTTTGTCATCACATCAGCAATTGGCATGTGGTAATCTGTTACAAAACGCATGTCGCGGTTTGTAATGATCCCTACCAATTTTCTGTTTTCAAGTGTTTCAACGATCGGCACACCACTGATACGGTATTTGCTCATCAATTCTTCTGCGTCTGCTACAAGATGCTGTGGCGTTAAGAAGAACGGATCAATGATGACGCCACTTTCAGAACGTTTGACTTTTCTTACTTCATCCGCTTGCTGGCTGATCGTCATGTTTTTATGGATCACACCTAATCCGCCTTGTCTTGCCATAGCGATGGCCATCTTGCTGTCGGTAACGGTATCCATACTTGCACTGATGATTGGAATATTCAACTTAATATTTTTAGCTAATTGTACGCTCATATCCACTTCGTTTGGTAACACGTGACTTTCTGCTGGTATCAATAAGACATCATCAAAAGTAAATCCTTTTTTCGTGAACTTTGTTTCCCAGTTGGACATTTTTAGTACCACTCCTCTAATTTAGTTTATCTATTAAAATAATTGATTTTTTCATTTAAGTCAATGATCTACATGGAATCAAATTAGCTTTCTCATAGAATACCAATATAAATCGCTTACATCTGTGTATATACTAAAAGAGAGTGCGACAGAAGTGGTTAGCTGATTGAACACCGTTTAGTGGAGAGGTTGTGAAAAAGCTGTTATGCATCAAGTAATAAGAACAGCCAAACAAAAATAGCTCCTCCTATTTTTCGTTTGGTTGGGCTTATTACCGCAGATGCAAGCTTTTGAACACCGTTTATTCGAAAAAAGGAGCTGCGACAAGACTTTTGTCACAGCCCCTTACTATTATTTAACTATGGATAAACGGAATGAGGTCCTTTACTACCTCTCAATATTTAGTAAAGCTACTGCTCTGCTTTCTGGTTTATCTTCTTGGAACGGATAAACTTCCAATGATCCCATACTTTTTCTTCAAGTAGTAACGGACGGCTAAAGCAGCTGCTCCGATGATGATAACTACTATCGGATCTAATACTGGATTGATAACTGGCGGCAATAGCGTTGTCGCAGAAAACAGCACGACCCAAAGAAGTGTCGTTCCACCTAGGATAAGCAATGTTTTACCCATTCCTGGTTTCTTGCTTCGATCTGCTCCTGGGTATTCATACTGATAGATGTACTTGTACATCATATAAAAGACCCAGCCCCCGATTGCAGAACCTAGAACGAGTGTAGAGAAGCCATAAGCTGGCGTTGTTCCACGTGAAAACAATCCAGTAATCGCGATCATGATACTTAATAGACCAAGCAGTAGTAATGTATTATCCAACCACATCAATAAAGGGGTCGATGTATTTTGTATTTCTGCTGGTTTATTGATGATTGCTTCCGTTCTTTCAGAGACTGTCCCGAACAATTGGCGAGCTGTTTTTCCGCCTTTTTGTTCTGCAACTAAAGTAGGCAGAATGTCATGAAGGGCTTTTACTTTTTCTTCTTCAGACAAATTCGCTGCTTCTAAAGATTTTTTCAAATCAAAAATGTACTGTTGATTTCTTTTGGTTAATTTTGTTTCTAAACTATTGTTTTCTTTTACGATTTCTCGTAATTGTTCTGGTTCCATTATCTAATAGTCCTCCTTAGCCGTTCCTTTTCTCAACGGTCGTCACAAAAGACATTCTACCATATTCTACAGCTAGTTTGATAGCCCTTTTACACATTAAAGCGGAATAACATTACATCGCCATCTTGTACGACATAATCTTTTCCTTCTAATCGAACACGCCCAGCTTCTTTTGCTGCATGCATGTTTCCATAATGATCCAAGTCTTCAAAAGAGACAGTTTCCGCACGGATAAATCCGCGTTCGAAATCTGAATGGATGATTCCTGCTGCTTGCGGCGCTTTGATTCCTTTTTTGAATGTCCAAGCACGTACTTCTTGTTCCCCAGCAGTAAAGTAAGTAGCTAAGCCTAACAAATCATAAGCGGCACGGATCAACTGATCCAAACCTGATTCTTCGATTCCTAAAGCTTCTAGAAATTCTGCTTTGTCTTCTTCATCTAATTCTGCGATTTCTTCTTCTGCACGAGCACTGACCACGATCACTTCTGCATTTTCTTCTGCCGCAAAGTTGCGCACTTCTTGTACATAATGATTCGCATCTGCATCTGCCACATCATCTTCTGACACATTTGCTACGTAAAGAATTGGTTTTGTCGTCAATAAGAATAGTGATTTAACGATTTTTTGTTCTTCTTCTGTGAATTCGATCGTTCGAGCAGATTTTCCTTCTTCCAGTACAGGTTTGATTTTGTCCAATACAGCTAGCTCTGCCACTGCATCTTTATCTTTGGTTTTAGCAACTTTTGCTACACGAGTATAGCGTTTGTTGATCGATTCCAAGTCTGCTAACACTAGTTCCAAGTTGATTGTATCAATATCTTCTAGTGGATCGACGCGTCCTTCTACGTGAGTGATATTATCATCATCAAAACAGCGGACAACGTGACAAATAGCATCTACTTGGCGGATATGGCTTAAGAATTGATTCCCCAAACCTTCTCCTTTACTAGCGCCTTTTACGATTCCAGCAATATCTGTAAATTCAAAAGTCGTCGGAACAGTTTTTTTCGGATGTACAAGTTCTGTTAAGCGTTGCAAACGCCAGTCAGGTACTTCTACCATCCCTACGTTGGGGTCGATCGTTGCAAAGGGATAGTTTGCTGCTTCTGCTCCTGCTTTTGTGATCGCATTAAACAAAGTTGATTTTCCTACGTTGGGCAACCCAACAATTCCAGCAGTCAATGCCATAAATTTATTCACTCTTTCTCTGCATTTTTTTCAATTACTTTTTTTAATTTCTTTTCAAAGTCTCGACGGGTCATCATGACGATATGTCCGCAATTCATACATCTGATTTTGATATCTGCGCCCATTCGAATGACTTCCCAGCGGTTCGTCTGGCAAGCGTGAGGTTTTTTCATTTCAACGATATCGTGCAAGTCGTACATAAAAATAGCCTCCTTTTTGTTTATTCTTCATCAAATTGAATATTCAAGATATCAAGAATTCGTGTCAAATCTTTTTGAGAAAGGTATTCGATCTCGATCTTACCTTTCCCGTTTTTTTCTTGGATAGCTACGCTCGTACCGAATTTATCCATCAAACGATCTTCGCTTTCTCGGATATAATAGGGTTTTTCCTTGGCTAGCCTTGGGATTTTTTTCTTTTCTTTTCCATCATTTTGATTTAATTCAGAAACGATCTGTTCCAGTTGGCGGACAGTTAAATTTTCAGTTACTGCACGATTGGCTAATTTTAAGATCAATGATTTGTTTTTCAAGCCTAACAGCGTACGAGCTTGTCCCATAGATAAACGTTGATCTTGCACCATTTCCTTAACAAGATCTGGTAAAGAAAGCAAGCGCAAATAATTGGCGATATAAGGTCTGCTCTTTCCTAAACGACTAGCCACTTCTGCTTGTGTCAGTTTCAGATTTTTCATCAGCATTTCATACGCTTCTGCTTCTTCTAATGGATTCAGATCTTCCCGTTGCAGGTTTTCCAACACGGCTACTTGCATCATTGCTTCTTCGTCAAAGTCTCTGACGATAGCAGGGATCGTTTCTTTTTCAGCTAGTTTGGATGCTCGAAAACGTCTTTCCCCTGCGATGATCTCATATCCTTTTACTGCAGAACGGCGTACGATGATTGGTTGGAAGACGCCTGATTGTTCAATAGAATTAGCTAGTTCTTGCAAAGATACTTCTTCAAATGTCTTACGAGGCTGATACGGATTTGGACGCAGCTCATTCAATGGCAACTGGACCACGGTATCATCTTTTACATCCACCGTCTCTAAGTTTTCTAAATCTTGGAACAATGCATCGATTCCTCGGCCTAATCCTTTACTTTTCTTCACGACTTACCACTTCCTTTGCCAATGCTTGGTAGACTTCAGCTCCCCGAGAACGTGGATCGTAGTCGATGATCGGTTTTCCATGACTAGGTGCTTCTGATAAACGAATATTTCTTGGGATGATTGTTTCATAGACTTTTTCGCGGAAGTATTTGCGTACTTCTTCTACGACTTCATTTCCCAGATTTGTTCGTGCATCATACATGGTCAGCAAGACACCTTCTATTTCCAATTCTGGATTGAAGTGCTTTTGGACTAAACGAACCGTATTCAGTAATTGGCTTAATCCTTCCAATGCGTAATATTCACACTGAACAGGTATCAAAATCGAATCACTTGCTGTAAATGAATTGATTGTCAAATGGCCAAGAGAAGGCGGACAGTCGATCAAAATATAATCATACTGGCTGCTGACTTCTGCTAAAGATCCTTTTAATCTTGATTCTCTTGCCATCATTGATGTCAATTCGATCTCTGCTCCTGCTAATTGGAGAGTCGCAGGCACAATACTCAAATTTTCATGTTCAGTGATCAACGTCGCCTCATCAATTGGCAATTCATTGACTAGAACGTCATAGATGTCTTTTGTCACATCGGGTTTTCTGATCCCGACACCACTGGTAGCATTTCCTTGTGCATCCATATCCACTAGCAATACTTTTTTGCCAAGGCTGGCAAGACAAGCACCTAGATTTACCGTCGTCGTTGTTTTGCCGACGCCACCTTTTTGGTTCGCAACAGATATTATTTGTGCCATCTCTTCTCCTCCTATTTGATTGGCTGCTTATTAGGCAGACCGGGCTTTCTTGGGTATTTCTTTGGGGTTATTTTCTTTTTTTGAATGACGATAATATGCCGTTGGTCAGAGACATTCGGCAAGGTAACTGCCTCTTCTTTGAGGAATTTACCACCTAATAAAGCAATCGCTTGTTTTGCTTCTGTCAGTTCCTCTTCACTTTTTGCTGCTTTCAATGCATAAAAATAGCCTTCTTGTTTAGCCAAGGGCAAACACAATTCTGCTAACACATTCAAACGAGCAACTGCACGAGCAGTGACAAGGTCAAATGATGCACGAAATTGAGGATTTTGTCCAAATGTTTCTGCCCGGTCATGATATAAGGAAGCATCGATTCCTAATAATCGAGTTAGTTCAGACAAGAAGGTTATTCTTTTATTCAGAGAATCAACAATCGTTATCTGCAATTCGGGAAAGGCAATTTTTAAAGGTACGCTAGGAAATCCTGCTCCTGAACCGACATCGCATAAAGATAAAGGTTGCGTAAAGTCTACTTCAAATGCTAACGTAAGCGAATCGTAAAAATGCTTCAGGTATACGTCTTTTTCATCCGTAATGGCTGTAAGATTCATTTTTTCGTTCCATTCGACTAATGTCCGATAATAGATAGCAAATTGTTCCATTTGATGATCGGTAAGCTCTATCCCTTTTTCTGCCAAAGATTGGCGAAATTCTTCTGGTATCATAATTATTCCTTTCATTGTGAAACAGCAATTGTTTCACAGATTCTCTCCCTACTTTAACGCAAAATTCCAAGACATGCAATCCTTCCATATGGATTCTTAAAAATTTGAAAAGTAAGAAACGCCGATAGATTTTTTCTTTCTATTATGGCACTCATAAAATACACATAGAAGAGAGAACTAGCTTTGAGCAATTTCTGCAAAAACTGGTTCTCTCTTCTATTTATTATTACGTATTACGCTGGTTCACTGACTTTCGCAATCTTCCCTTGTTCGATATAGACCCAAATCAATCTATCAATAATTATCAAACTGAGTCATATAGAGACAAAAATTTCAAAAACGACCTATTAATTGGTCATCGAATATCATTTAAAATCAATACGACGGAGTCAGACACGGAGTCAAAACAAGCCCGCTGAGAATTTAAAAACATACAGTACCACTACATGGCTGTATGTTTTTTTATTTCAGATTATCTGAAATGATTACATGTACTTTTTTTTCCATTTTTTTCTACTAGTTAGTAGCAAATACTCTCCTATTTTCTCAATAAACTATTTTTGACTATATGGTATCTGAAACAGCTAAAACCTTGTCATTACAGCAAAAAATCACTTTATCTCCGTTTCATTTCAGATACATTTCACTTAAGCGGATTCTATAAACCGAAAAAAAGAACCTCCAGATAGCTTTTACTACCTGAAGGTATTTCCTAAGACACGGTCAGTTATTAACGGGGTAGGGTAATTAACTCTAATACAAGACATGCTTAGTAATCAATCACCTGTTCAAATACTTCATCATAACTAGTTAAGATGTTTCTATAAACTAAGACGTTCTTTAAATATCTTTTCTACTTTTTTATCTTCAAAATATACTCTACAACCATCGATTCCTCTTGAAAGAAGAACATAATATATATTCAAAATATACTCAGTTAATTCGGACAAAGAAAATTCTTTTTTTAGAGGTGTTCCTCCAATGTCCTTATAATTTTCAGGAACCGCAACTATTTTTCCGTTTTTAACCGTAATGTCATTACCTATTATTACTCCAGAGTAATTAAGGTCATAACCTTGAATTGCATGTATAGATCCAATTTCTCTCTCAGAATTAGGTTTTTTAACCCAATCTTCATAAGTAGAGTTCCATCTTCTCTTAATACCATCAATCTCCCAATCATAAGGTAGTTCTTCTAACGTCTTTCCTTTGTTGGCTTTTTTGCTTATACTGGATATCCATTCTTTACAGTATCCTGCTATTACCCTATTAGTTGTTTCAGGATATGCATGAGAATGATCATCTACATAGTCAATCACTTCCTTGAAACTGTTCACAATTCCAAAGTAATCATTCTTAAATACCTCTTGGTTAAAATCTCTTTCTTCGCTTAACTGAAGACCATACAAAATTCCTTTTAGATAGTCCTCTCCAGAAAAGCAACCGTTCCCGCCAATCCTAAACTGTTGTGACATGGAGAGTTTCTGATAATTACTGGTTAATCTCCGAACCTCTGAAGGGCTAATGTTTTGTGGTTTAATCCCTTGATAAGGATCATATAATAAAACTAAACCTTCAGTAATTTCCTCAAGAAGCGTAATCTCTTCATCATCCTTGTTAAGATGCCTTCTCGCATTGGGATGACCTTTTTTATAAAATTTTTTTAACTTATGTGCTTCATCAACTATGATAATATCGAAATTTTCATGCTTTTTCTTAGCATCTGTTATCAATTGTGAACCAGTTTTTACAGTCAATCTACTATTCAAATTGATTGATTTGAAGATTAAATTAAATTGTCTGATTAAATTGCCTGTAGTGACTACACCTATTTTCAAATCAGGATACTTATCTGCTAAAGAAAAAGCTAGATTTGTAAATAAAACGGACTTACCCGAACCTGCAGGAGCTTCGACCAAAAATTTTGTAAATAAATTTTTTTCTACATCTCCAATAATCTCTTTTTGTTTAAGAGATAACTGTTTGAAAGGAGAATATTTAAATAACAGGCTCTCTCTTAGTTCATTAAGATTTCGATTATTAACTAATCCTAAATCAGATAACTCATGTGTCCACAATTCATAAAATACACTGGTCAAAATTTCTTCCTTATTCTCATAAGTTATTTTTGTTTGTCCATTATTTCCATTCGCAAAAACAAACTTAGTTTTATCTGCTTCTGCAATCATGTAATTAAGTAATAGAGATTCTAAATCTAAGATAGCTGATTTGTGAAATAATTTTGAATAGATCACTAAGCAATCAGTAAATAGTCGATAATTGATTTTGGGATTTTTTTCAGCTAAATGTTCTTTATGTCTATTTTTGAAGCTACTAGTTTCACCAATGTATATTATTTTATTTCTTAAATTGAAATATATATACGTAACTGGATTATTAATTAAAATATCATTTTCTATTTTTGTTAAATCATTTAATATTGTTCCTTCACATAATTTCAACTTCACTGTTCTATAATACGACATATCCATCTCCGCCAACTTCATGTTATAAATTTCTTTTTTTGTTCAATAAATTTGAACTTAGTATAACACAAAACTTTTAATTGGCTTATATTTTTTGAAGAGAACTCTCACCTGAACATGTCGTCCTAACCAATTTAAGATAAAAGAATGATAACTTTAAAAAATAGCAAATATAAAATATTGATAAAAATTAACTTACCAATACTTTTATATTTGCTATTTTACTCACAGACAACTAATTTATTTAGTTGTTATTTTATTTAAAATAATTACCTAAGAATCTGTAATTTTCATCTATAGATATTTTTTCTTCGATGGCTGTTTCCATGAATTTTTATCATATGATTCTCCTTTTCTTAATATTGACTTTAGACATGTATTAGGAAAAATACAACCTTATTTGTAACTATACATATCGAAACACTTATGATTTGGAAATGTTACTTTTAAATGTTTTTCTGACTTTTATCATCTCATATACATATAAATATTTCCATTAGGTATTACAATAAAAAACAAACTAAACAGTAATTTAAAATTTATTTTTAGATAATGTACGTATCTTAATTATCACTATCTGAAATAACAGAAACGTGTTTATATCAATGCTTATACAAGTATATCTTGTTTCATTTCAGATACGATTTATATAAGCGGATACCATAAACCGAAAAAAAGAACCTCCAGATAGCTTTTACTACCTGAAGGTATTTCCTAAGACACGGTCAGTTATTAACGGGGTAGGACAATTAACTCTAATACAAGACATGCTTAATAATCTAATCACCTGTTCCAATATTTAAGTATAATTAGTTACCATTCTCCATAGTTTCTAATTGCTTAATAATATCATTGGAAATTTGTTGCCATTGCTCATTTGAGATATTCTGAGCACTGGCATTTTCTAAAGCCGTTTGAGCCAGTCTTGCAATTTCTGGATCATTCCATGATCTTTGAGCAAAAGAAGCCACTAAATCATTTCTTGTGGAATTTTGGAGTGAACTTTTCAGTGATAGAATCTCAAATGCTTTGGTAGGCTTCCAGCTTCCACTGTACAAAATATTACCATCTAAATCTGTAATCTGTGCTGTACCATCGTTATTATCAAATAAAGTAGCATTATAGGTACCATTACTATCGGATATTGTTACAGAACTCCTAGTAAAGTGTTCCGACATGTGAGCAGGTTCTCCAGTTTCTTCAATAGTACCACTAAAATCATCAAAATGGTACAGGTGGTTATGCAACTCTATGCTGTCGCTTGAATTATCTGCTGACGATGTACTACTCTCTGGAATACTTTCGACAGAATCATTATTCATCGAGACATTAGAATCGCTCGTAGAACCTATCTCAGATTCCTCTGTCTCCGCGCCATCTAACTTTCTTTTGTATTGATCATTGGCTATTGTAAGGCTCTCCCGTTGATCATCAAGCTTCTGTATTTCTGTATTGGTATAAATCAGTGCTCCAACCAGCGCTACGTTAGCCAACAAACTAACTATAAGTAATACCTTTTTCATTTTTTATTCTCTTCTTTCTCTAGTGTTATTCAATAGGATAACTGCAGTAATATCCTGGAAAACTCTTTACTACTATTACACTCCGAAATAAAGTAAAAAGCTTATGTAGCAAATATTATAACACTTACTCCCATTTCATTTCAGATACATTTCACTTAAGTAGATTCCAAAAAAAAAGAAAAGAAAAAGGAACCCCTAGTTAGCTTATGCTTCCCAAGGTTTCCATGCAATATACGGTCAATCACCAACGGGGTGGGATTCAATTCAACATTAACACCTCAGTATATGGTATCTCTACATATACACGGTCTTTTTTTGGATAGTACTCGACATTTATATTGATAGCACTTCCATTGTCTAACGTAGCTTTAGCCCGGTACGTGTTATCACCATTATCATGAGTGATCGTCACATCATCACATGACCGATTTAAGTTATACTGTTCTTGTAAAATCTGAGTTACCAATGGTTCAGATGACTTCTCTAGTCCAGATGAACCCGTCATTCTTGAAAAAATTATACCTATAATAGCCAATACAACGATACCTATAATGACAAACTTCTTATTCATATTTACTTTATTCAACTTTTTATCTCCTATCTCCAAAATAAATTTCTCTCATCAGTAACTCATTGACATCCCTAAAAGTACACCCAAGATTGCTCCGGATACCCCTGCTATCATCAAAACCGTACCCATTTTTTCATCTTTATCTCGATATAAGTACCCCATAATAACAGCTACGGCACCAAACGCAACAGGAACGAATACCAACGATACCACCATAGAAACCCAACCAATAATCAAATACAGCTTCCCTGTCTCTTGTCCATGTGCGATTTGTTCCTTCATTTCACTGAGTGTCTGCTCAGTACTTTTCTTTACTATTCCGGTTACCTCAACTGTTTCTTGTGATGACCCGCAAAACTGACAATACTTACTTTCATCTGCTATTTCTTTACCACACTTCCTACAATACATATCTTTCCCTCCTAAAATCATGTAGTTTCTTATTACCAAACTACATTGCTTTATTAAACACCTCAGAAAACAACTCATTTATTGGTACACTTAATATTTCAGAAAGCATTTTCATTTGATAGGGTTTAGGAATTGTTCTCCCTGTTTGCCATGAACTTATACATTGTTGTGTAACGTTCATCTTTCTTGCTAGCTCAGTTTGAGAAAGTCCTCTTTCTTCTCTGTATCGGCTGAGATTACTTGTTTTTTTCATATCCTCACTCCCTGTTTTTTATTATATACAACGATATGATGTATTTCAACTCATAAAACACATAAAAACTTTATATATCATTACAAATACAACAAGTTGTTGTACCCTACTGAGAAAGGGGGTGTAATTATTGAAACAGAAACAATATGCAAAAATCATCAGAGAAAAACGAAAAGCTCTAGGGTGGACACAAAAAGAACTAGCTGAAAAAATCTTCTCTACACAGCAAGCTGTAGCAAGATGGGAAAATTCTGTAACAGAACCTAATCTAGAAAGCCTAACCGCTCTTTCAAAAGCACTTGGGGTCCCTGTAAGCCATTTTTTAGATGAAGAGATGATTGAAGCGGAGGAAGACTTTTTGACCTTGTATCGATCACTCAGCCCCCATGATAGAGAGAGAACAATTAATTATATGAAATTACTCAAAAAGCAAGAGTCCGAACGTAATAACTTTTTTACTTAGTAATAGATATTAAATGTAAGACCCGTATAGTCCCCCTGACAAGGTTTTAATTATGTTCCTAGAAAAACTATAATTAGAAACTTAAAGATGCTCTAGGATGCTGTCACGCTTGCAAAATAAAAAAGCATTAAAAATGCTTTTTTATACCTTGTCATAAATAGAGTTACTCCACCAAATACTTAGCATCCACTTTACGTAAAATACGTATTTCCTCATCTGTTAAAGAAAAATTCATAGCAATCTCTGTCAAACTTACTATTCCTTCACAAGCAAAGTATTTTTTCCCATCCCTGTCACTAAAATCATTATTAATTCTATACAAATTAGGGGATTTTTTCTTTGTGAACTCTGAATATTTACCTTGGCTAATAATAACTAGAAAACCAAAGGAAGCTAACTGTTTGAGTCTTTTCAAAACACGTCCTCTATTTTTATCAACTCCGTGCTTACTTAGTTGCTCGTAAGTACAAAAAAATATTCCCTCATCATTTGCGTACCTCTTTGCATGTACTAATAGAACAAATGCTAATCTAATTAACGCAACATTCCCTATAGATATAAGAAGTTGAATCTCTTCATAACAAAAGTCTATTTTAGTATTATGGGGGCTTCGTGCTAATTTATAATCACGATCATAAACAGTCTGTATAACCCGCGCTGTTTCTTTTCTTAAATCATCCTTTGAAACACTTCGTATATATTGAGATGTTTTTTCTGATGATAGCGTGTTTTCTAATACACTAAGTATTTTTTTACATGTATCTTGTTCAGAATAACCTTGCTCTTTAAGAAGCATTGCCCCATATAATGTGAAATTATTTCGGGTACCACCACATAATAAATGGTTCTCTTCAAATATTATTTTTAGTTCTTCTTTGGACATTCCATCGGGATGATACTCTACATTGATTTTAGGTTTATTCTTAGTAGTTTTTGTAACTGAGCATTGACTTAGAATATCTTGACAAAATTCATCTCTATTCATGGGTTGAATATTGAGAAAATATTCTATATTCAATTCTTCAAATGTTTGATTATCCACATAATGACAAATTTGATTTGTTGCCTTATGCATCCCTAAAGGTAGTTTTACACCTTGACCAGTTGTTGGTCTACGCTCTATTCTCCTAGGTGTTTCGTTTAAGTTACGTAAAACCTCCTCATAAAAAGGTATCAATTTAGATTCTGGAATGACATCCGTAAAATACAAGTCTACATGATATCCTTTTTGTCCACTGGTTGAAACATGTATATCATTTTTGGGGATTCCATAATGATCAATCAGTAGATTAACAAGTTTGCGAGTAACATCTTGACATTCATATTTGTTATCTTTTATATCGATATCAAAAGTAAAGAACTTAGTTAACCCTCCGGATCCTAGCTTTATACCTACAGTGAGCTGATTAGCTAAGTGCTTGTCAATAATTGTATCTGTTAAATAATGTTTAACTTCCCTATACTTACAGTCTCCTTGATTCAATTCATATTGCAGCAAGTAAGTCTTTCTGTAAGTAATGAACAATTCATTTATCTTCTTTATAATTGATTCCCTGTATAATTCAAAATCTAATTTATTCATCTACGTTCTCTCCTTATGTTTTTTTATTTGTTTATATTATTTTCTTGTAATTAAACAAATACTGATTATTATGTGACTATATTCTCTATCTCCTATATTCCTCGAGAAAATCATCAACGTCTGCTTTTTTATATAAACATATCCTGTCTATGACTATTTTCTTCAATCCTAGATTAACCATCTTAGCAAGTGTTCCTTTTGATATTCCTCCCATGTATTCTTGAACTTCCTTAGTGCTAAAATATTCCTTTGTGTAAGAATTATGATTCACGTTTTGCACTGTCTCTTCAATCAGCTGTTCTAAATCTTGCATGAAATCATCAAACTCTATTTTTAATTCCATCGTCACTCGACTCCTTCATTTTTTGATATCTAGGAAATAAAAAAACACCTTTGTACAAGAATTCTACAAGGTGTTTTTCGATATCTCAAGTTTAATTAGATAAAACTTATTCAATATTTTTTGGCATTTTTTCTTTATTGACAAAAAACAATAGCTTTATATCAACATTTTAAAAATATTGTTTTTTGTCAATAAAATATGTTAGGAAAACAGAAAAATCACTTTTTCGTTTTTATTTTACATTAAAAAATAACAACAATCAACATTAATTACTGAATTAATCAAAAACAAGATTTACTTTTTTTACTTTAAAAGATATACTCCTCTTGAAAAAAATCATTTTTACTAAGAAATGAAAGGAGGTGAATCCTTTATAGCTGACAAGCTCTCAGCGGGCTTTTGTGGCTTCGTCAAGTAGGAATTATTAATGGCAACTATACAACAGTACAAAAAAAGTGATGGTACCACAGCTTGGCTTTACAAAGTGTATGTGGGTAAAGACCCAGTGACAGGTAAAGAAAAACGGACGACACGTAGAGGATTCAAAACAAAAAAAGAAGCCTCTTTAGATTTAGCTCGATTCCAGATAGAAATCGAATCTAATGGAATAAGTCAACACTCTATCAAGACGTTCAGTGAGTTATATGATCTATGGATGAGCCAACACGTTAAAAATATTCGAAACACAACAGAACAACGGATCAAGAATCACTTCACGAACCAAATCCTTCCCTCTTTTGGAAAAATGAAGTTAGAGGCTATCACTCCTGCTACATGTCAAAAAATACTAACTGAGTGGTCAATGAAGTATCATTCTTACCAGAAAATAAAGAGTTACACTTCACAAGTATTCAACTACGGTATATTGATTGGCGTGATCAAGACCAATCCCATGGAACGTACCATTACACCCAAGTCTAATCATAACTCTGCTGAGATCGAAACGGAGTTTTACACGAAAGAAGAGCTTCGACAATTCTTTGATTGCTTGCAAGAGCTAGAAGATGATCGTGCTCTAGCATTTTTTAGACTAGCCGCTTACACAGGAGCTAGAAAAGGGGAAATACTGGGACTGACGTGGAAAGACATCGACTTTGATAAAAAGACTGTGCAGTTCAATAAAACGCTAGTAGAGCTATCTGATGGCTCTCTATGTATCAATCCTACAAAGACAGAATCATCCAAGAGAACAATCACAATAGACGACGGGACTTTGACCATACTTAAGAAGTGGAAACGTACCGTCATAAAAAAGAATCTTTCTAGAGGTATCAGAATCGATAATATGGATGATGTACCTGTTATCAGCACTATTAAAGCAAATAAAAAAAGGGACTTCCTGTATAAGGGCTACCCTAATCATGTAATGAGTAAAGTAGCTAGGAAGTTCCCTGATATGAAAATAATCAAAGTCCATGGCTTTAGAAAGACCCATGCCACATTGCTTTTTGAAGCAGGGGCTCAAGTAAAAGACGTGCAAGATAGATTAGGACATTCTTCATCTAAGACAACCATGGACATCTATATCCAAGTATCGAAAAATCGACAAGAAGAAACAGTTGAATTGTTCGACTCCTACATGAATGCGTGATATACGGAGTCAAAAACGGAGTCAGTCGATACGATAAGGACTCATTTATTCTCAAGAATCCGTTCGTATCAATACTTTACACTTCGACTTTCGCAATCTTCCCTTGTTCGATATAGACCATTAAGATGCTTAGATCTGCAGGATTTACTCCGCTGATCCGGCTAGCTTGGGCAATTGTTTCTGGTTGGATTTTCTGCAATTTTTGTTTTGCTTCTGTTGCTAATCCGTTGATTGCTGCGTAGTCGATGTTTTCTGGAATCTTTTTCGCTTCCATGCGTTTTAATTTTTCTACTTTTTCCATGGCTTTTTTGATGTAGCCTTCATATTTGATTTGGATTTCTACTTGTTCGATTTCTTTTCGTGTTAATTCTTCATTCTCTGGAATAAACCGTAGAAGATCTGCATAAGTAATCTCAGGGCGTCTTAAAAAGTCGCTTGCTAGTACGCCATCTTTTAGAGGTGCCGCATTAATCGTCGCTAAAAAGGCTTGAACTTCTTCTGTTGGTTTGATCCGTACATTCATCAAACGTTTGATTTCTTGTTCAATTGCTTCTTTTTTCTTCAAATAAGCCTTGTATTGGTCCTCTTTTACTAAGCCCACACGGTGACCCATTTCTGTCAATCGCAAATCTGCATTATCATGACGTAAAAGCAGACGGTATTCAGCACGTGAAGTCAGCAAACGGTAAGGCTCGTTCGTTCCTTTTGTCACCAAATCATCGATCATGACACCGATGTAACCATCACTTCGTTTGATCACTAAAGGCTCTTTTCCTTGAACTTTCAAAGCTGCATTGATACCAGCAATCAGTCCTTGTCCAGCCGCTTCTTCATACCCGCTTGTACCATTTGTTTGTCCAGCTGTATAAAGATTTTCAACGACTTTAGTTTCTAATGTCGGACGGAGTTGGTGTGGTTCTACTACGTCATATTCGATAGCATATCCTGTACGCATCATTTCTACTTTTTCCAAACCGGCGATGGAATGAAGCATGTCGACTTGGACATCTTCTGGTAAAGAAGTAGATAACCCTTGAACATAGACTTCTTCTGTATTCAAGCCTTCTGGTTCTAAAAATAGTTGGTGACGTGGTTTGTCTGCAAAACGCACAATCTTATCTTCGATGGATGGACAATAGCGAGCACCTACCCCTTCAACGATCCCTGTAAACATTGGGGCACGATGTAAGTTGTCTCGAATGATTTGGTGAGTCGTCTCACCTGTATAGGTCAGCCAGCAAGATTCCTGATCTAGTTTATAGGCACTATCTGGTGTGCTGAAACTAAAATGATTCGGCTCTTTGTCACCAGGTTGTTCTTCTGTAACAGAATAATCGATCGTACTTGATTTTACTCGAGGCGGTGTTCCTGTTTTGAACCGTTCGATAGCAAAGCCAAGTTCTTTTAGATGATTCGCTAGTCCAATAGAAGGTTGAGAGTTATTCGGACCTGATGAATATTTCAATTCACCGATAATGATTTCTCCGCGAAGTGCTGTTCCGGCTGTAATAACAACTGCTTTTGCCCGGTAGCTCGCTCCTGTGGAAGTCACTACACCATGACAAACACCATCTTCGACGATCAGTTCTTCGACGATTCCTTGTCTTAGCGTCAAATTTGGTTCTTTTTCGATTGTATGTTTCATTTCTGTTGAATAAGCATGTTTGTCTGCTTGTGCTCGCAATGCTCGGACAGCTGGACCTTTTCCTGTGTTCAACATACGCATTTGGATATAGGTTTTATCGATATTCTTACCCATTTCTCCACCTAGCGCATCGATTTCTCGAACAACAACGCCTTTAGCTGGTCCGCCTACAGAAGGATTACATGGCATGAATGCTACCATATCCAAATTTATTGTCAGTAATAACGTTTTTGAGCCCATACGTGCAGCAGCAAGTGCAGCTTCTGAACCGGCATGTCCTGCGCCGACAACGATCACGTCATACGCATCTGCTTCATAATGTTTCAATCGTTTGTTCCTCCTTTTATTTTCCTAAACAAAATTGACTGAATAATTGAGTGATCAATTCATCTTGTACACTGTCGCCAACCACTTCTCCTAGATAGTCCCAGCAACGCGTCATATCGATTTGAACGAGATCCACAGGCATTCCTGCATCAATACCTGCAATGACTTCTTCAAGTGACAGGGAAGCTTTTTCTAACAATGCGATATGGCGGGTATTGGAAACATAAGTAGCGTCTCTTTCTCCTGTTTCTCCGCTGAAGAATAAATCAGAAATAGCTGATTCCAAACGATCTAGTCCGTCGTTTTTAGCTACGGAAATTGAAAAAACTGGTTCATTTTCGATCCATTTGTTCAATTTTTCTTGTTCCAACTGTGCTGGCAAATCTGTTTTATTTAGAAGAATGATCCGTTTCAATCCACTTGTCGCTTCCAGTAATTGTTCATCTTCTGCTGTCAGTGGTTCGCTTTGGTTTAGAACAAGTAAGATCAAGTCTGCTTCTGCTAATGCTTTACGGCTTCTTTCGACCCCGATACGTTCCACCACATCTTCTGTTTCCCGAATTCCAGCTGTATCGATTAGCTTGAGCGGTACGCCTCGAACATTGACATACTCTTCGATTACATCTCGAGTCGTTCCTGCAATGTCCGTAACGATGGCTTTTTCTTCTCTTAACAAATGGTTTAACAAGCTTGATTTGCCGACATTTGGCCGACCGATGATCGCCGTACTTAACCCTTCCCGCAGAACCTTTCCTTGCTTGGACGTAGCAAGTAGTGCTTGGATTCTTTGTTGGATCATCTGTGCTTTTTCAAGCAATAACTTCGTAGTCAATTCTTCGACGTCGTCATATTCCGGATAATCAATATTTACTTCTACTTGAGCTAATGTCTCTAAAATCTCTTGTCTCAATGAGCGGATCAAAGCAGACAGATTGCCGTCTAACTGATTAAGGGCTAACCCCATTGCTTTGTCTGTTTTTGCCCGAATCAAATCCATCACAGCTTCTGCCTGTGAAAGGTCAACACGACCATTCAAGAATGCCCGTTTTGTGAATTCGCCTGGCTCAGCTAATCTTGCCCCTTCTCTTAACAATAACTGCAAAATTTGATTGACTACGACGATCCCGCCGTGACAATTGATTTCTACTACATCTTCCCGCGTAAATGTCTTTGGTGCTCTCATCACAGAGACCATGACTTCATCGACTAGCTGATCGCTCTTAGGATCAACGATATGTCCATAATGAATCGTATGGCTTGGTACTTCTGATAGTCGTTTATTCCCAGAATGATAAACTTTATCTGCTAGTTGCACAGCTTGATCGCCACTTAAACGAACGATACTGATTGCCCCTTCTCCAGGCGGGGTAGAAATTGCCGCAATCGTATCAAATTCTAAAGTAATTTCAGCCATTTTTTCACTTCCTTTTTCATTTTGCGCACAAAAAAAGTGCCCACTCCACCCTTTATGCATAATAAACGGTGAACTTCGCACTTTGACTGCTTGTTCTTGATTAAATTCTGGTCATAGGTTATCACACTTGCTATAAGGAATCAAGTGTTTAAAACAAGTTATATGAAGTTGTACCTCACCTGATTCCATTACCTTACATTTAATTGACTTTGAATGTCTCTTTGTGTTCTTTGGTTTATTCGAAGAGAAAATACTGTATAAACAAGGCTTTATCTTTCTTAAAAAAAAAGGTACACTAAATGGTAGCGCTATCTAAACTATACACTTTTGAAAGGAGAAAAGGAGTGAGCCAGTTCAACTCTGATGCATTGAAAGAAGAAAGTGATTCTCGGATCAACGATGTTGTTTTATCTACAGGAAATATCAATCAAAAATATATCGTCCGCGATATCGTTTTTGTTGTGGAATGCTTAGAAGCTGATTTGTTTGACCCAGCTTTTCCCAAAGAGGATCTTTTCTTGACAACGAAGAGGAAATTAAAGATGAAGGTTCTTGAATATGGTGCGAATGCGGTGATTAACTGTCATTTTGAGTATCAGCAAAGAAATCGGGATGGAAAGTATTTTCTGGAACTTTTTGCTTATGGAACAGTGATCCAATTTATCCAAACGACGATTGGTTAAATGAAACAGGTACAAAAAAAGCGGAGCAAAACTGAAAACAGTTTCGTTCCGCTTTTTTCTATCAAAGTTAGTGACTACTTCATCGTATACTCTGATAAGAATGATTTCTAGTAAAATATACTTGGTTTGAAAAACTTTGTCAACGTGATTTATTCAAAAAGTAATGGAATCAATAATATTTTTTAGCAGGTTCAACTACTAAGTAACGATAAGGTTCCTCACCTTCCGAATGTGTTTTTACATGTTCATCTTTACTTAATGCAGCATGGATTTGTTTACGTTCAAAGGCAGGCATTGGTTCTAAGAAAACAGGCTGTCCTGTCCGTTTTACTTTTTCAGCCGTGCGATCAGCTAAACGCTGAATGATCTCTTGGCGCTTTTCACGGTAATTGCCTACATTGACCACTACAGATAGCTTATTTCTTGCTAAACGATGGATGAAGACTTGTGCCAGATATTGCAATGCATTCAGCGTTTTTCCATGTTTCCCAATCAGTAACCCTTGCTTTTGTGTTTCTAAATGGAAAACGACCATATTATTGGATTCTCTTTCCATTTTGACAAGAGCTGGAGCATCAAGCTGTTTTGAAATTTCAGTAAGATAGACTGCCAATTCCGTTAAAGCTGCTTCATCACCTAGCTCACTTACTTCTTCTGTTTTTTCTTCAAGAATCGTTTCGTTGACTACCTCGATCTCAGCTGTTGGTTCTTCTTCTAAAATCTCTTCTACCGTCTGTTCTACTGTTTCAGAAATTTTTTCACTGATACTTGGCTGGATCGAAAGCCGTGCATTTTTTCGGCCCATTCCTAGGAAACCTTTTTTTCCTTCTTCCAGTATTTCGATTTCAACTTGGTCTTTGGCCAAACCCAAATCAGCTAGACCTAGTTGAACAGCTTCATCTATTGTTGCAGCTTCATAAATCGGCATTAGCATTCCCTCCCCTATTATTTCCGTTTTTTCTTAGGATTCATTGCTTTCTTCAACGCACGCTCTCTTTCGCGGATTTTACGTGCTTCTTCTTCCCGTTCTTTTCGAATTTTGAAAGGATTGTTGATCAGCAGCGTTTGTACAACTTGGAAGGCATTGGAAACCACCCAGTATAATGAAAGACCGCTGGCTAAATTGACACCCATCACTAAAATCATTACAGGCATCACGAAATTCATGATCTTCATTGATGCATTCGATTCAATCTGACTCATGCTAGATAAATACGTACTTGCAAAAGTAAAGATTGCTGCTAGAATCGGCAAGATAAATGTTGGATCCGCGTTCCCTAAGTTCAACCATAAGAAATGGCCTTGTTTCAACTCAGGTACACGGGAAATAGATTGCCATAACGCCATCAAGATTGGCATTTGTACCAATAAAGGAAGACAACCAGCATATGGATTGACTCCATTTTCCGCATATAAACGCTGTTGCTCTTCTCTTAATTTACTTTGTGTTTCTGGGTCTCTTGAACTATATTGTTGCTGCAGTGCTTTTAATTTCGGTTGTAATTCTTGTGTCTTGCGCATGCTCTTTGTTTGGAAATGCATCAGCGGCAACAAGATCACACGGATGATCAATGTAAATAAAATGATCCCTATCCCTGCATTACCAAATGACAACGCCTTGATCGCCTCAGCAAAGTAATAAACAATATAACGATCCCAAATTCCTGTACTTTGTGCGCTGACTTCCCCAGTTCCGCAACCGGATAAGACGATGACCAAACTAACGATACCGGCCATCAAAAGTAAACGTTTGTATTTCTTCACTTACTCTTTTCCTCTCTGTCGATTATTTTTGCAAGTTTTAAGACGTGGACTAAATTGGAGCGAACCTCATCATAAGTCAGCCCCTTCACACTTGGTCTAGCAATCACAATAAAATCCAACTCCGGATCAATCTCTTCTTTTATAGAATAAACTGCTGCTCGGATTTTTCGTTTGACTTCATTGCGGCTTACCGCGTTGCCGACCTTTTTTCCTACAGATAAACCAACTCGAAAATGAGGCTGTCCCGGTTTTTTCAAACGGTAAACGACGAATTTGCGGTTAGCAAAAGAATCTCCCGTATGAAACACGGCTTGAAACTCTCGTTCTTTTTTTACTCGATACGCTTTTCTCATTAGTTTTCTTTCCTTTTCTATCTCTCACTTACGCTCATAATCATACCATAATTACGATTGTCCTTTCATCATTTCCCTAAAAAAGAGTATAAAAAAAACCACTGAAACCCCAGTGGCCTAAGCTGAAAGAACTTTTCTTCCTTTACGACGACGGCTAGCTAACACACGACGTCCATTTTTAGTACTCATACGTTTACGGAATCCGTGAACTTTTTGACGTTTACGTTTATTTGGTTGGTATGTTCTTTTCATATATTCCACCTCCAAAATGTTCTTATCTATTTTATAAACACAGACATACTTTGATAGTATAACGACAAAGTAGTGATTTTGTCAATATAAAATAGAAGATCGATTGTCAAAACTTATCCACAAGATTATTTTTTTCTATGGGAATCCCATGTGGAAAAAGTTATGCACAGGAATTATCCACAAATAATAACGAGGCACTTTTACACAGAAAACACACGTGTAAAAAAAGTAATCCACAACCAGGCCTTTTTCTGTGCATTTCGTCCCTAAACTATTGATAAATATATATTTGTTATCCACAGGTATAGGAGGAAATCTAGTGATTTTTACGAGTTGTCCACCTGTGCATTAGTGGTGTGGAAAACTTTTTTTGACAGCTGTGTTTTTCTCTTTTTTTTATTTGTCGATTATGTGGATAATTGTAATTAAAAAATTTTTTTCTTCGGTTTCTGTGGAAAACTATTGAAAAAAATGCTAAATTAGTACTAGTTATTCACTTTTTAATGAAGGAGGAGGCCTTATATGGTATCCCTCGATGCTTTATGGAATGAATTAAAAGCAACATACCAAAAGGATTTATCGCCTGCTAGCTATAATACATGGATTGAAACAGCGAACCCTCGAACTCTTGATCAAAACCAGCTCGTTGTTGAGGTTCCTAGCAAGATTCATAAAGAATATTGGGAAAAAAACCTGGCAACAAAAATCGTTGAAGTCGGTTATATGTTATCAGGAAATGAGATTATCCCTCGCTTTATTACTGGCGAAGAAGCAGAGCAAGAAGAAGTTGTAGAAGAAAAAAATCCAAAAGTTGCGGCACCTAGTCCGCTAAAAAAAGCCATGCTGAATCCTAAATATACCTTTGATACGTTTGTCATTGGTAAAGGAAACCAGATGGCTCATGCAGCAGCGCTCGTTGTAGCAGAAGATCCAGGTTCTATTTATAACCCGCTCTTCTTTTATGGAGGCGTAGGACTTGGTAAGACTCACTTGATGCATGCAATCGGACATCAAATGCTGCAAAGTCAGCCTAATGCCAAAGTAAAATATGTAAGCAGTGAAACTTTTGCTAATGATTTCATCAATTCGATCCAAAATAAAACAGCAGAAGAATTCCGTCAAGAATATCGAAATGTTGATTTACTATTAGTAGATGATATTCAATTTTTCGCAGAAAAAGAAGCTACGCAAGAGGAGTTTTTCCATACTTTCAATGCCTTGTACAATGAAGGTAAACAAATCGTTCTAACCAGTGATCGGTTGCCAAACGAGATTCCGAAATTACAAGAACGCCTTGTTTCTCGCTTTGCATGGGGGCTGTCTGTTGATATTACGCCACCGGACCTTGAAACAAGAACAGCGATTTTGCGTAAAAAAGCAGCAGCTGAACGTCTAGAGATCCCAGATGACACGCTGAGCTATATCGCAGGACAAATTGATTCTAATATTCGTGAATTAGAAGGGGCACTTGTTCGAGTACAGGCTTTTGCTGCAATGAATAGTGAAGATATTTCGACTAGTCTAGCTGCAGATGCGCTGAAAACGTTGAAATCAGGAAAAGGACATCCTCAATTGTCGATTTTGCAGATCCAAGAAGAAGTGGCAAAGTATTATCACATCCAATTGAAAGATCTCAAAGGGAAGAAACGCGTCAAATCTATTGTTGTTCCTAGACAAATCGCTATGTACTTGGCACGTGAGCTCACAGATAATTCATTACCGAAAATTGGAGCTGAATTCGGCGGTAAGGATCATACAACGGTTATCCATGCCCATGAGAAGATCCAGCAGCTGATGGATTCTAGTGTCAGCATGCAAAATGAAGTATCAGAAATCAAAAACTTTTTACTAAATTAATTTGTCGATTCTACCAACTGAAAATAGCATGTGGATAAAAGAAAAAAACAAGCAAAAGTTATGCACACTTTTTCCACAGCTGTTTTTTCGTTTCTCTCTTACGTTTTTTGAGTTTTCCACAGAATCAACATGCCCTATTACTTTTATTATTCTTTTTAACTAATAATAAATAAACAAACATTCAAAGGAGATACATCATGAAAGTTACTTTAAACCGAGCTAGCTTTATGCAGGAATTGCAAACTGTTCAACGAGCTATTTCAAGCAAAACCACTATCCCTATTTTGACAGGTGTAAAAATCACACTGACACAAGAAGGTTTGACTTTGACGGGGAGCAACGCTGATATATCAATTGAAACTTTTTTGTCTGTTGAAAACGAAAAAGCAAATATGCAAATCGAATCTACCGGATCAATTGTTTTACAAGCTCGTTTCTTTAGCGAAATCATTCGAAGACTTCCTGAAGAAACATTTACTTTAGAAGTATTAGAAAATAAACAAGTAGCGATCACTTCTGGAAAAGCGAATTTTATCGTGAATGGATTAGATGCAGATAATTATCCTCATCTTCCTGTTGTAGAAAGCCACAACCAGATGAAATTACCAGTACACGTATTGACTAAACTAATCAACGAAACAGTTTTTGCTGTGTCGCAGCATGAGAGTCGTCCGATCTTGACGGGTGTGCATTTTATTTTATCTGATCATTCTTTATTAGCTGTAGCTACTGACTCTCACCGTCTAAGTCAACGCGTGATCCCAGTAGAACAAACGGCTGATCATTTTGATATTGTTATTCCTGGGAAAAGTTTGATCGAATTGTCTCGCTCACTGACAAATGAAGAAGAAATCGTCGAAATCAGCATTATGGAAAACCAAGTCTTGTTCAAAACGGAAACAATGTATTTCTATTCCCGCTTGTTAGAAGGAAACTATCCTGATACCAATCGTTTGATCCCATCAAGCTTTAATACAGAGGTCGAATTTTCTGTTCCTAGTTTTCTAGCGGCAATCGAACGTGCTTCTTTACTTTCTCATGAAGGCCGCAACAATATCGTTCGTTTATCCATCCGGCCAGATGCGGTTGTTTTATACGGAAATTCTCCAGAAATCGGGAAAGTAGAAGAAAGCTTGAGCTATACAGCAAGCAGTGGCGATCCATTGGAGATTTCTTTCAACCCGGATTATATGAAAGCAGCGTTGCGTGCATTTGGAGATATGAGTATCAAGGTAAAATTTATTTCCGCTATTCGACCATTCACGTTGGAACCAACGGAAGATGGCGTTCAATTTATCCAATTGATCACTCCTGTACGTACAAATTAACAAAGATTTTCAAAGATATTGAAAATTTAATTGAAAAGAATTAGAAAAAATAAAATTTAAACAGAAGGCCCTAAAATCTCTTTTAAGGCTTTCTGTTTATTTTTGTTTAAATCACCTTTTTTAGATTAAATCGTCTTATATGGAAAAATATATGGATAAATTTGTTTTATTGCGGAAAAAAAGGTATAATAGAGTATACTTTTAATAATGAAAATGAGGGATGGACATTGAAACAACAAGTCATTCTAAATACGGAATTCATGACGTTGGGTCAAATGCTGAAAGAAGCCACCGTTATCGGTAGTGGCGGACAAGCAAAATGGTATTTGGCAGAAAACACTGTGTTAGTCGATGGCGAGCCGGAAAATCGTCGTGGACGCAAGCTTTATCCCGGTATGATGGTTGAAGTTCCAGAAGTAGGAACTTTTTTTATGGTAAAAAAAGGAAACGACGATAATGAGGCTGAATAAGCTGTATTTAAAAAATTATCGAAATTACGAAGAGCTGAACATCGAATTTTCCAAGAATCTGGTCATTTTTTTAGGTGAAAATGCGCAGGGAAAAACGAATCTTTTGGAAAGTATCTATGTATTGGCTATGACGCGAAGCCATCGGACAAGTAGTGAGCAGGAATTGATTGGTTGGAATGACGATCAGGCAATGATCCAAGGAGAGATCACAAAAGGTTCATCCACTCTCCCATTAGAAATCTTATTATCTAAAAAAGGCCGAAAAACCAAGATCAACCATATCGAACAAAAAAAGTTAAGTACTTACGTGGGACAAATGAATGTCATTTTATTTGCACCAGAGGATCTTTCGTTAGTAAAAGGCAGCCCGCAGATCAGGCGGAAATTTTTAGATATGGAATTAGGTCAGATCAATCCAATCTATCTTTATGATCTTGTCCAATACCAAGCGATTTTGAAGCAAAGAAACCAGTACTTGAAGCAACTGAATGAAAAAAAACAAACTGATTTGCTTTATTTGGATATTTTGTCCGAACAACTAGCAGCGTTTGGCAGCAAAGTATTGAAAGCAAGAGCACAGTTTATCAAGCGATTGGAGTTTTGGGCTAATTCTTTACATCAGCAAATCACACATCACAAAGAGCAGCTGGAAATCGAGTATCTCACCGCAGTCGATTCTTTAGAAACACATACGCAAGAACAAATCCAAGAACAATTTCTCGCACTTTTGAATCAAAATAAAAAGAAAGACCTTTTTCGGGGAACGACGACAGTTGGTCCTCATCGTGACGATCTTTCCTTTTTTATTAATCAGAAAAACGTGCAGACTTATGGATCGCAAGGACAGCAAAGAACGACTGCTCTAAGTGTCAAATTAGCAGAAATCGATTTGATCAAAGAAGAGACAGGGGAATACCCGATCCTATTATTAGATGATGTGATGAGCGAGCTGGATGATAATCGTCAGCTCCATCTGCTGGAAACAATCGAAGGAAAAGTTCAAACGTTCTTAACAACGACGACACTTGACCATGTAAAAAATAAAATGACTGTTGAACCTGAGATTTTTCATGTTCGACAAGGGAAACTAAAAGGAGAAGAAACTGAATGACAGAAGAAAGAAGTTTAGTAGAACGCGCTAAAGAATATGATGCCAGTCAGATTCAAGTACTTGAAGGACTTGAAGCCGTTCGTAAACGACCTGGTATGTATATCGGTTCGACTAGTTCTGAAGGTCTGCATCACCTTGTTTGGGAAATCGTCGATAATTCGATCGATGAAGTATTAGCAGGTTTTGCAACAAAAATCCATGTGATTATAGAAAAAGACAACAGTATCACTGTTATTGACGATGGACGGGGGATACCAGTGGATATCCAAGCAAAAACCGGACGTCCTGCAGTTGAAACGGTCTTTACTGTTTTACATGCTGGAGGAAAATTCGGCGGTGGCGGGTACAAAGTTTCCGGTGGTCTTCATGGAGTGGGATCTTCCGTCGTAAACGCACTTTCTACGCAACTTGATGTCAAAGTATACAAAGAAGGAAATGTGTACTATCAAGAATATCGTCGTGGAGCTGTAGTGGACGACTTAAAGATCATTGAACAAACGGATCGCCATGGAACAACGGTTCACTTTACGCCAGATCCTGAAATTTTTACAGAGACAACTGAGTTTGATTTTTCAAAATTGGCTACCCGTATCCGTGAACTAGCTTTCTTGAACCGCGGGATGCGTATTTCGATTGAGGACAAAAGAGAAGAAGAACCAGTCATCAATGAATACCATTACGATGGCGGGATCAAAAGTTATGTCGAATACTTGAATGCAAACAAAACCGTGATTTTCCCAGAACCTGTATATTTGGAAGGTGAGCAGCAAGATATCGCAGTTGAAGTCTCTATGCAATATACAGACGGCTACCATTCCAATATCATGAGTTTTGCCAACAATATCCATACGTATGAAGGCGGAACACATGAATCAGGATTCAAGACTGCATTAACTCGGGTGATCAATGATTATGCCCGAAAACAAAAGCTGATGAAAGAAAATGATGACAACTTGACTGGTGAAGACGTGCGAGAAGGATTGACAGCTGTTATTTCTATTAAGCATCCTGACCCTCAATTCGAAGGACAAACAAAAACAAAATTGGGCAATTCCGAAGTACGGACAGTCACTGATCGGTTATTTAGCGAGCATTTCATGAAATTCTTGCTAGAAAATCCAAGTGTGGGCCGTCAAATCGTTGAAAAAGGATTATTAGCTTCCAGAGCTCGTCTAGCAGCGAAACGTGCGCGTGAAGTAACGAGACGTAAAGGTGCTTTAGAGATCAGTAATCTGCCAGGAAAATTAGCAGACTGCTCTAGCAACGATCCTGAAAAATGCGAATTGTTCATCGTCGAAGGAGATTCGGCCGGCGGATCAGCTAAGCAAGGTCGTAATCGAGAATTTCAAGCCATCTTGCCTATTCGTGGGAAAATCTTGAATGTTGAAAAAGCAAGCATGGACAAGATCTTGGCAAATGAAGAGATTCGGTCTTTATTTACTGCTATGGGTACAGGGTTTGGAGAAGATTTCGATGTATCGAAAGCTCGTTATCATAAATTAGTGATCATGACTGATGCCGATGTCGATGGTGCACATATCCGTACATTGTTGCTGACTCTTTTTTACCGTTACATGCGTCCAATTGTTGAAGCGGGTTATGTCTATATTGCTCAGCCACCTTTATACGGGGTAAAACAAGGGAAGAATATCACGTATGTACAACCAGGAAAGAATGCAGAAGAAGAGTTGAAACAAGTCGTTGCTTCACTTCCTGCCTCACCAAAACCAAGTGTTCAGCGGTATAAAGGACTTGGAGAAATGGATGATCATCAACTATGGGAAACAACTATGGACCCAAGTAATCGAATGATGGCCCGCGTCAGCGTGGATGATGCTATCGCGGCAGACCAGATATTTGAAATGTTGATGGGGGATCGAGTAGAACCTCGTCGTGCATTCATCGAGGAAAATGCACATTACGTGAAGAACTTAGATATTTAATCATGAAGGAGGAAAAAGAATGAGTGAAGAAATCAGAGAAAACATCCATGATGTCAATCTAACCAGCGAAATGAAAGACTCCTTCATCGATTATGCGATGAGTGTTATTGTCGCACGTGCACTGCCTGATGTCAGAGATGGTCTGAAACCCGTTCATCGCCGTATTTTATACGGCATGAACGAATTAGGTGTGACACCGGATAAAGCCCATAAAAAATCTGCCAGAATCGTCGGAGATGTCATGGGTAAATACCATCCTCATGGGGATAGTGCAATCTATGAGTCAATGGTACGGATGGCGCAGCCATTTAGCTACCGTTATATGCTAGTGGATGGTCATGGAAACTTTGGTTCTGTTGACGGTGACGGTGCCGCTGCTATGCGTTATACCGAAGCACGGATGAGCAAAATCGCTACAGAAATGCTGCGTGATATCAATAAGAATACTGTTGATTTCCAAAGCAACTATGATGACACAGAAAAAGAACCCGTTGTATTACCTGCTCGCTTCCCTAATCTTTTGGTGAACGGAACGACGGGGATCGCCGTGGGTATGGCAACGAATATCCCACCTCATAATTTGTCTGAGGTAGTAGCGGCTATCGATTTGCTGATGGATAATCCTGATGTGACGACCAATGAATTGATGGAAGTATTACCTGGACCAGATTTTCCAACAGGTGGTTTGGTCATGGGAAAATCAGGAATCCGAAGAGCGTATGAAACAGGTAAAGGTTCTATTACCGTACGTGCAAAAGTTGAGATCACTGAGATGCCAAATGGCAAAGAACGGATCCTCGTGACGGAATTACCTTATATGGTCAATAAAGCAAAATTGATTGAACGGATTTCTGAGTTGCACAGAGACAAGCGTATCGAAGGAATTACGGATTTGCGGGATGAATCTTCCCGTGAAGGCATGCGAATTGTCATTGACGTTCGTCGTGACGCCAGCGCATCAGTTATTTTGAATAACTTATACAAATTGACATCCTTGCAGAATTCATTTGGATTCAATATGTTGGCAATCGAAAAAGGCGTGCCGAAAGTTTTAAGTTTGAAACAAATCCTTGAAAACTATATCGAACATCAACGCGAAGTCATCACACGACGGACGGTCTTTGAAAAAGAAAAAGCAGAAGCAAGAGCACACATCTTAGAAGGGTTGCGTATTGCTTTGGATCATATCGATGAAATCATTGCGATTATCCGCGGGTCTAAATCAGATGATGAAGCAAAAGCAACAATGATCGAACGGTTCGATTTATCCGATCGCCAATCACAAGCTATCTTAGATATGCGTTTGCGTCGATTGACCGGTTTGGAACGGGAAAAAATCGAAAATGAATATCAAGAACTATTGAAACTGATTGAAGATTTGACTGACATTCTGGCAAGACCCGAACGTGTCACAGAAATCATCAAGAATGAATTAGCAGACTTGAATCAACGATTTGGTGATAAACGACGCACAGAATTACTAGTCGGTGAGGTCTTAAGTCTAGAAGATGAAGATTTGATTGAAGAAGAAGAAATCGTTATTACATTGACAAACAATGGTTATATCAAACGTTTGGCAAATAATGAATTCAGAGCTCAACGAAGAGGCGGGCGTGGTGTCCAAGGAATGGGTATCCACAATGACGACTTCGTCAAGAATCTAGTTTCTTGTTCTACCCATGATACATTGTTATTCTTTACGAATAACGGAAAAGTGTATCGGGCAAAAGGATACGAAATTCCAGAATACGGACGTACAGCCAAAGGAATCCCAATCATCAATTTGCTGGGTATCGACTCGAGTGAAAGCATCCAAGCAATTATTGCGGTGACGGGAGAAGCAGAAGAAGGCCATTATCTCTTCTTTACGACGCGTCAAGGTACAGTTAAACGTACGTCTGTCACTGCTTTCGCTAACATCCGAAGCAATGGTCTGATTGCAATTGGTTTGAAAGAAGATGACGAATTAGTCAATGTTCTATTGACAGATGGACAGTCAAATATCATCATTGGCACACATAACGGCTACTCTGTGACCTTCAAAGAAGAAGCAGTCCGCGATATGGGACGTACAGCTTCCGGTGTCAGAGGGATACGCCTGCGTGAGGAAGATTACGTTGTTGGGGCAGCCCTGATGAAGGAAGACCAAGAAGTACTAGTGATTACAGAAAAAGGTTACGGAAAACGGACCAAAGTATCGGAATATCCAGTGAAAGGCCGCGGAGGTAAAGGAATCAAAACGGCGAATATCACTGAAAAAAATGGTCCACTAGCCGGATTGACCACTGTTTTTGGAAATGAAGACATCATGCTGATTACAGATAAAGGTGTGATTATCCGTTTCAACGTATCGACTGTTTCTCAAACTGGACGTTCAACATTGGGTGTACGTTTGATGAAGATGGAAGCTGATACGAAAGTCGTCACAATGGCAGCAGTCGAGCCAGAAGCGGTAGAACAAACAGTTGAAGAGCAAGCAACAGAAGAATAACCATCAAGACTAAGTGTGTAAGCTAGCAAGAATGACCGATTAAAAAATCTGGTTATTCCTGCTAGCTTTTTTGATTAATTGAATTTCTCTTAAAATATTTGAAACTGTTTATTCTGTATTGCTTTTGACCAAAATAGAGTGTATAATCAAAGCTTGTGAGTAGTCTAATTAATTAGATAACTCTCCTTGCTCTTAGGAACCTAAGAGCCGAAAGTCCACAGGGAGGTGAATATCAATGGAAAACACGAAATATGAAATCATGTACATTATTCGTCCAAACATTGATGAAGAAGCAAAAACTGCTTTAATCGAACGTTTCGATGCAATCTTGAAAGATAACGGAGCAGAAGTTATCGAATCAAAAGATTGGGAAAAACGCCGTTTCGCTTATGAAATGAACGGTTACCGTGAAGGTATCTATCACATCGTTAAAGTATCTTCTCCATCATCAGCAAATGCTGTCAGTGAATTTGACCGTCTTGCTAAAATCAACGACGATATCATTCGTCACATGATTGTTAAAGAAGAAGCTTAATTGTTGTTTCATGTGAAACAATAGAAAAACGATGAGAGGAGATGACTATTTTGATTAATAATGTTGTATTAGTTGGACGTCTGACGAAAGATCCAGATTTGCGTTACACAGCAAGTGGTACGGCAGTCGCAACATTTACTTTGGCTGTGAATCGTAATTTTACAAACCAAAGCGGCAATCGCGAGGCTGATTTTATCAACTGTGTGATTTGGCGCAAATCAGCAGAAACTTTAGCAAACTATGCTCGTAAAGGAACACTTTTAGGTGTTACTGGACGTATCCAAACTCGTTCTTATGATAATCAGCAAGGACAACGTGTATACGTAACAGAAGTAGTAGCTGACAACTTCCAATTGCTGGAAAGTCGTTCTGCATCTGAAAATCGCCAACAAAGCGGCGGATTCCAAAGTTCTGGTCAATCAGCTGGCGGATTTGGCGGAAACAATAACTCTAATCAAACATCTCAATCATCCAACGGTATGCCTGATTTCGACCGTGATACTTCTGACCCATTCGGCTCAAGTTCAACGATCGACATTTCAGATGATGATTTACCATTCTAAACGAATTTGATAGGAGGGAAATAGAATGGCACAACAAAGAAGAGGCGGACGTAAACGTCGTAAAGTAGACTACATTGCTGCTAACCATATTGAATATATCGATTATAAAGATATCGAATTACTAAAAAGATTTATTTCAGAACGCGGTAAAATCTTGCCACGTCGTGTAACTGGTACAGGCGCTAAAAACCAACGTAAAATTACTGTTGCAATCAAACGCGCACGTATCATGGGCTTGCTACCTTTCGTTAGCGAAGACTAATAAATCCGAGGAATTGAATGACTGATCCTTTTGATCAGCTATTCAATTCTTTTTTTTCTGTAAAAATAACCGATATTCGTTTAGTCGCTTGAATGACGAAAGTTATGGTAAAATCAAGTTAGTCATATATGGGAGGAAAATTATGGAAAATAAAAACAATCATTTATCCCCAAAACCTCTCTTCCTTATCCTGTTTATACTAATCGAAGTATTGGTAGTCTTAATTTTACCATTTCGTTTTGTTAGCGCTTCGGTCATTCTTTTAATGAATTTATGGGGCGTTCGCTATTGGTTGAAAATGAAACGCTGGCTTACTTTAAATAAACGTGAAAAAATCCAGCAGGCTTCGACCGTAGCCGAAACAAATCTGGCTTATGTCTCAGAAGTCATGCCTGTAGGAGTGATTGCTTATCAGCCATCAAGCCAAAAAATCGAATGGCTCAATCCTTTGGCATTGAAAGTCAAAGATCAAAGTGGATTAACAGAGGAAGAATTGTTAGATACTTTTTTTACTGCAAAAGAAAAAAAGAAAAACCAAGTCTATCTAGCAGATAAAACATTTCAGTTTGATATGGATACAGTAAAGGGTGTCGTTTATTTTAATGATATCACCCAAAACCAGTTATTGAAACTTCATCAGGCGAACAGTCAGCCAGTGATCGGTATTTTATCTATTGATAACTATGCAGATGCTATTGATAAATTGGATGACAAAGAGATTTCTTATTTGAACTCTTTCGTCACTACACTAGTTTCTGACTGGATGAATGAATACCATGTCTTTTTCAAAAGAATCAACGCAGAACGTTTTTTCTTCGTCGCGCAGATGATCGATCTGAAAAAGATGATGGATAAAAAATTTGATTTGTTGGACCGCTTTCGAGCAGAAGCTGAAAAACAGAGCTCGCCTATCACCCTGAGTATGGGGATCGCTTATGGCGCAAGATCCCTCGATGAAATCGGTGGAGAAGCTCAGAACAATTTAGATGTTGCTCTAGTCCGCGGAGGCGACCAAGTTGTCGTGAAAGAGGTAAAAGAAGGTGCGAAACCTGTTTATTATGGCGGTAAATCAGCTAAGAACGTCAAACGCACGCGCGTCCGTTCTCGAGCGATGAGTACTGCTTTGCGCCGGATTTTTGATGAAACAGGCGATGTGTTCATCATGGGACACAAATTTCCGGATATGGATGCTTTAGGCTCTGCTTTTGGTGTCAGTTGTCTTGCACGCTTCAACCAGAAAAAGGCTTATATCGTTATCAACGAGAACGAAATCATTCCAGATGTGGAACGTTGTCTCGAAGAAATCCATAAACATCCAGAATTAGAAATGCAATTGATCTCTCCAGAACGCGCCATAGAGCTGAAAAAAGAAGAAGACCTACTCGTGATGGTGGATTATCATAAACCTTCTCTATCGATCTCTCAGAGCCTATATGAGCAATTTGATAAGATCGTGATCATTGATCATCACCGCCGAGGGGAAGAGTTTCCAAGCAAGCCTTTGCTGACTTATATCGAATCTTCAGCCTCTTCCGCTTCAGAGCTAGTTTCTGAACTGATCCAATACCAAAGCAGCAAAACGAATCGCTTAGATCGCTTTGAGGCCACACTATTACTTGCAGGGATGGTTGTAGATACGAATAGTTTCAATGTTCGTACAACTGCACGAACTTTTGATGTTGCTAGCTATTTAAGGTCTTGTGGAGCAGACGCATCCTTAGTACAATATTTATTGAGCTCAGACTTAGCGACATACTTGGAAATCAGTCATTTGATTGCTGGAAGCGAGTATGTGACTTCTGATATTGTTGTGGCGGCAGGAACAGATGAAAAAGAGTATAATAGTGTCATAGCGGCAAAAACAGCAGATACACTGCTTTCGATGATCAATATCAACGCAGCTTTCGTCATTACGAAGCGGACAGACGGATTGATTGGAATCAGTGCCCGAAGTACCGGTACGATCAATGTCCAAATCATCATGGAATCCTTAGGTGGTGGAGGACACTTCACAAATGCAGCTACTCAACTGGAGAATACGACAGTTGAAGAAACAAAACAGAAGCTTTTTGCTGCAATCAAAGAAAATATGAATCAAATATATGATAAGGAGTAATCCAAATGAAAGTAATTTTTTTACAAGACGTAAAAGGAAAAGGTAAAAAAGGGGACATCAAAGAAGTTCCAGCAGGTTATGCACAAAATTATCTAATCAAAAATAACTTGGCAAAAGAAGCAACGAAAAGTAGTATCAGTCAGTTAGCTGGACAGAAGAAAGCCCAAGAAAAACACGAAGCTGAAATCTTGGAAGAAGCTAAAAAATTAAAAGAATTCTTGGAAAAAGAAGATACGGTAGTCGAGTTAAAAGCAAAAGCAGGGGAAGACAGCCGTTTGTTTGGATCGATTCCTTCAAAACAAATTGCTGAAGGGCTAAACAAACAATACAAAATAAAATTAGATAAACGAAAAATCGAACTAGAAAACCCAATCCGTTCACTAGGCTACACAAACGTACCTGTGAAGTTGCATCATGAGGTGACGGCTACGATCAAAGTTCATGTCGTACAAGAATAACAAGTCTTGATAGTGATGTTCAGCTGGTAAGAAGAACCAGAAGGAGAAAATACAAACCGAAATTTATCTGAGAAAAGCAGCTGCAGCAACAAAAGCACAAGCTGCATATCGATTTCAGATTGATTTCGGTTTCTTTTTTGAGAACAGTAAAATAGCATGAAGAAAACGAGTATAATAAAAGAGAGCTATTTTTTTATGATACTTTCGATGCGAATGATGACTTTTCCATCATTTTCTTGTAAAATGAAGCAATTGAAGACAAGGAGCGATACGTATGAATGAAGTGTGGCAGGATCGAATCCCACCGCAAAATATTGAAGCTGAACAAGCGGTTCTAGGCTCTGTTTTTCTTGATGCAGAAACGATCATTGATGCCATGGAGTACATAGAGCCAAAAGACTTTTATCGTCGCGGCCATCAAATTATTTTTGAGACAATGATCGAGTTGAACGATCGTAATGAAGCGATTGACGTTGTTACTGTTAAAGACCGGCTAGAACAAGCAAATTTGTTAGAAGATGCCGGTGGTTTAAGTTACCTATCAGATTTGGCTTTAGCAGTTCCGACAGCAGCAAATATCGTCTACTATGCGAAAATCGTTGAAGAAAAATCATTATTGCGTATATTGATTCAGACAGCAACAGGGATCGTTACAAAAGGATTCGAGCAAGGAGAAGAAGTTCAGACGATCTTAGATGATGCAGAACGCAGTATCTTGGAGGTTTCGGAAAAAAGAAATCGAAGCGGCTTTTTATCCATTGCTGAAGTACTGAACTCAACGATTGAAAATATCGATCGACTAGCTCAAAACAATGAAGAAATCACAGGCCTACCAACTGGCTATCAAGGTCTGGACAAAATGACAGCAGGTTTCCAGCCCGAAGAACTAATCATTCTGGCTGCCCGTCCAGCGGTAGGTAAAACAGCGTTCGCATTGAATATTGCTCAAAATGTAGGAACCAAAACAGATCGTTCTGTTGCGATATTCAGTCTGGAAATGGGGGCGGAATCTCTTGTAAATCGGATGCTTTGTGCAGAAGGTTCGATTGAAGCTAGCCATTTGCGTACAGGTCAGCTTTCGGAAGAAGAATGGTCGAATCTGATCGTTGCGATGGGAAGTCTTTCTCGAGCAAATATTTTTATCGATGATACACCAGGGATCAAGATCTCTGAGATCCGCGCGAAATGTCGGAAACTAGCGCAAGAAAAAGGCAACCTAGGCTTGATATTGATCGATTATTTGCAGTTGATTGAAGGGAACGGTAAAGAGAACCGTCAACAAGAAGTATCAGATATCTCCCGCCAACTGAAAAAACTGGCAAAAGAACTGAAAGTACCTGTCATTGCTCTTTCGCAGTTGTCTCGTGGAGTAGAACAGCGACAAGACAAACGTCCAGTACTAAGTGATATTCGTGAATCCGGATCAATCGAACAAGATGCGGACATCGTAGCCTTCTTGTATCGGGATGATTATTATGAAAGAGAAGGCGGAGATGACGATGATGGAAATGAGCCAAAAAATGATAACGTCATCGAAGTCATCATCGAGAAGAACCGAAGCGGTGCGCGAGGAACAGTTGAACTGCTGTTTATCAAAGAATACAATAAATTTTCGTCGCTTTCGCCAAGAGAAGAATTTTAAAGAATAGGTTGTGAAAGCAGCGTTCAGCCTTGCGCAATGACCAAGGGCACTCGTATAAGATGCGACGAGTAACTGCAAGAGTGACTAGAGCACTTAATTAAAACAGATCTCCAAAGGGATTGTGACAAAAGTCTTGTCACAATCCCTTTTTCCGAATAAACGGTGTTCAATCAGCTGACCCTTGGTATTAGCTCAGCAAACGGCAAAATATGAGGAACTATTTTGACGTTTGTTTCTCTAATACTCAGGTCAGAACGCTGATTTCACAACCTCTTCCTTAAACGGTATTCAAAAGCTTGCATCTGCGGTAATAAGCCCAACCAAACGAAAAATAGGAGGAGCTATTTTTGTTTGGCTGTTCTTATGACTTGATGCAGAGAAGCTTTTTCACAACCTCTGATTCACGGTGTTCCAGAAGTAGCTTCTTCGGAAATAAGTCGAAATTTCACAAAAATATGAGAAGCAATTTTCGTAAATTCCTTCTTATTTCTTGAAGCTGACCACTTCTGTCACAACCTCTTTTTTAATAATCATTCTAAAAGGATAAAAGTTCGTTTTTTAAGCGTTTTTATAAAATAAAAATAAAAATCATTCGATTTTATTTGAATTATGTATCTATTATTGATACAATGGTTCAGGATTAAATAATATAGAACGAGGTGTTCACATGTCATCTGTAGTAGTAGTAGGTACGCAATGGGGCGATGAAGGGAAAGGAAAAATCACAGACTTTCTCAGTGAAAATGCTGAAGTGATTGCACGGTACCAAGGTGGCGACAATGCAGGGCATACAATCAAATTCAATGGTGTGACTTATAAACTGCATTTGATTCCTTCTGGGATTTTTTATAAAGACAAGATCAGTGTGATTGGAAACGGCGTCGTAGTCAATCCTAAATCATTGGTCAAAGAATTAGCTTATTTACATGAAAAAGGTGTAGAAACAAGTAATCTGCGTATTTCTGACCGCGCACACGTAATCTTGCCTTATCATATCAAATTGGACCAATTACAAGAAGATGCGAAAGGTGAAAACAAAATCGGTACAACGATCAAAGGAATCGGACCAGCTTATATGGATAAAGCCGCTCGTGTAGGTATCCGCATCGCAGACTTATTGGATAAAGAAATTTTTGAAGAACGTCTTCGTTTGAATCTAGATGATAAAAACCGTCAATTTGTAAAAATGTTTGATTCAGAACCACTTGATTTTGATGATATTTTTGAAGAATATTATGAATATGGTCAACAAATCAAACAATACGTCACAGATACTTCGGTTATCTTGAATGACGCCTTAGATGCAGGTAAACGCGTGTTGTTTGAAGGGGCACAAGGAGTCATGTTGGATATCGATCAAGGAACCTATCCTTTTGTTACTTCTTCTAATCCAGTAGCCGGTGGTGTTACAATCGGAAGCGGTGTAGGACCTTCAAAAATCAATAAAGTCGTCGGCGTCTGCAAAGCCTATACGTCACGTGTCGGTGATGGACCATTTCCAACTGAACTATTTGATGAAACAGGTGAACAAATCCGCAAAGTAGGACGAGAATACGGTACGACAACAGGACGTCCTCGTCGTGTCGGCTGGTTTGATTCTGTAGTTATGCGCCATTCTAAACGGGTTTCAGGTATTACCAACCTATCTTTAAACTCAATCGATGTATTAAGTGGATTGGAAACCGTAAAAATTTGCACGGCTTATGAATTAGATGGCGAACTAATCTACCACTATCCAGCAAGCTTGAAAGAGTTGAACCGCTGCAAACCAATCTATGAAGAGTTGCCAGGCTGGTCAGAAGATATTACAGGATGCAAAACACTTGCAGAACTGCCAGAAAACGCACGTAACTATGTACGTCGTATCTCAGAGCTTGTTGGTGTACGTATCTCAACATTTTCTGTCGGACCTGATAGAACACAAACAAACATCTTAGAAAGCGTCTGGGCGCAAATCTAAGGATAAAAACGACGACTGAATCAGGACGTTCTTACCAGAGCGAGTCGAAGTGTTTATCTATACGATAATAATCACTTGAAGAGGTAGTGAAAGAGACGTTTAGCCTTATTGCCGATAGGCTGTCTCTTGAACACTGTTTATTCAGAATATAAGGGACTGTGACAAAAGTCTTGTCGCAGTTCCCTTTTTTTGAATAAACAGTGTTCTCCTGCCAACTCCTCGGTCACAAGTCACAATATCATCAAACATGAGAAGCTGTTTTTTTGAAATTGCTCCTTGTGACTCGGAGTGAAACGGCAGGTTCACGACCTCTTTCTTAAACGGTGTTCAAAAGCTTGCATCTACGGCACTAAACCCAATCAGATGAAAAATATGGCGTGCTATTTTTATCTGATTGTTCTTACTGCTTGATGCAGAGAAGCTTTTTCACAACCTCCTAAACGGTGTTCCAGAAGTAGCTTCTACGGAAATAAGCCGAAATTTCACAAAAATTTGAGAAGCAATTTTCGTAAATTCCTTCTTATTTCTTGAAGCTGACCACTTCTGTCACAACCTCTTATTTTGATTAGAACTTGCGAAAATAAACCGGTAAAAGTGTGTCTAGCGCAAGAGATTTGCTATAATAGACGATAAGGGTAAAATGTAACGAGAAGGGGTTGAAAAATGTGTATCAAATTGTAACAGATTCTTGTTGTGATCTGCCATACCATGTATTAGCAGAAGAAAAAATTGATTTTTTATCAATGAATCTCCAATTGAATGATCAAGAGTTAGTAGATGATCTCGGAAAGACATTCAATTATGACCGCTACATGAATCAGCTGAAAAATGGTGCGATGCCTACGACATCACAAATCAATGTTGGCCGATATTTAGAATTTTTCCGTTCTTATGCGGAAAAACAGATTCCTGTCTTATATGTGGCTTTTTCCAGTGGATTAAGCGGCTCTTACAGCAGTGCGCTTCAAGCTGTTGAATTACTGAAGGAAGAATATGAAGACCCTGAGATCTATGTTTTTGATACAAAAGCTGCAAGTATCGGGGAAGGGCTTTTAGTATTGGAAGCTGCAAGATTGAAAAAAGAAGGGAAAAGTATCGAAGAAACCCTAGAGTGGCTGGAAAAAAATTATTTGAAAGTCCATTCATGGGTAACTGTAGACGATTTGAAGTATCTAGAACGAGGCGGTAGAATTTCCAAAGCAAGTGCTACTCTGGGCAGTCTATTGAGTGTAAAGCCTATTATTACGGTAGATAAAGAAGGAAGGCTGACGAATGTTGACAAAGTTCGCGGAAGGAACAAGTCGATCCAGACAATCGTCAATGAGACAGTAAAAACAATCGTTGCGCCACTTGATCAAATCGTTTATGTGGCTTACGCTGGGGATCTAGAGAGCGCGGAGAAGGCAAAACGGCTTTTGGAAGAGCAGATAAAGATGAAAGATGTGAAGCTTTATCCCTTAGGACCAACGATCGCCAGTCACACAGGCTATGGCTGTATCGCGATTTTTTCGATGGGAATCAGTCGATAAAAGAAGTAACTCTTTCTGTAAAAAAGCCCAGGATTTGAATGTAACAAAAATAGCGACTCTTAAAAGATAGATGAGCATCCTATCTCTTAGTGGTCGCTGTTTTTTTGTTTTTTAAGCTAAATAGGCCATTACGCCCATAACTCGTTCAATTGTTTTTGAATATCTGTGTTTTCCAAGAATTCATCATATGTCGTATCTGCCCGATCAATCACACCTTTATCTGAAAGAGCAATGATCCGGTTTGCCAATGTTTGGATAAATTGATGGTCATGAGAGGCAAACAGGATCGAGCCAGTAAATGCCATCAAGCCGTCATTCAATGCGGTGATTGATTCTAAGTCTAAATGGTTCGTTGGATCGTCTAATACAAGTACGTTAGCTTTCGAAAGCATCATTTTTGAGAGCATGCAACGGACTTTCTCTCCACCAGATAAAACATTCACTGGTTTCAATACTTCTTCACCAGAAAACAGCATTCTTCCTAAGAAACTTCTTAAGAAGGTGTTGTCATCTTCTTCTTTACTTGCATATTGGCGCAACCAGTCTAAAATCGTTAGATCCGTGTCGAATTCTTTCGTTGTATCCTTTGGTAAATAAGAATGACTTGTTGTTACTCCCCAACGTACTGTTCCAGTATCTGGTGTAATTTCACCCATAATAACTTTGAATAGCGTCGTTGTTGTTATATCATTTTCTGCGACAAAAGCAACCTTGTCTTCTTTGCTTAAATTAAAAGATATATCATCTAAAATTTTCTTTCCATCAATCGTTACACTTACATTTTCTACCTGCAATAAGTCGTTTCCGATCTCACGTTCAGGTTTGAATCCAACGAATGGGTAACGTCTAGAAGAAGGCTGGATATCGTCCAAAGTAATTTTTTCAAGCATTTTTTTACGTGAAGTTGCTTGTTTTGATTTTGATGCATTCGCACTAAAGCGAGCAATGAATTCTTGAAGCTCTTTGATTTGTTCTTCTTTTTTTGCATTTGCATTCGCTTGGAGCTTAGCCGCCAATTGACTAGATTCCAACCAAAAATCATAATTTCCTACATAAAGTTTGATTTTACCAAAATCCAGATCCGCCATATGTGTACATACTTTGTTCAAAAAGTGACGGTCATGGGAGACAACGATCACAGTATTTTCAAAATTGATCAAAAATTCTTCCAACCAATTGATCGATTGGATATCCAGACCGTTTGTTGGTTCGTCTAGTAAAAGAACATCAGGTTTACCAAATAGTGTTTGTGCTAACAACACTTTTACCTTTTGTCCGCCAGTCAATTCACTCATTTGCTGATGGTGCAATTCTTCAGGGATGTTCAGACCTTGCAGTAAAACAGCTGCTTCTGGTTCTGCTTCCCATCCATTAAGCTCAGCAAATTCTCCTTCTAATTCAGCTGCTCGAATACCATCTTCGTCAGTGAAATCTTCTTTCATGTAAATCGCATCTTTTTCTTTCATCACTTCATACAGACGCTTGTGCCCCATGATGACTGTTTCAAGTACAGTATAGTCTTCATAGTCGTAATGGTTCTGTTTCAATACGGCCATCCGTTCATCTGGTCCCATAGTAACGGAACCTGTGGAAGGCTGCAGATCCCCTGATAACACTTTAAGGAACGTTGATTTACCTGCACCATTTGCACCAATCAAGCCATAGCAGTTTCCGGGGGTAAATTTAATATTCACATCATCAAATAGTTTGCGGTCTGAAAAGTGCAAACTCACATCATTTACAGTAATCAATTTTTTTCCTCACTTTTATCATTATTAGTTTTTGACAAGTCTTATAGAATTATATAGGGGAAAGGTAAAAGATTCAAGGCAATCGAACATTCTTTGTGTTTCACGTGAAACAGAATGAAGAAAATAAACATAAAAGAGGAGTAGAAATAGCTGCTATAGGATTTTTTAGTTTGCAACAGCATAATTTTTGACGTTATTTATAAGAGGGAGTACTATAAAACTGTAAAAGAAATGAAAGAAGGATTGAAAATGGATGAAAAAAGAACCATCGACTGGGGCTCATTGATTTTGGGAATTTTATTTGTACTTGTCTCATTGTTATCATTTCAAGACCCTGTCGGAAATTTAGTTGCAATTGTAGTAGTCTTTGCGATTTTTGCCTTTATTAAAGGGATATTTGAACTATTTGTACGTAACAGATTAAAAGAGCTAACAGGATATAAAGGAAAGATGCCCTTAATAATCGGGATCATCGATATTCTAGTTGGCGTCTTTTTCTTATTCAATATTGGTGCAGGAGTCGCAGCATTACCTTTTGTTTTTGCAGTATGGTTTATTGCTGATTCCGTTTTAGCGTTATTTACTGCTGACTTGGCAAGAGGAGTAAGTGAAGGATATTATTGGTTTACGATCATCGTCAATATTTTAGGAATTTTATTAGGAATTTTCTTATTGTTTAATCCAATTTCTTCTGCGTTGACATTAAGCTTTTTAGTTGGGTTCTATTTTATGTTATTCGGCATCACACATATCGTCTATGCGTTTAGATAAGTGAAATCAATCAAATAAAAAAGCCAGCTTCCGGTAACAGTTTGACTGTTGCAATTGGTAGCTGGCTTTTTTATTATGGACAAATATGCACGAGGTAATCTTTAGGTATCGAGACAAATTTATGCAAAAATGTGAAAAGCAATAGGCACAAATTTTATCTTATTACTCGAAGCATAGCGCAGTTGTCACAACCTCTTTTCATATAATTCATTCAATACTGGCAAATCATGGACTTCATATTTTTCTTTGAATGCTTGGATTTCTTCTTCAGAATATTTTCTTGGATCTAAATGAAGATCTTCTACTGGCAATGGACGCTTATTATTGATTTTCACATCGATCACTACAGGACGGTCTGATTTTGCGGCTGCATCAAAGGCAAACCGAAGTTGCGAGTATTCTGTGACTGTAAAGCTTTTTGCACCGAGGGCTTCTCCAACTTTACCGAAATCTGCATCTTCTAAAAATACACCGAATTTCTTTTGTTCCGTATCTTCTTGTTCTGCTTCGATGAAACCAAAAGAATCATTAGAAAAAACAACATTGATAATTGGAAGCTGATATTTGACTTGTGTAATGATATCTTGCATGACCATAGCAAATCCGCCATCACCACTTAAGGTAAATACTTGTTTTTCTGGGTAGCTTAGTTGTGCGGCAATTCCTCCAGGCACACCATTACCCATAGTTGCGAACCATCCAGAGGTTGTATGTTTTTGTTTACCGTTCATATTTAATAAGCGAATAGAATGGATAGTCGTGTTACCGACATCTGTGACGAAAATCGCATCGTCTTCAGCAATCCGATTGATTTCTTTATAGACAGCCTCTGGTCGAATCGGTTCTTCCTCACGATCTTCAAAAGATTTCAACCAATTTACCCATTTTTCTTTATTTTCCTGATTTGCTAGGTACCAGCTATCAGCAGGACGAGCATCACCTAATTCGACCAGTCTTTGCAAAGCTGTGTTTGCATCACCGAGAATCGACAGCGATGTTTCATGGCGCCGTCCGAATTTTGACGCATCAATATCGATTTGGATAAATTCAGCAGTTGGATTAAAAAATGCACGTCCAAACGGGAAGTCGCTACCGACAAATAAGATCAGATCGGCTTCTGCCAATGCTTCATTTCCGGGTTTAGTAGCGACACGTCCAGCAAAACCAAGAAAGTTTTCATAATCATCAGGAATAATTCCTTTTGCTAGAACGGAAGCGACAATAGGAACTGAAAAATGTTCTGAGAATTCTTTGATTTGCGGAAATCCGTTTCGCGTTCCTTGACCAACATAAAGAACTGGTTTTTTTGCTTTTTCAAGATAAGGCAAAGCAGTCAGCAAATCTTTTTCTTCTGGTAATATCACACTTGTTTTGTGAGTGTGAGCAGTAGAGAAAGGTTGTTCATCAATTTCTTCAAAACCAAGATCAACAGGAATCGTCACGATAGCCACACCTTTATGCTCATAGGCGGCTTTAATGGCTTCATCTACGACATGTGGAAGACTTTGGGGCGTCATGACTGTACGATTGTATACGCTGACATCTGCGAAAATAGGATTTTCGTTTAATTCTTGGAAAGAGTTATAGTTCATGGATGTAGAAGCAACTTGTCCTAAGAACGCTACTAGAGGCACATGGTCCATCTGTGCATCATACAAACCATTGATCAAATGTGTCGCACCAGGTCCTGCAGAGCCGAAGACAGCGCCGACTTTCCCGGTTAATTTTGCATCTGCGGCTGCTGCTAGTGCACCGACTTCTTCATGACGGACTTGAATATATTTGATTTCGTTTTTTTCGTGATATAGCGCATCCATAATCGAATTGAAAGATCCTCCGGGAATGCCATAAATATGGTCGATACCCCAGCTTTCAAGAACTTTTACCATTGCGACTCCTGCATTGATTTTTGACATGGTGTTTCACTCCTTTAGCAATGATGATCCATAAATTTTTTGTATCTAGAGTATAGAACTTTTTATCGAAAATCCCAACTAATTCGTCTTTTCACAAAAATGTAGTCATGTTTTTGGGAATATGCTAGAGTAGTACATAAATAGATTCAAGAGAGGGGAATGGCATGGTTGAATGGCTATTGAGGCTTGATCCTTGGCAGCAAGCACTTGCTGGGACAGCTTTCACTTATTTTATGACAGCTCTTGGTGCCGGATTGGTTTTTTTCTTTAAAGAAATCAAAAAAGAAGTGCTAAATTTGATGTTAGGATTTGCTTCTGGTGTCATGATTGCTGCAAGTTTTTGGTCCTTGCTCGATCCAGCGATTACAAAAGCAGAAGAAAATGGAGATATTGCTTGGCTAGTTGTAAGTATTGGATTTGGTTTAGGTGGGGTGTTTTTATATATGGCAGATAAAACACTGCCCCATATGCATTTTGGACCGCAACATGAAGCAGAAGGATTGCCTACCCATTTAAAGCGGACAATCTTGCTTGTTTTTTCTATTACATTGCATAATGTTCCCGAAGGTTTAGCCGTAGGGGTAGCATTCGGTGCAGCAGCAACTGCGGATAATCCGACAGCCGCTATACTAGCCGCTGTTTCGGTGGCGCTAGGTATTGGTATCCAAAACTTCCCAGAAGGAGCAGCTGTATCAATCCCATTGCGACAAGAAGGTCTGAGCCGTAAAAAGGCCTTTGTTTACGGACAAGCTTCTGGAATCGTTGAACCAATCGCTGGGGTGATTGGCGCACTACTAGTAACGAAAGTGGAGCTGCTGCTTCCTTATGCACTTGCTTTTGCTGCAGGAGCGATGATTTATGTCGTGGTGGAAGAATTGATTCCCGAAGCACAGCAGACATTGTCTAGCAAACGTCATTTTGCAGTTTTTGGTGTTATGAGCGGATTTATCATTATGATGATCTTGGATGTAGCATTAGGATAATTGGGAAAATTCATATATGATATATCAAATAGGGTCGCGAACTTATGTCGCGACCCTATTTTTAAGTAAGTTATATCATAACGGAGTGATCATGTGATTCATTAATAATAGTTTTTTCGATGTGTATTGCCTTTGATCCAACGAACGAGCCAGATGATAAGTGCGATCGGAATCAAAACTTTGACCGCAAACCATAAAAGGCCACTTACGACACTAACAAAAAGACTGATGACAAAGCTAGCGGCAATCAACACTAAAAGAACCATGAAGATATTTAAGAACATATTTTTTTGACGCATACAAAACCCTCCTCTTGTTCATTCTTTACTATAGAAAAAGTATAACAGGGATTCTCTAAAAACACCTCCAACTGCAGACTGATTTTTACTTCATCTACTTAAATGATCAAACAATTGCTTTTTCCCTTGTTTATCATCTAAAATAGAGCGGAAAAGGAGGAGAATATCATGCCTAAAAATCGTCTTGAAGCATTTACAGATGCTGTAATCGCCATTATCATGACTATTTTAGTTTTAGAACTTCATGAACCTAACGGAGATACGTGGGAGGCGCTCGCTGCATTAGGTTACCGATTTTTTATCTATATTGTCAGTTTCATCATCTTAGCGATTTACTGGAACAATCATCATCATTTATTTCAAGTTGTACATAAGATAAATGGACGGGTCTTATGGGCGAACAGTTTCTTTATTTTTGCGCTTTCACTTTTTCCATTTGCCACTTCATGGATTAGTGAGTACATCAATAGTCTGGCTCCAGAAATGACTTATGGTTTTGTTACCTTGACCGCTAACATTGCGTATTATATCTTGGCAAAAGAACTTGTCAAAGCAAATAAGGGTCACGAGAAAGCATTGAAGACGATGCTGAATGATTACAAGAAATCATACTTATCGATTGGCTTGAATGTTTTAGGAATTGTCTTAGGCTATTTAGTAGCGCCAGTAGCCGTGCTGATCGCAAACATCGTGATTCTGGCTGCTTGGATCATCCCAAGCCGTACCATTGAATCACAATATCGATAAAATGATCCGTGTTTAAAATTTAAGAGAAAAATATAGAAAAAATAAACAAACGATCAAATATCCGAGTGATACTAGTATTCAAAGAGGGATGCAGATGGATCAAAAAAGACTTCATGTAGGACTGATTACTAGTTTTGTCACGATGCTTATTTATTTGGATCAAGGTCATTTGACTTGGACAGTAGTTGGTGTCACGGTATTTTTGACATTATTCGCAGCAATAAAAAAATAAACATCTTTATGTAAGCTAATATTCTATCTATTTAATAAAAACAGGTTTACAGCAGAATCATACTGCTGTAAACATGTTTTTATTTGTGGAAAAAATTTTTAAAAAAGTGTATCGAAAAAAATCGTTAGTTTTTCCACAGTGGATAACTTTATGATAGCTAAAAAAACAATAGATTAGTTAAAGGAGGCATATAGATTTCTTTTGTCAGGGGATATACAATAGAAATGAATAAATATTAACAAGAGTTCAGATGGGGTTAAAAAAGTAAATTCAGAAGAGTGAAAAATAACGAACCAACTATATTTTACATGTTATTTAATAGTTAAAAAATAACGATACACTTGTTTTGATTTCTCTGCTACTTCTAAAAACTGCTACTTTTTCCTTTGAAATGCCTTCAAAAAGTAGGATCAGGTAAAATCTACTGGCAGAAATCAAGGAAAAAGATACCTTCATAAGAGAGAAAAATGATAGAAAAGAAGAAAAATTATTTATAGAACAAGCTTTTTACAATAAATAGATATACCTATATGGGGTATAAAGAAGAACGAAAATTTCTCAATCGATTTAAGTGTCGAATAGGAAAATGTTAAGATATAAAGCATTTAAGCTAAAAAAATAATCATTTTTGATTAAAATGCGTACTTAAATTATGAAGGAGTTATGATAATACTTGTTTTTCAATGAAAAGGACATTTCATTGATGTAATTAATCTGAAAATAGACATAACCGTTACTTTACTATTTTTTGATAAAAAACAAAGGGAAACATATCCTGACTGCTTCAATGTGTAAGATGTATACTCCAAATAGCAGAGGTGAAAATCGATTTTTTTGAGAATCAATAATTGAATAAAAAAGGACTGTCATAGGTACACACTGGAATGTATCTGTGACGGTCCTTTTTTATGAACGATTTTATCGAAGACGGATAGTACGTGTCAAAAATAAAAAAGCTACGATTAGAAATAACAATAAAACGTACCCCAAAATAACGGCTAGGCGATCCAACTTATTTGTCGATAGGTGTTTGTTTAAAAGCTGATAGAACCATAATCCAATCAGACCTCCTGTTGTATTAGTAATTACATCAGTGATATCCGCTACACCAATACCGAATAGGAATTGAATAAACTCTGCGAAGAAGCTTACAAGGAAAATGATCCCTAATTTTTTAGAAAAGGAAAGCCCTTTGAAATTGACATTCAAAAGCACCCCAAAAGGAAAAAAGACAATGAAGTTATAAGTGGTCTCGCGCAAAACCGTCGTATTTTCAAAAGAAAAAGTAGAAAAAGGGACGAGATTGACATTGCTGTAAGAATAAGTGAGAAATTGTGGAAGATTAAATGATAGCTTGAATAAAATCAACCATAATAGAAAGAATAAATAAATCCCTAATAAAAATTTTGATATATACCGCATAGACATCTCCTCCATCTAAAAAGTATACCATCGAAAACCGCTGAAAAATCATAAAAAAGTATGAAGTTTAAGGACCAACGTAGTTATCGTACGAAAATTAGAAGCTTTTTTTGTTGGGAATCCGGTTTCTTTTAAATGAGTTTAAAATGAGAAAACGTTCAAATATATAACTTAAGTAATTTTTATTCGTTCGCTTTTTCCTCTCAAAGATTATTTTTAATAATTATATAAACTACATGCATATATATATTATTTTTCGTATAAAAGTGGGATATGCTATACATAAAAAAATTATGGAAAGATAATTCTTTCAACGCTTTTTTCTTCGAGTACATTCGTTTTACGCTTATTACATTAATGATATTTATTTTTTTATTTTCTTAATGATAAAAAGAAAAAGTTAGATAATTGCATATATAGTTATATATATAAATTTCAGATAATTCGAATTATTTTGCTGAATCACCTTGACATTGCCTAACGCCAAATGTATTATTTCAATAACTTTCATTATCTTTTAATTATTTCAGGTGATTTATTAATTAAATATGTTGCGCAATTATCTGGTTAATAGGGGTTGAAAAGGGTGAAAGCAGTATAAATAAGAGGGGGATATACATTATATGAAAAAAGTTTTAGCTTTGCTTCTAGTAAGTGCCGTTATGCTGGGAGCATGCGGGAGTAATGCAAAAGGGTCTAGCTCTTCAAAGAAAAGTGACCTTGTATCAGAATATAGTTCTGTATATGTAACAGATCTTGAAACGCTAGATTACACATTCTCATCCCGTAAAACGAATAGTGACCACTATACTAACTTTGTGGAAGGTCTTTTGGAAAATGACCAATACGGGAACCTGAAAGGCGATATGGCTAAGTCATGGGAAGTTAGTGATGACGGGTTGACTTATACGTATCATCTTCGCAAAGGTGTTCCTTGGGTGGATAGTGAAGGAAATGAGTATGGGGCTGATGTGACAGCAAATGACTTTGTTACTGGGTTGAAACACGCGGTAGATGTACAATCAGAAACGTTATATATCGTGGCAGATAGTATCAAAGGCTTATCTAATTATATAGATGGTAAAACGAATGATTTTTCTACTGTTGGGGTAAAAGCAGTAGATGACTATACGTTGCAATACACATTGAATAAACCTGAACCATTCTGGAACTCAAAAACGACTTATGGTATCTTATATCCAATCAATGAAGAGTTCCTAAAATCAAAAGGGAAAGATTTCGGTAAACCAACACCAGACTCCATCCTTTATAATGGACCCTTCATCCTTGCAAACAATACAGCTAAATCAGTTATCGAATATACGAAGAATGAATCTTATTGGGATCCTAAAAATGTCCATTTAGACACAGTAAAATGGACCTACAATGATGGAAGTGATCCCGATGGGTTATTTAAATCTTACGAAAATGGAGAATTATCTCTTGCTCGTGTTTATCCAAATTCACCAGGATATAAAGACGTAACAAAAGCTTATCCAGATGGTGTGACTTGGTCTCAAACAGGTGGATCCACATACAATTTAACATTTAACTTTAACCGAGGTACATTTGATGCAACTTCAAAAACAACAGATAAAGAAAAAGAAGATACACAGAAAGCTATTTTAGACCGCAATTTCCGTTTAGCTATTCTATTCGGATTTGATAAGAAAAGCTATAACGCACAAAGTGTAGGAGAAGAAGGAGCCACTAAAGCATTACGTAATACACTTGTTCCTGCCGATTTTGTAGAAATTGGCGGAAAACCTTACGGTGATACAGTGGCAAGTAAATTAAAAGCACTGGATTCCGATGCTTTTGGCGATGTAAATTTATCTGATGGACAAGATGGGTATTATAACGCAGACAAAGCCAAAGAATATATGGAAAAAGCAAAAACAGAACTAGAAGCAAAAGGTGTGCAATTCCCTATTCATTTAGATATGCCAGTTGAGGAAACTTCTGAGATTAGTGTCAACATGGTCAAATCTTTGAAAAAATCAGTGGAAACTTCTTTAGGATCAGATAACGTAGTGGTTGATGTTCAACTATTGAATGAAGATAAATATTTAGCTGCTACTTATCAAGCAACGACCGGACAAGCTGGCGACTTTGACATTACAAATGCCTCTGGTTGGGGTCCAGACTACACTGATCCATCTTCTTACTTGAATATCTATGATTCACGCAAAGGGGATATGATCCATACACTTGGACTGGAAGCTTCTGCCGTAGTACAAGGAACGGATCCATCAACTGCTGCGAAAAAAGCAATCAACTTGTCTGAATACGACGCATTATTGGATAAAGCCGCTGCTATCACTGATGATTTAGATGCTCGTTATACTGCTTATGCAGATGCAGAAGCTTGGTTGTTAGATAATGCTTTGCAAGTACCAATTTATGCAGATGGTGGGACGCCGCGTGTCACAAATGTAGTACCATTTAGCGGACCATATGGTTGGGCAGGTATTGCTGCAAACAAATTGAAATATGTAGAAGTACAAAGCGATATCGTCACAACAGATCAATACGACAAAGCGAAGAAAGCTTGGGAAACGAAAAAAGAAGAAACTGCGAAAGAAGCAGAAACAACAAGTTCTAAGTAATTTAGCTGAATGAATAGTAAAAAAGGCTTTCAATTTCTATTGTAGCCTTTTTTACTTATATGATGAAAGAGAGGGAAAATTGTGAAAAGATACCTTTTATTTAGGGTCCTGCGCTCTATACTTAGTATTTTTCTTGTAACTACCTTAACCTATGCGGTGATCTATTCACTTGTTCCGAGAAAAACGATATTTCAAAATGATGTGAATTACGGAAAATTAAAGGCAAAACCAGATGAACTGGCAGATTATGAAAATACAGCCTTCAGCAAGATGGGTTATATCGAATACCACACGACGAAAGAACTGAAAAAAGAAGTAGGAAGCAGTTCATCAGAAAAAGCCTCTTCTGAGCAGTTAGAAGAAAAATACCAAGATTGGGCGAAGAAAAATGGTTGGACGCTCAAACAATTTCCAATCAGCAAAGAATATTATGCGACAAAAGATATTCCATTAGTAAAACGCGTAGTGAATTTCTATGCGAATATGATCCAAATCGATCACCCATGGAAAGTAAAAGATGCCAGCAATCCTAACTTAAAACATTCTCTGCGTATCGAAAACGATGAATTGGTCGGTTGGGCACTTGTCGGTTCAGGAACACAATATAAATACCAAATCTATTTCAATGGACAATTTCCTTATATCCATCAAAATATCGTTCATTTGAATCTAGGCACTTCATATCCGACATTTGCCGGACAAGCGGTAACAAGCATCATCTCAGGAGGACAAGGGAAAACAGAAAGTACAGAGATAACATTTAATGATGATTTTACAGCGCGCTCTTCTGCTAATATCTATCTCCGTCAATATCAGAAAACAAAAAACATCTCTTCACGAGACAAAAAATATTTTTCTGATAATTACGTCATCACAGACACGAATCACCAAGACCCATCGATGATCGGTACATCATTTCGTATGGGAGCTGTCGCTGTTATTATTGCTTATGCGATCGGTATACCTGCTGCGATGTTGATGGCTCGTTACAAAGGAAAGATACCAGATAAAGCAGGGATCGCTATCGTAACGGTGCTGATCTCCGTGCCAAGTCTAGCCTTTATCTATTTCTTCCGATTTATTGGAAGCAGCTGGTTTTCTTTGCCAGATTCCTTCCCAGCATTGGGCGCACAAGATATTCGCTCCTATATATTACCGACAGTGATTCTAGGACTATTGTCTGTTTCTGGAATCGTTATTTGGCTGAGACGTTACATGATCGACCAACAGTCTTCCGATTATGTTAAATTTGCGAAAGCAAAAGGTTTGAATGCGAAAGAAATTGCTAGAAAACACATTTTCAAAAATGCAGCTATCCCAATCGTCAATGGGATTCCAGGAAGTATCATCGGAGCGATTGCTGGGGCGACGATCACAGAAACAGTGTTTGCTGCACCAGGTATGGGGAAAATGCTACCTGATGCGATCATTACCCATAACAATCCATTAGTTATCGCAATCGTTTTTGTCTTTACCACAGTATCCGTATTTTCAATCTTAGCCGGGGACATTGCGATGGCATTAGTCGATCCGCGAATCAAACTATCGTCAGGAGGAAAATAGCTTGGAAAATGTGAAAACAGAACAAATGAACGAATTCATTTTTGTAGAAACGAATTCGTTAGCTTCAGAAAAGATTGATACGCCGAAGTATTCGTATTGGCGTTCGGTCATGCGTAAATTCTTTTCAAACAAAGTTGCGATTTTTATGCTGATACTGATGCTGGCTGTCTTATTGATGAGCTTTATCCAGCCATTATTCAGCGGATACAAATTTATGGATGTAAAAGATATCAATGATTTTACGAAACGCTATAATCCACCAAGTGCAAAATTTTGGTTTGGTACGGATGCTAACGGCATGTCCTTATTCGATGCAGTTTGGGCAGGGGCAAAAACATCAATTTCCATCAGTGTCATTGCTACATTGATCACTACAGTTATTGGTGTAGTAGTAGGGGCGATTTGGGGAACATCGAAAGCAATTGACCGTTTCATGTTGGAAATTTACAACATCATCTCGAATGTGCCAACTTTACTGATCGTTATCGTTCTCTCGTATACATTTGGTTCCGGATTTTGGAATTTGATTTTTGCGATGTGTGTGACGAGCTGGCTGAGCGTAGCTTACTTTATTCGGGTACAAGTCATGATCATCCGCGACCGCGAGTATAATTTAGCCTCAAAAACACTAGGAACACCGACCTTGCGGATGATTTTTCGTAATATCCTGCCTTATCTGATTTCTATCATCGTGACAGATGTATCTAGAGCGCTACCTTCGTTTATTTCATATGAAACCTTTCTTTCATTCTTAGGCGTTGGGTTAAGCAGTGATGTTCCTTCCCTCGGACGATTGATCGCAAAATATACGAATAACATGAGCAATTACCCTTATCTTTTCTGGATTCCTGTGACTGTACTGGCGTTAGTTTCTGTTTCTTTATACATCGTAGGACAAACTCTTGCAGATGCGGCAGATCCAAGAACACATATTTAGGAGGCAAACAATGGAGAATCAAACAATTTTATCAGTAGAAAACATCTCGGTCAGCTTCCATGTTCGTCACCGTGAATTAAAAGCGATCAGAAATGTCTCATTAGAGCTAAAAGAAAAAGAAACATTAGCCATCGTTGGTGAATCAGGATCAGGAAAATCAGTTCTGACAAAAACATTCACCGGGATGCTGGAACAAAACGGCAATATCACTTCAGGAACGATCCGCTATAAAGACAAGATATTAAGCGAATTGAAAAAGGATGAAGAATGGGAAGATATTCGGGGAAAAGAAATCGCGACGATCTTCCAAGATCCTATGACTTCACTGAATCCTATCAAAACAATTGGCTCACAAATCTCAGAAGTCATCATCAAACACCAGAAGAAATCAGCGAAAGAAGCGAAACGCTTAGCTGTCGAATTGATGGAAAAAACAGGAATCCCTAATGCGGCAAAAAGATATGATGAATATCCTTTCCAATACTCTGGTGGGATGAGACAACGGATCGTCATTGCTATTGCATTGGCTTGCCGACCTAAAATCTTGATTTGTGATGAACCGACAACCGCTTTGGATGTAACGATCCAGGCACAAATCTTGGAACTAATCAAAGAGCTTCAGGAAGAATATCAATTCACAACGATTTTTATCACCCATGATTTGGGCGTTGTCGCGGCTATAGCAGACAAAGTAGCTGTTATGTATGCTGGACAGATCATCGAAAGCGGAACAGTTGAAGAAATTTTTTATGATCCAAAACATCCCTACACATGGAGCTTGCTTTCTTCTTTGCCACAATTAGCACAAAAAGGAGATGTGCTTTACTCTGTACCAGGAACACCACCTTCTTTATATAAAGATATCCAAGGAGATGCTTTTGCGCCTCGCAGCGCCTATGCGATGAAGGTCGATTTTACTAGTGAACCGCCTATGTTCCAAGTATCCGAAACCCATTTTGCGAAGACTTGGCTGCTGGATCCTCGTGCACCGAAAGTACTTAAACCAAAACAAATCGAAAATCTTCATGAAAAAATGATTGCTTTGGCTGCAGAATTGGATAGTGAAGAGCAAGACGGGGGGAAGCAAGTTGTCAGCTGATAAAAAAACTTTGTTAACTGTAAAAGATTTAGAAATCACTTTTGGGGAAGGAAAAAGCAAGTTCGTAGCTGTCCAAGACGCCAACTTTGATATTTATAAAGGAGAAACGTTCTCTCTCGTAGGAGAATCTGGTTCAGGCAAAACGACGATTGGCAGAGCAATCATTGGGTTAAATCCGACAAGCAAAGGGGATATTCTCTTTGAAGGGAAAAAGATCAATGGACCCTTGTCGAAAAAAGAACAAGCAGAAAAAATCCGTAAGATCCAAATGATATTCCAAGACCCATCCGCATCGTTGAACGAACGGGCAACAGTAGAATATATTATCTCAGAAGGCCTCTATAATTTTAACCTGTTTCACTCGGAAGAAGAACGCTTGGAAAAGGTGGCAAAAATCATCAAAGAAGTCGGACTACTTCCAGAGCATATGTACCGCTATCCTCACGAATTTTCCGGCGGTCAAAGACAACGGATCGGGATCGCTCGGGCATTAGTGATGGAACCTGAATTAGTCGTAGCAGACGAACCAATCTCTGCTTTAGATGTTTCGATCCGTGCGCAAGTGTTGAACTTACTGAAAGATGCACAAAAAAAACGAGAAGTGACATATCTTTTTGTCGCTCATGATCTATCAGTCGTACGTTTTATTTCAGATAGGATCGCTGTGATCAGACAAGGACATATTTTAGAACTAGCTGAAACGGAAGAGTTATTCAACCATCCGCTTCATCCATATACAAAGGCATTGCTTTCAGCTGTGCCTATACCAGATCCTATTTTAGCAAGGAAAAGAAAATTACATGTGTATGATCCTAGCATACATGATTATACAAAAGACGGTCCGGTTTTCGAGGAAGTACGCCCCGGACATTTTGTATACGGGAATCAAAAAGAATTAGAAGCGTATCGAAAATTGTGAGATCTGCAGTTTGACTGGACACCGAAAGTCAGGTGATCAAACATGATAGTTAATCGATATTTTGGTAAAAGCAAGGGGAAGACAGAGGAGTCTTACCCCTTCTTAGTCCACAAAGGGGTGGATGAATTGGAGGATTGTTTATTTTGTAAAATAGTGAATGGAAGATTGCACCGAAGAAAAATAGTTGAGAGTGAAAATATTCTTGTATTTTTAGATAACGCAGGAGATGTCGATGGTCATATGATCGCTCTAGTCAAAAAACATCGGGTCAATTTAATTGATTGCGAGCAAGAACTATTTATCGAATTGATGAACGTCATTCGAGCGGTTTCTCTTCATTGCGTCGAAAATTGCGGTTTTGATGGCGTCAATTTGATTAAAGCAGAAGATGAGACAGTAGAAGAACATGTCTCTCACCTTCATTTCCATATTATTCCTAGAAAAAAACAAGATGGGGTGGATGCTTGGCCCTTATTTACCGGCGCGATGAATGATTTAGAGACTATGCACCAGCTTCTTGATATGAGACAAAGGACAGGAGAAAAATCCAGTGCATAAAAGAGAAGAATGTACGCTCTTAGATACGATTCATTCGGTTTTTAATAAAAAAAGATAAGGTAGCGAGTTGCTTAGAAAACTTGCTACCTTATCTTTTTTTGTTAATACGACTCGAATGTTCGTTCTTTGTTTTGACTTTTCCAAGCCTTTTTCTTCTTGATACTAATTTTATGAAAAATCAAGAAATAATTGTTATACTAGGTAATGCTGACAAACGGGATTGGTATTTCATTTTGATTCAGCTTCTTTTCAAATCACTAGGAAGGAGGGATAGATTGTTCAAGACTTATTTTCGTTTCAATAAAATACAAGATAATCCTTTTCGTATCATGAACCTGATGCTACTTATCTTTATCGTATTATGGTTAGGTTACATAAATCATGACTTTTTGATTTCAAGTTTTTCATCATTAGGGATCTTTACTTTTTTCTATTATCAAAACATACCGATGAAATCTTTGCTGAAACGTATGTTTTTGATCGGTTGTGGACTTTTGTTTGCTTTCGTTCTAGGGATTTTGTCAACTTATGTTTTATGGCTTGAACCATTTGCTGTAGCTTTGGTTGCTTTTTCCAGCAGATTCGTGTTGCGATTATTCCATATCTCTAAACCAGGTGGCTTGTTTTTTGCGATGCTTTCTGCCATGGGAACGAGTATGCAGCTGCCAATCGCTCAATTACCGATCGTCTCGCTTTATTTTTTTATGGGTGTCGTTTTTGCCCTGATTGCGGCAGTGATTACAAAATTACTGGATTCACGACCTGAGCAGACAATTGAAAAAGCGACTCTAAAAGAAAGGTTTCATGAAGAGCCTTTGGTGATCATTGATTCTGTTTTCTACAGTGCCGCCTTGTTTCTGTCCGTTTATGTCAGTCATGGCTTGAATCTGCATAATCCTTATTGGTTGACCTTGTCATGTGCATCGATTTTGCTGGCGGAAAATTTGGATGCGATGAAGCATCGACAAGTCCAATATCTGATTGGATCGATGGGTGGGTTATGTGTGTCAGCAGTCTTGTCATTTGTGCCGTTCACGCAACTGCAGACGATTTTTCTGATTACGTTTCTTTACGGAATCGCACAATTTCTAGTTGCTAGAAATTACGCAGTTGCTAATATTTTTCTTAATCCCATGGCGTTGATGCTATCTACACTTATTCGCGGGGCCTATCTGATGTCTTTGATCGAATATCGTTTTTTAGGAATCATCATAGGAAGTTTCATCGGTTTAGGTGTTGCGTGGGTAATGAATGTCGGGCTGCAACATTATTTAAATGTCGTTCGAAAGAAATTAGAATAGAAGGACAAATAGAAGTATATGTGCTAAAAAAGGTTGTGAAAAAGTCATTTTCACAACCTTTTTCTTAATACTCAAAACTGAGCGGCTTTTTCACAACCTCAATTAATCGAATGATACTTCAAAGCGGACAGAAGTAGGAAATTCCGCAATGATTTCGTTTAATATAGTTGGTTTCACGTTTTTTACCTCTTGTCTGTGTTTCCAAACTGGTCGCACTTTTTCTTCTGATGCAACGATTTTATGTCTATCCGAGTGAGCTACACGTTTCAAAAGATAAACGAAATTGATTTGCTGATAGGTTTTATCTGTGTTTTCTTCAATTGAAAAGGTACTTTCAATAAGGGCAAGCAAACGGACGATTTTTGTTTCATAACCAGTTTCCTCTAGCATCTCGCGAACAACGGCTTGTTGACTTGTCTCAAAACGTTTGACCGCTCCGCCAGGCAATACTTGGATGCCATGTTCATTGTTTTCCCTGCTCAAAAGAATAGCATCTGTTTCCTCATTCCATAAAATTCCAGATGCCCGTATATCAAATTGAAAATTCTCTTCTACCATACGCAAATCATTTGTTTCCATTCCAACGCCCACCAATCTTTTTCGCAAAAAAATTTTTATATTTATTTTATCATCAATTTTTGTTTATGTTGGCGGCTGGGCAAACTTTTTTGAGATAATCATCGCTTTACTTGAAAGTCGTACAGATATTCTTGCTTTCTCCATAGTGAAGGTTCTACACGTCGCTTTTCCGTAAGAGACAAGCTACTTAGGTCGAGTTCCCAGATGATTAGATTATTATTATGATCATGGGTAGCAATCGCTACGTGTTCATCATCAATCACGGAGACAATAAATACCCCACTAAGATCCATGTTTGTCGGGAGTTTTTTAGTAGTTTCTGCAGTCTCAAGATCAATAAAGTAGATCGTGCCGTTACTTGAAAAGTAAACAAGCTGATCTTTATAAATAAAACTTCCTTTTGAAAAACTGAATCCTATATCTTCCAGTATTATTTCTCGGTCTGTTTCTTTAAATGTATACGATGAATCTTTCAGCGAATAGCTAAATAATCCAGCTCGCCGATTATTAGCAAAATCAAAAGCCACTCCGTATAAGTGGTTTTCATGAACATTTAGCCGATAACCTATCAGATATTCACTCCCTTCTATATTGGGGAACGAACCAAGGTTCTCACTGATAAGCGTATCTTCAGAAAGATAGAGTCTATCAACAAATAATTTTCCTATTTCTTCGTCACGTAAAATATAGAGAGACTGCTCATCGTTTCCAGTCGAAAAAATATGCCCGTTGATAATCGTATAGTCATTATTAAAATAAAGATTGTTTTGATAAAGGATGTCATCGGTATCTGGATAGCCATGATTGAACAAAGTAACCAGCTTCCCGTCCAATATGACGCTGTCTATTCCTGTATGTTCTTTTGTTTGGCGCTTTTCCTTTTCGATTTTTCCTGAATGAGGTGTATAAACAAAGTCATGCGTTCGATCAGATAAAAAGACTTTTTGATCATGTTGTACGAAAGTGCCTAGTTCCAGTCCTTCTGTTTTTAAAATCACTTGATCCTTCTTTCCGATACCAACAAATCTGCCAGATGTTACAAACTTGTCCATTGTATTCGAAAAATAGAGATAATAATCATAATCACCTGTCAGTTCTTTTCTTGCATCAGTACATCCCGATATCCCTAACAATAAAAGGAACCCCAAGCTAAGAAATAGGTATTTATATTTCATGACATCTCCTTATTAACGGTCATATTCTAAAAAAACATTCCCATATTATTCCACCTATTACCGATTTTTTCATTCTCTAACACTCCTTTTATTTTTTTATATTTCAACAATTACAGTGTATTCTAACTAGCAATCAAATGTAAGACACAAATCATTGCGCCATATATTCAATTCCTAAATTTTCCGTTATAGTTAATATGGGAGAGAATACTTAAATGAAAGGAGCGAGGGATGGAGATCCATCAGTGGTTGCGTGAGAAGAGAAGGGAAAAAGGGTATACTCAAAAATGGGTGTCACTTCAGTTACATATTACAAGACAAGGTTTGTCCAATTGGGAAAATGGCCGGTCATATCCAAGTTATGAGATGCTCTATAAATTGATTTGTTTGTATGGATGCTCAGCTAAAGAGATTTCAGAACTGTTTACAAGAGAAAGAGAAACAAAGAACTAGGATACACCATTTCTTTTTTTAGATCCCAATCGTTATAGACTCTTTTCAATTACAAATGTTTCTAATATAGTTGATATTGAGGGAAATGGATGCGGTTTAACAACGAGGAGGATGCTTGGATGGTATTTGCTCGATGGCTGACAAAAAAAAGAAAAGACCGAAGTTATACACAAGATTTCGTTGCACGACAATTAGGTATCACAAGACAAACACTTTCCAAATGGGAAACAGGTCTATCGCGTCCCAGTTACGAGATGTTACAAAAAATTTTTCGTTTTTACGACTGTTCGCAAAAAGAAGTAGCTGAATTATTTAAGACAATCGGAAACGGTAAGATGTGAATGTGGGAAGAATAATTGGTAGATCGTATGTAATAATAAAACTTATTTCCGAAGAAGCACCTTTTGGAACACTATTCATTCGGAAAAAGTGATTGTGACACGACTTTTGCCATAGCCTCGTTTTAGCAGGTTGACTTTCTTTTTAACATTTGATACCATTCAAAATACAAATCGTAATTATTTCGATTTGTATTCTTTAACATGACTACAATCAAAGAAGAAAGTGGGTCGTCTATATGGAAAAAACAGATATCTCAAGTGCGTATCGCCGTTTGAAAAGCCCAAATATCAAAACACGAAAACGTGCGTTGAAAATCATCAAAGATGTGAAACGAAATAGTGGAAAAAGGTAAGAAGAAGGAAACTTAATAAAAAAATAGCCGAAAAACGTTGTTAAAAAACGTTTTTCGGCTATTTTCAATTATTTTTGTTTATTCCCACTCAATAGCCTATTAGGAAGTAAGAAAATTCAACACTGATTTGTTGGGATTTTTAACGGTATAGCTAGCGTGATTAGATTTGAATTGAATTAAACTGTGACCAAAAGTGTGACCATAAACGTCTCTTTTTTGGATATATTATTCTATTCATGCGAATAACCTTGATTAAATGCGGGTGTTTATACTCCATTTTATTTTAGGTTGACACACTTGAGCTTTAAGAATATACTCTAAACGAATTGAATATTTCTTCGGGGCAGGGTGTAATTCCCGACCGACGGTGACGAGTTTACTCGAAGTCCGTGACCCACATTTTTGTGGTTGAGCCAGTGAAAATCTGGCACCGACAGTTAAAGTCTGGATGGGAGAAGAAAAGTTGACTGAAGGTCGGTTTTATTTATTAAAATCGATTTACCTTTAGGTTTGTTTAGTTATGCCCTGTGATTAAATTCGCAGGGCTTTTTTTTGTTGAAAGGGGGAATTTATATGCACCAGTCTTTCATGCTAGCTGCGATTGCAGAAGCAAAAAAAGGAAAGGGAAATACCTTTACCAATCCATTAGTTGGAGCAGCAATTGTAAAAGAAGGAAAGCTAATCTCACTAGGTGCCCATTTACATTATGGCGAGTCCCACGCTGAAGTAAATGCTATTCAAAATTGTAGTTCCCCCGAAGAACTGTTTAATTCAACTTTATATGTTACTTTAGAACCTTGTAACCACCAAGGAAAACAGCCACCTTGTACGCAAGCCATTGTTCAGTCTGGTATCACAACAGTAGTCATAGGTCAGCTTGATCCGAATCCTTTAGTGGCAGGAAAAGGCAGAGAATTTCTACAAAAGCATGGAATCAAAGTAATTGTAGGTGTGGAAGAAGAGAAATGTAGAGCACTGAATCCTTTTTATAACCACTTTTTTGAAATGGATCGTCCCTATATCACACTAAAACAAGCCGTTACACTAGATGGGAAGATTTCTATAAAGAAAGGTTCTCGGCACTCAATAACAAGCCCAAAGGCCATTTCAAGAGTACGGAAAGAGCGAGGAGAATACCAAGGAATCGTGGTGGGGAGCGAAACTGTTCTAGTTGATAACCCTCATTTGTTGCCTGATGCTGAAAATATTTTCCCGCCAGTGCGCATCGTTTTGGATCGTAGAGGGCGGATTCTTAAAAGTCCTGAACTCAATCTTTTTCAAAAGACAACAAGTCCGGTTTGGATATTTACGGAAAATCATGAGCTAAAGGAAATATTCCCCCATGTAACAATTTTTTATACACCTAAGTTTTCTTTTGCCTTCTTTATTGAGACCATGAGAAAGAAAGGTGTTCAGTCGTTGTACGTAGAAGGAGGAGCGAAAATCCATGATGCTTTTTTAGCAGAAAGTCTCTGGGACGAAGTCATCAGTTATATTGCGCCCAAACTTTTTGGGGGAACAAGTCCGATGTCCTTTCATAGTGAACGTTTAGTCTCTAAAGACCAGCAATTAGAATTTTTGGAAGTTGAACAGCTTGGAGAAGACATTCGAGTGAGGGGGAAACGAAAGCAATGTTCACAGGATTAATCGCCGAACAAGGAATAGTCAAAGAAATTAGACGAAACCAGCAAATGATCCAACTCACTTTTCAGGCTTCCAACAGTATACTAAGTGATTACAACATTGGTGATAGTATGGCAGTCAATGGGGTATGTTTAACTGCTATTGAGGTTTCAAGTACATTTTTTAAAGCTGAAATAATGCCTGAAACTTTTCAACGGACCACTTTTTCCACCGTAAAAGTGGGCGATAGAGTCAATTTAGAACGAGCAGTTTTGATGATGCAACGTTTTGAAGGACATTTTGTTGCGGGACATATTGATACTGTTACAAGGTTGATTAAGAAAGTAGAGAATCAAAATGCATTAGTTTTGACGTTTGCTTATCCAACCAAATATGCAGGTGAAATCATTCCACAAGGATCAATTGCAATTAATGGAGTAAGTTTAACAGTGACGGAAACAACAACAGCAAGCTTTTCAGTTAGTCTGATTCCACATTCCAAATCCTTGACAAATCTGGGAAATTTAAGTGTAGGACATTTTGTGAATATAGAAACGGATATGGTTGGAAAATATGTAAAGGCACAGAGAAATAAATTTGAAATGTATAAGGAGAAGGACTTACTATGAGTAATATTACTGAAGCAATAAAGACCCTGAAAAAGGGTGGGCTAATCATTGTAGCTGATGATGAAGATAGAGAATCAGAAGGAGATCTGGTTGGTTTAGCCGAATATGTGACACCTGAGGCGGTCAATTTTATGACAAAGTTTGGTCGAGGATTAATCTGTGCGCCACTATCTAAGAGCATTGCGCAACGCTTGTCTTTAGGAGAAATGACAGCTCATAATACGGATGCGTTTGGTACAGCTTTTACGATTAGTGTGGATCATAAACATACGAAGACTGGTATTTCCGCATTTGATCGAGCAACTTCCATTCAAGCATTGGCTGATCCTCATTCGAAATCAAATGATTTTCTTAGACCAGGACATATTTTCCCTTTGATTAGTGTAGAGGGCGGAACGCTTGTACGTCGAGGACACACTGAAGCTGCGATTGATTTAGCGAAATTAGCTAATAGCGTAGAGGCTGCTTATATTTGCGAGATCCTAAAAGAGGATGGAACGATGGCAAGGATGAAAGACCTGACCCGTTTATCTGAAAAATGGCAGTTACCCTTAATTACTATTGATGAGTTGGTAAAATTTTTAGAAGAAAGTAGTCATATAACAGTAAACTTACCGACAGATTATGGTGATTTCAAATTGACGATTTATGAAGATGGAGAAAAGCGGGAGCATTTATTGTTAACAAAAGGAGATATTCAAAATAGTCAATCTCCTACATTAGTCCGAGTTCATTCAGAATGTTTAACCGGTGATGTCTTCGGGTCTCATCGTTGCGATTGTGGTGAACAGTTACATGAAGCGATGAGAATGATTGAGAAAGAGGGGACTGGGGCTATTCTTTATCTTCGTCAAGAAGGTCGTGGGATCGGATTGAGGAATAAGCTAAAAGCTTATCAATTACAAGAACAAGGACTTGATACTTATGAAGCAAATATTGAATTGGGGTTTGCTCCGGATGAACGAGATTATCACTTTGCAGCAGATATTTTAAAATCAATTGGTGCAACGTCCATTCGATTACTTACAAACAATCCCGATAAAGTAACAGAGCTACAACAGGATGGAATTACGATTGTCGATAGGGTACCCATTGAAACCGTTCCACAAAAGGAAAACCAAGCCTATTTAAAAACAAAAAGAGATAAGTTCCACCATTACTTATCAGTATAAAAATAAAGGAGCAAGAAAATGACAATTTATGAAGGAAATTATTCTCCAAGGGATCTTCGAATAGGAATTGTAGTCGCGCGATTTAATGAATTTATCAATCAAAAATTATTGCAAGGAGCATTGGATAATTTAAAAAGACACGGCGTTAAAGAAGAACAAATTGATATATATTGGGTACCAGGAGCCTTTGAAATTCCTTTTATTACCAAAAAACTCAGCAAAAAGGATAGTTATGATGGGTTGATTACGTTGGGGACAGTGATCAGAGGCGCAACTACTCATTATGAATTAGTTTCCAATGAGGTAGCAAAAGGAGTCGCACATATTAACCTAGAATCCGATATTCCCGTGATGTTCGGTGTATTAACCACAGAATCCATTGAGCAAGCAATTGAAAGAGCAGGGACGAAAGCAGGGAATAAAGGTAGTGAAGCTGCTCAAGGGTTAATTGAAATGATCTCTCTTTCACAACAAATTTGAAAATTCCTAATTTTTAGAGTATGACGAGTTTACTGCGAAAATATAAACCTTCAGTTTACTGAATACAACAAACGCAGTTATTAATATCAAAAGTGCCTGTCAAGGATTATCCTGACAGGTATTTTTGATAAGTAAAATGGTCACGTATGTAATTATAATTTCTGTAATATTTTGCCATTAAAAAGAAAAGTAAAAAAACAATGAAATTTAATACAAAAATTGATTTGTAAAATGATTTTCTTATGCGAATATACCTAGTGAATCTGGACTTTTTGTAAAAAATTTTTTATGAAATATATAAATAATACTTGTTTAGAGTTATTATAATTATATATTGTGAAACAAATTATTTATTAGGAGTAGTGCTTATGCTTAAAAGTTTTTTACAAAAAGTTACACATAAGAAATAAGAAATAAATTCAAAAGAAGTTTTATCTAAAAAGTATCGTGAAGTAAAAGGGTTATCTTTTGTACAAAGTGATGATGAAACCATAGTGATAGATTTTTTAAATAATATGGATAAAGAGTTTTCCGTAGGTAAAACTGGTTGGAGACAGCAGGGAGATTATTTTGAACAATTTTTAGCAGCTGTTTTTCGATTAGCTAATTATGAAGTTGAAGTAACAAAAAAAGAATATCAAAAAGATAGATATGTATATACAGGAGACAACAATATAGATTTAATTATAAAAAAAGATGATGAATGTATTGCAGTACAAGCAAAACATTACCGTTTAAATACTAAAGCGCCGAAAATTATTACAGTAGACTATATCAAACATTATTCTGGAATTTCAGATAAAGGTTGGACAAATAAACTATTTATCACTACTTCCTTATTTAATCCATATGTATACATGGAAATAGAAAAGAATGAAAAGGCACAAAATATTGAATGGTATGATAGATATGGATTGTTACAGCTATTGAATAACTTGATCCCAAAAACTATGGAAAAATATATTTTTTTAAAAAGTTTACCTGAAAAAGTTGTCAAATGTCCAAAATGTGAATCTGGCTTTATTGTAGATAAATGGAGTGAGAGCAACCATAGTTATTTTAGAGCTTGTACTATGTATCCTGAATGTAAGAATACAGAAAAGTCGTTTAGTTAGTAAGGTATTAAAATAAGCATTATGTTAATAGAATATACTAAAAAATTCTTTGTTATTTCTGTATCTATAATTGTTTATTAAGCTTCGAGCATAATCGGGATGGCAATTTTTATTAAAAATTAAATACTCTGTTAATCGGTTGAATAAGGCTGATTTACTCATGAAAAAATATTTTGCTACTTCTTCAAAAGAAGAGAATCGATAGAGCGCATATTTTAAAGCTGAGTCATTTGCCATTAAGATACTAGCTCCAACATTAGCGCGATATTCTTTAGGCAAGTCTTCTGATAAATAACCATTTTCTGAAATCATATCAGAAAATGTATGTCCTTCTCTCACATAAGGAATATCTTTATAAAGATGAACAATTTCATGCATTTCAGTGAAATTTCTTCTTTCACACATGTAAGAAACATATATGGGATTTTTCAGATGTCATTAGACCAAGCAGTGGTTTTGGGACTACTTGAAAAAATCCTGCAAAAGTTATTGGAAATGTGAAGAAAAAGAAAACTACAGTTGATTTTTGGACAAAAGAAGAATTTGAAAAAGTTATTTCAACTTTTTATATTGATGATTTGTACCAACATTGTGGTTTTATTTGTATTTGGTTACTTTTTATGACCGGTATGCGTTTGGGAGAAGCCACTGCATTAAGTTGGAAAGATATTGATTTTGAAAATAAAAACTTGCGTGTGAATAAACCACTCTATTATAAGAATGCCAAAACCTATGAGTTTGTAGAACCCAAAACAGCTTCTAGTATTCGTACAATCGAACAAGACGACGATACAATTACCTTTTTAAAAGATTGGAAGGAGCGTCAAGATTCAATAGGAGGCATGTCGTTTGTACTTTCTTATAATGGAATACCTACTTCTTATGGTCATTTGTATCCAAATTCATTGAGAGAGATAGCGAATGATTTGACTGGATCTATCCAAACTAATTTTTCTAAAAGCAATCTGACACCTGAAACTAAGAATCAGTTTACAGCAAAAGAAACAAAATGATATATAATAATATGCTATACTGTTTTTGTTTTAGTTAAAAACCATAATAAGAGAGGCATATTTTGATAAGTATTTTTCTTTTCATTTTTTTAGATTCACTTTAAAAAAAATATCTATTTTGTATTCTTTTCTTCAATTTTTAAAATAAATAGGATATAATGACTTCAAATATAAGTAGATTGGAGTTGTACAAATGGAAAATGAAGTTCTCAATGCAGAAGAAGCACAATTAGTTGTTGATGGGTTATTACTTGGTTATAAAGAATATCTAGATATTCGTAAAGAGATGAAAGAAAAATTGAAAGTTTCCGCTGGTTTTGCTTTTACAAAAGGTAACTTTATTGATGACGGTGTTGCTAGAAAAACTTTTAATTTTGCAAAAAATAAACGCGAAAAAGCAGGCGAAAGTTGGGAATATTTAGAGTTTTCCTTTGGTGGAGAAAAACCTTCTCTTTTTATCGTAAAAAACGACTATAGATTACAGCAAACTTTCTCAAAAGAAAAAAAGAAAAAGGTAAGTCAATATTTGTCTGATTATGCTAAGATTAATAAACCTATCCTTAATTCAGTTCGTAAAGGTCAAAAGAAAGTGCCTAATACCTCAATTCAATTAGAACTTCCATTGGAAGAACCAATGATTTCAGAACAAGAGTTATCAAAATATGAAAATTTTTATATAGTGGTTTATAAAACTAATACGGCAAAAGTGATAGAATCAGTTTTACTTGTTTTACCTGATGATGAAACAAAAGAATTACATGTAGTTCAAAATTTAACACCTTATCTACAAACTACGTCTATAATTATAGAAGATGAAGAATATTCTGCTGTAGTTGGTGAAAAAGAAGAAATTGGTGATCTTTATGATTATGATTATACAATTCCAAAAGAGGAAGAAGAAATCTCCAATTAGCTTTCCCAGTGCAGTGTATTAAGAAAGGAAGAGCACAATGTTTTATGGGAAAAATCTGCAAATAATTAGGATGTTGCATGGTCTTTCACGTAAAGAACTTGGAGAAAAACTACGCGTGTCTGAACAATCTATATGGCAATTTGAAAAGCAAATGATAGAACCGTCATTTGAAAATATCTTACAAATGAAAGAAATTTTACAAGTGAAATCTTCTTTTTTCTTTGAAGAAATTATTATTGAAAAGACTTTTTTTGAAAATAATGTTGCATATAGAAAAGCAGATATTTCTTCAAGAAAAAAAACTAATAGCGAGGTAGTTTATTTAAATGTTGCTTCGAAAGTAATTAGTTATTTAGAAAGTTTTTTAAATGTGCCACCTAATAAGTTATTAGATCTTAGACAAAAAATTTCTAAAATGTTATTTGATGAAATAACAAATGAAAAAATAGAAGAGATTGCTACTCTTTCTAGAAAGTTTTTAGATATTCAACCTGATAATGGTAATCTATTATTATCGTTAGAAAAGGCAGGAATTTATGTTTTAGAGAAGAATGTTGGTGGGAAGGCAGATGCTTATAGTGCATGGTCAACACAAGATGTTCCGATCATTGTATTAGGTATAAAAAAATCAGCAGTGAGAAGAAATTTTGATTTGGCTCATGAATTAGGACATTTGTTACTACACCCATATGTTGACTTTTCTCTGTTAGATAAAAATGAACGTCAACAAGTAGAAAGAGAAGCAGATTATTTTGCTTCGTGCTTTTTATTGCCTTCACATATTATTCAAGAAGATTTAGAAAAAATAAAAAAGATTTCAAATCCAGATAGTTATATCTCTTTAAAGGCAAAATATAATGTATCAATTCAAGCACTTGAAATGAGAGCTTACAAATTAGGGTTTCTTACACCAAAACAACATAGTTATTTTTATCGACAAATTGCTATAAAAAATTACAAATTAGAAGAACCTTTAGATAGGGAGATTGTATTTAAACGTCCCGGAAAAATCCGTAGTATTTTTAACTTGGTTCTAACGAATAAGTTAACTGATTTATCAAGCATTGAAAATAATTTTAGGGTTAACAGGAGCTTATTAGAAGAAATGTTTTCAATTGAACCTGATTTCTTCGTTCCCTTTACAAAGGAAGAAAACTTTACAGATTTAAATAATGTTTTAAAACTTAACTTTGGTTCTGTATAGTTTACAAGTTTTATCAAAGTAAATATTTGATTTGAGAAACTAAGAATCAATTTACGACAGATAAAAAAAGGAATAATGAACACAAGTGTGACCAAACTGTGACCACACCAAAAGAAAACCGCTAGAAAACCTATAATATAGGCATTTCTAGCGGTTTATTTATTATTCCCACTCCACTGTTGCTGGTGGTTTAGAAGTGATGTCATACACGATGCGGTTGACATGGGCTACTTCGTTTACGATACGTACAGAGATTTTTTGCAAGACTTCCCATGGGATACGGGCAAAGTCAGCTGTCATTCCGTCGATTGAAGTCACCGCACGGATACCGACTGTGTAGTCGTAAGTACGTCCGTCACCCATAACACCGACAGAGCGGATTCCTGGAAGAACAGTGAAATATTGCCAGATATCACGGTCAAGTCCAGCAGCTGCGATTTCTTCGCGCAAGATAGCATCAGATTCGCGTACGATTTCTAGCTTGTCTTCAGTGATTTCGCCAAGAACACGAATACCAAGACCAGGGCCAGGGAATGGCTGACGCCAAACGATTGAATCAGGCATGCCTAATTGAGTACCTAATTCACGGACTTCGTCTTTGAATAGTGTGTTTAATGGTTCGATCAATTCAAATTGCATATCTTCTGGCAGTCCACCTACATTATGGTGAGATTTGATCGTTTGTGCTGTTTCTGTACCAGATTCGATAACGTCAGTATACAACGTTCCTTGTGCTAAGAAAGAGACGCCTTCTTCACCAGCAAGTTTTGTTGCTTCGTCATCAAAAACATATACGAATTCATTCCCAATGATTTTACGTTTTTGTTCTGGGTCAGATACACCTTTCAACTTGTCTAAGAAGCGATCTCTTGCATCGACTTTGATGATGTTCAAGCCGAATTTTCCGCCTAGACTTTCCATTACTTGTTCCGCTTCGCCTTTGCGTAGCAGACCATGGTCAACGAAGATAGATGTCAATTGGTTACCAATCGCTTTTTGTAAAAGAACCCCAACGACACTAGAATCAACGCCGCCTGAGAGACCAAGCAAGACTTTTTTGTCACCAACTTGTTCACGGATTTTTTCTACTTGCATATCAATAAAGTTATCCATTGTCCAGTTACCTTCACAGTGGCAAACATCAAAGGCAAAGTGGCGCAACAATTCGATTCCGTATTCGGAATGACGTACTTCTGCATGGAATTGGATACCATAAAAATTACGTGTTGTGTCTTGGATAGAAGCAATCGGACAATCTTTGCTTGTTCCGACTGTTTCAAAGCCTTCAGGAACTTTAGTTACCAAGTCACCATGGCTCATCCATACTGTTTGTTGTTTTGGTGTTTCTTTAAACAAGACAGCTTGATCGCTTGTTACTTCTAACAAGGCTTTCCCATATTCGCGGTTTTTAGCAGGCTCTACGGAACCGCCAAGTTTGTATGTGATCAATTGCATACCATAGCAAATCCCTAATACAGGAATACCTAAATTGAAGATCTCAGGATCGATCCCAAATGCATTCTCATCATATACACTGTTTGGTCCGCCAGAAAGAATGATTCCCTTTGGATTCATCGCTTTTACTTCTTCTGCAGTAATGCGGTGGCTCAATAATTCGGAAAAGACTCCAAGATCACGAATACGTCTTGTGATCAATTGGTTATACTGACTACCGTAGTCTAATACGATAATCTTTTCAACGTTCGTCATATCGGCAACGTTTGTCAAATTTATTACCCCTATCCCTTTAAATTTTATCTCAAAATAGTCAAACTATTTTAAAATGCTAATATTTTCGCATGAAAATCGAATCGATAATATGATTTTCAGTTTTATGGAGAATTATATCGGCTCTTCCTCGTGTAGGCAAGATATATTCCTGTAAATTTTTCAAATTCACATTTTTCCATACATCTTTTGCCATTTTAAAGGCTTCTTCACGATCTCCGATAGCAAAACGATAATAATAATTCTCTGGATTTTGGAAAGCCGTATCCAGTAACGCGCCAAAACGATCCAAATACCATTTTTCGATCAGCACGGGATCGGCATCGACATAGACAGAAAAATCAAAAAAGTCGCTGACGTAGATTTGCTGATTCGCAGGTAATTGAAGCGTATTGATCCCCTCAACGATCAAGATATCAGGTTGCTGGATCAGCTCGTACTTATCTGGAATGATATCATATACATCATGTGAGTAAACAGGTACTTTTATCTCTTCCTGACCAGATTTTACACGATTCAAGAAGTCGATCAGCATCTCCATATCATAACTTTCAGGAAATCCTTTGCGATCCATGATTCCACGCTCTTTTAATATACGATTTGGATAAAGAAATCCATCAGTCGTGATCAGCTGAACATTTCTTCGTTTGAAGGTACGAGACAAAATCGTCTGCAGCAGTCTGGCTGTGGTACTTTTTCCAACGGCTACGCTTCCGGCAATCCCGATGATAAAAGGCGGTACTTCTACATATTTATGAAGAAATAAACCTTTACTCAAGAACAAAGATTCGAATTCTTTCATATATAGATATATCAGATGAGCAAGAGGTACGTAGATATCTCGAACATCCTGCATGGAAATGCGGTCATTCAAACTTTTGATATTATCTAGTTCATCTTGTGTCAAAGGTGCTTGCCCATTACGATAAAATTCTCGCCATTCTTCTCTTGCCACACGGTAGTAGTTCATTGGATCATTCATATTAGCCTCCTGCGTTCTCCCATCAATGGAACTATTTTAACACAAAATAAACACAAACCCCACCACTTAAGAGAGATTGCCAATCTTTTTGTACAATCTTTATAATAGAAAGAAAAGGAGTTTTATTCTTGACTTGCGTACGGATACATAAAAGGATAGACTGTTGACATGAAAGAAACGAGAAGGATGGAAGACATGACAAATCATTACTATTCTGAACGCCCAGATACGGCGCACGATTTTGAACAATGGGCTTTTGAGTTAAAAGGCAGAACCTTTCAATTTGTAACTGATTCTGGTGTATTTTCACGTGAAACAGTGGATTATGGTTCACGTGTCCTGATTGATGCTTTTGATTGGGAAGAGTTACCTGATGAAGGAAAGATCTTAGATGTGGGATGCGGGTATGGACCGATTGGGCTAGCTTTGGCATTTGCGACACAACGGTTTGTTGAAATGGTCGACATTAATGAGCGAGCAGTGAGTCTAGCGCAAGGAAACGCAAAGCGTAACCAAATCGAACAAGTGGACATCCATCAATCAAATATCTATGAAGTACTTCATGAAGAAACCTATGCAGCTATTGTCAGCAATCCGCCAATCCGTGCTGGAAAAAAAGTCGTACATGAAATCTTGACAGGCGCATATCCTCGGTTGAAGCAGGGCGGTACACTGACAATTGTGATCCAGAAGAAACAAGGAGCGCCGAGTGCGCAAAAGAAGATGGAAGAAACATTTGGCAATGCAGAAATCGTCACAAAAGATAAAGGATATTATATCATCAAAAGTGTGAAAGAATAACTAGCTGAAAAATAATAGAGCGACGAAAAAGTGGAACTGGGCGTGCATGTAAGGGTACGTATCAGTTCTTTTTTTGTTGAGAAGTTTTTAAAAACAAAGAACTATTTTTTTCTTCAAAAAGAAATAGTAGGAACAGAGTCGTTGTTTTTTACGATAAAATAAATAAGATACAGAACTTGTATAGAACGCTGCCAAGTTGGTAGATAAAGGAGATTTTTATCAAAAAACATACTTTCTTTTTTTCTCTATTCTTTTCTTGGGGGTTTTGGTACACTGATAGGGAATTTAGATAGAAGGGAGCCACTAGGGTGAAGCTGACCATCAGAGATATTGCAGAAATGGCAGGGGTATCAGTAACAACTGTCTCACAGATTTTGAATAACAAAGGAAGCCGATTTAGTGATAAGACAAGAAAAAAAGTGTTGTCGATCGTGAATGAACATCATTATAAACCCGATTATTTCGCTTCAAATGTGATCAATCGACATTCAAAGACCATCGGAATGATCGTCCCTGATGTCACTGATTTCTTCTTCTCCAAACTGATCGAAGGTGTAGAGAGCTATTTGAATCCTTTGGGCTATGTGATCATGTTATGCAATTCTCGTCATAGCCAAGAAAATGAGATCAAGTATTTACAAGAGCTTTCCCACCGCTCAGTGGATGGGATCTTGCTGGCAACACCAAATATTTTACCTGAGAAATACGCATTAGACAGCGGATTTTATCAAAAAATGCCGATTATTTTAATCGATCGCGGATTGAATCGTCGGGATAACGGACGGCTTATCGTAAAGGAATATGAGGGCGCCTATCAAGCCGTTTCACTATTTATTGAAAGCGGCCATACGAAGATCGGCATGCTGAAGGAAACCACTGGATACTATCAATTAGAAGAACGTTTCAACGGATATCGTCATGCGCTGAAAGATCATGGCCTGCCTTTTAATGGGAAATTTGTTGAACATGGAGAGTTGACTGTCCAAGGTGGCTATACTGCATCAAAAAAATTACTCAAACATAAAGATATCACGGCTATTTTTTGCGGGAATGATGCCATGGCGATCGGCTGCTATCAGGCGATAGATGAATTGGGCAAAAAAATCCCAGAAGATATCTCTGTCATAGGATTCGATGGATTAAAACTGTCAGAATACATGATTCCGCAATTGACGACAGTGCAGCAACCAAGTTTTGATATTGGATTTTATGCTGCACGTTTCCTGATCGATACGATCGAATTTCCTCAAAGAAAAGTTCCGAACAAAGTATTCGAAACAAAATTAATTATTCGTGAGAGCGTAAAAGTATTGACAAAGGGCTAACTCGGCGGTATATTGCTTATGTAAGCATTTACAAAGGCGAGTTAGTGCTTTTTTTATTTTTAGTAAACCAGTTTACTAAAGTGGTTTACCTTTCCTAAAAATAATGTATAATACCGAATGAAGACAAGGAGGATCAGGCAATGCGAATGGTGGATCTGATTGAAAAAAAGAGGGATGGAAACGAGCTGTCGAAAGAGGAAATCGAGTACATCGTCACAAACTATACGAATGGAAAGATTCCAGATTATCAAGTCAGTGCATTATTGATGGCAATTTTTTATCAAGACATGACAAATGAAGAAATCACGAACTTAACATTGGCGATTGCTAATTCTGGTGATGTCATCGATTTGAGTTCTCTTGAAGGAATAAAGGTAGATAAGCATTCGACAGGTGGCGTTGGTGACACGACCACATTGATTTTAGCCCCCCTAGTAGCTAGTGTCGGAGTGACAGTGGCTAAAATGTCTGGACGCGGTCTAGGTTACACAGGTGGCACATTAGACAAGCTAGAAGCAATTCCCGGATTTCAGATCGAGCTTTCGGATGAAGCATTCGTGCGCATTGTTAATGAAAGCAAAGTAGCAGTAATCGGTCAATCAGGAAACTTGGCACCGGCGGACAAAAAATTGTACGCTTTGCGTGACGTCACAGCGACCGTTGATTCTCTTCCGCTGATTGCCAGTTCGATTATGAGTAAAAAGATCGCGGCAGGAGCAGATGCAATCGTTTTGGATGTGACCACTGGAGACGGTGCTTTCATGAAGAATATCGAAGATGCAAGACGTCTGGCAAAAACCATGACAAGCATTGGCAAACTAGCGAACCGAGAAACAGTGGCGGTAATCTCGGATATGTCAGAACCTCTTGGCGAAGCAATCGGAAATAGTCTAGAAGTTGTCGAGGCAATCGAAACATTACAAGGAAATGGTCCAGAAGATCTAGTAGAAATGTGCTACGCCTTAGGAAGCCAAATGGTTGTCCTTGCTGGCAAAGCTAAAACAATCGATGAAGCAAGAACGTTGCTTCAAGAAGCTCTGGAATCAGGTAAAGCGTTAGCAAAATTCAAAGAAATGATCCAAAATCAAGGGGGAGACCCAACGATCGTGGAACAACCAGAACGAATTTTGACTGCACAGTACACAATGGAGCTTCCTGCTAAACAAAGCGGAGTCGTGTCAAAAATCGTGGCAAACGAATTAGGAATTGCTGCAATGATGCTAGGTGCTGGGCGTAAAACCAAAGAAGACGATATTGATCACGCCGTTGGATTGAAACTGCATAAAAAAATCGGGGACACTGTGACAAAGGGCGAGTCATTATTGACAATCTATAGTAATGATAAAGAAATCTCTTCGGTTGTTGAATTATTATATAAAAATATTGAAATTGGCGAGTCAGCAATGAAGCCAACATTGATTCATGACATTATCACAGAATAAAAGGAAAAAAGAGGATTTTACCGTTTGAAAGAAAAGGGGAAAAGAAATGGAACTAAACCGAATGATCGACCATACTATTTTGAAAGCAGACGCATCTAAAGAAGCTGTGATGCAAATTATCGAAGAAGCGAAAAAATATCATTTTTACTCTGTCTGCATCAATCCAGCATGGGTTGCGCTAGCAAAAGAACAATTACAAGGCGAACCAGTAGCCGTATGTACAGTGATCGGGTTTCCTTTAGGAGCAAACACATCCGAGACAAAAGCATTTGAAACGACAGATGCCATCAATAACGGTGCAGATGAAGTCGATATGGTCATCAATATCGGTGCGTTGAAATCAAAAGATGATCAAAAAGTTCAAAAAGATATCGAAGCAGTTGTTGAAGCAGCAAAAGATCGTGCACTTGTCAAAGTGATCATCGAAACATCTTTATTAGATAGAGAAGAAATCATCCGAGCATGCGAATTAGCAAAAGCTGCAGGCGCTGATTTTGTCAAAACATCAACTGGTTTCTCAACGGGTGGTGCAAAGGTAGAGGATGTCCGCTTGATGCGTGAAACGGTAGGACCAGAAATGGGCGTCAAAGCTTCTGGCGGTATCCATAACGAAGAAGAAGCAATGGCAATGATCGAAGCAGGTGCTACAAGAATCGGAACAAGCGCAGGAGTAGCAATCGTATCTGGTTCAACTGGCGAAGGCTATTAATTTTCAAAGGAGAAACTCATGGCAGAACTCAAACAAGAATGGATCAACACAGCTATTGAAGCGTTAGATAAAGCATACGTTCCTTATTCCCATTTTCCGGTAGGTGCTTGTCTCGTAACAGAATCAGGCAAGATTTATCAAGGTATCAACATCGAGAATGCATCATTTGGATTAACGAATTGTGCCGAGCGCACAGCTTTCTTCAAAGCCGTATCAGAAGGAGAAAGATCGTTTACCCATTTAGTCGTAGCAGGGCACACCCCTGATCCTATTTCTCCATGTGGTGCATGTCGGCAAGTAATGGCAGAGTTCTGTGCTCCTGATATGCCGGTTACGCTAGTGGGAGACAATGGTGTGACGAAGGCAACGACCGTTCGAGAACTACTGCCTTATGCATTTACTGAAAAAGATCTATAACTCATGTTCATTCAGTCAGCTGACTGTTGAAAAATAAAACAATTATTTTAGGAGGCTTTACAGAAATGAAAAAAGCAAAATTATTTGGTTTAGGTGCTGTCGCACTAGCAGCAGGGTTATTTTTAGGTGCATGCGGCAACAACGGCTCTACTGATTCATCCGGTGGCAAAAGCTCATCAGACACAACAACTGCAGCATTGATCACAGATACAGGTGGGGTAGACGACCGTTCATTCAACCAGTCAGCTTGGGAAGGATTACAAAAATGGGGGAAAGATCAAGGTCTTTCACGAGGCAATGATGGCTTCCAATACTTCCAATCTTCAAACGAATCAGATTATATCCCAAATATCGACCAAGCATTGAATGCTGGATTCAAAACGATTTTTGGTATTGGTTATAAACTAAAACCAGCGATCCAAGAACAAGCAACAAACAATACAGGTACGAACTTCGTTATCATCGATGATGTGATTGACGGATTAGATAACGTTGTATCTGCAACATTCAAAGACAACGAAGCTTCTTATCTTGCAGGGATTGCAGCAGCTTACACGACTGAAACAAACGTAGTCGGCTTTATCGGCGGTGTAAAAGGTGAAGTAATCGATCGTTTTGATGCTGGATTCAAAGCCGGTGTTGATGCAGGTGCGAAAGAACTAGGAAAAGAAATCAAAGTATTGAACCAATATGCTGGTGACTTCTCTGCTCCAGATAAAGGACGTTCAATTGCTCAAGGTATGTATGCACAAAATGCAGATATCATCTTCCATGCTTCAGGTGGTACAGGTAACGGTGTATTCCAAGAAGCAAAATCATTGAACGAATCAGGCGACAAAAAAGTTTGGGTTATCGGTGTTGACCGCGACCAATCAGACGAAGGCGAATACACATTGAACGGCGAAAAGAAAAACTTCACATTGACATCTACACTGAAAGCAGTTGGAACAGTAGTAGAAGATTTGGCACAAAAATCAGCTGACGGTAAATTCCCTGGTGGTGAACACACTGTTTATGGATTGAAAGAAGACGGTGTTGGTCTAACAGAAGGACAACTTTCTGATGAAGCGAAAAAAGCAGTGGATGAAGCAAAAGAAAAAATCATTTCAGGTGACGTAAAAGTTCCAGAAACTCCTGAAGAAAACTAAAACCATTTCTATAGCCTTGTTAGACACATGTTTGACAAGGCTATGGTTTGATTAGAACAAGAATTGTTCATTTATCTAAGCTGCCTTGAGACAGTTTGGATAAGGGAACAACTCCCTGAAGTAATGTTTGTTTCAAAAGAAGAACGCTCACTAAGCGTGAATCTTAGTCAATCGTTGCCCTAGATAGAAATCGTTAGGATGTGAAAAAAAGGTGGTTCAAGAAAATATTGTCATAGAAATGCAGAATATTACCAAAGAATTTGGAACATTCAAGGCAAATGACAACATCAATTTACAAGTAAAGGCAGGAGAGATTCATGCGTTGCTTGGAGAAAACGGTGCTGGCAAATCTACATTGATGAACGTGCTTTCCGGATTATTAGAGCCGACATCAGGGAAAATTTTGATGCGTGGGAAAGAAGTACAGATCACAAGCCCGACAAAAGCCAATCAATTAGGGATTGGGATGGTCCATCAGCACTTTATGCTTGTTGATGCCTTTACTGTAACAGAAAACATCGTGTTGGGAAGCGAACCTAGTCGTGCAGGGATGCTTGACCATAAAAAAGCGCGAAAAGAGATCCAAAAAGTTTCTGAACAATATGGATTATCAGTCAACCCGGATGCTTATGTTCGTGATATTTCAGTTGGGATGGAACAACGGGTAGAAATTTTAAAAACACTTTACCGAGGAGCAGATGTACTGATTTTTGATGAGCCGACAGCTGTATTGACCCCTCAGGAAATTGATGAATTAATCGTGATCATGAAGGAATTAGTCAAAGAAGGCAAGTCAATCATTTTGATTACGCATAAGTTAGATGAAATCAAAGCAGTAGCTGACCGTTGTACAGTTATCCGCCGTGGAAAAGGAATCGGTACAGTCAACGTTAAAGACGTTACCTCACAGCAATTAGCTGATATGATGGTCGGAAGAACGGTTTCATTCAAAACGATGAAAAAAGAAGCGAAGCCTCAAGAAGTCGTTTTGTCTATTGAAAATCTAGTGGTGAAAGAAAATCGTGGATTAGAAGCCGTGAAAAACCTGAACTTAGAGGTTCGTGCTGGCGAAGTACTTGGTATCGCCGGAATCGATGGAAACGGGCAGTCGGAGTTGATCCAAGCTTTGACTGGTTTGCGAAAGGCAGAAAGCGGACATATCAAGCTAAAAGGGGAAGACATCACCAATAAAAAACCTCGAAAGATCACTGAACATGGTGTAGGACATGTGCCAGAAGACCGTCATAAATACGGGTTGGTCCTAGATATGACATTGTCTGAAAACATTGCACTGCAAACGTATCATCAAAAACCTTACAGTAAAAACGGTATGCTGAATTATTCAGTGATAAATGAACATGCCAGAGAATTGATCGAAGAATATGATGTTCGAACAACGAATGAACTTGTTCCTGCAAAAGCTTTATCAGGCGGAAATCAGCAAAAAGCAATCATCGCTCGGGAAGTCGACCGAGATCCTGATCTGTTGATCGTTGCAAATCCAACTCGTGGGCTGGATGTAGGTGCAATCGAATTTATTCATAAACGTCTGATCGAACAAAGGGACAAATACAAAGCAGTGTTATTGATTAGTTTCGAACTAGAAGAAATTTTAAATGTTTCGGATCGTATTGCTGTTATCCATGAAGGAGAAATCGTCGGGATCGTTGATCCGAAAGAAACATCTGAAAATGAATTAGGTCTATTGATGGCGGGCTATACCTTAGAAGAAGCACGAAAAGAGTTAGAAAAGGGGGCTGGCGCACATGAATGATCGCAGCGAGAAATTCCGTAATTTATTAGTGCCTGTACTTTCAGTTGTTTTAGGATTGATCTTAGGCGCGATATTGATGGCTGCTTTCGGTTTTCAGCCCATCCAAGGTTATTCTTCTATGTTAGATGCAGCTCTTGGTTCGCAAAGAGGAATCGGTGAAACATTAAGGCAAGCAACGCCGTTGATTTTTACAGCATTAGGGTTTTCTGTAGCTAACTCAGCTGGGTTCTTCAATATCGGGCTTTCTGGACAAGCGCTTTGCGGATGGATCGTCAGTGTCTGGGTGGCACTTGCTTTTCCAGATCTTCCAAAAGTTGTTTTGCTTCCATTGTGCGTGATCCTAGGTGCCTTAGCAGGTGCGATGGCAGCGGCTGTTCCTGGGTTGCTACGAGCATTCTTTGGAACAAGTGAAGTGATCGTAACGATCATGATGAACTATATCTTATTATACGTAAGCACATTTGCTTTACATGAAGTGATGCCTGAAAGCTACCGATCAAGTTTGGACTCTTCCAATATGATCAGTCAAAATGCATCGTTGCGGTTACCTTGGTTGACACAAGCTTTTGGCGGCTCTCGCGTAAACTCAGGTTTGTTTTTAGCAATCATCGCGCTTATTTTCGTTTGGCTATTGATGAAGAAAACGACTTTAGGATTTGAGATCCGTTCCGTTGGTTTGAATCCTTTTGCTTCTGAGTATGCAGGGATGAGCAGTAAACGTACGATCGTTTTGTCGATGGTCATTTCTGGCGCTTTGGCAGGGCTTGGCGGTGTGGTTGAAGGATTAGGAACGTATCAAAACTTCTTCGTTCAAACGACCTCGCTATCTATTGGATTTGACGGAATGGCTGTCTCCTTACTTGGATCTGGATCAGCAATCGGTATTCTTTTATCAGCGATTTTGTTCAGTATTTTGAAGATCGGCGGACTTGGCATGCAGACAGGAGCTGGTGTTCCGTTTGAGATCGTCAATGTATCGATTGCTCTGATTATCTTCTTTGTTGGGATCAATTTCTTGATTCGTTTCGTCATGGCTAAGTTCTTCCAAGGAAAAAAACAAGAAGAAATCGTTGCGACAATCGAAGCGAAGCCAACGAATCAAAACCATGAAGGAGGCGAACTATAATGTCGACTATCGAATTAATTGCCTTGATTCTTACTTCAACACTGGTTTATTCAACACCGTTAATTCTAACATCACTAGGCGGAACGTTTTCTGAACGCAGCGGGATCGTAAACGTAGGGTTAGAGGGAATCATGGTCATGGGTGCTTTTAGTTCCATCGTTTTCAACTTGACGATGAGCCCCTCACTTGGTTCCATGACGCCATGGATCGCTATTTTAGTGGGTGGCGTCGTAGGTATCCTATTTTCTTTGATCCACGCAGTAGCAACAGTCAGCTTGCGTGCTGACCATATCATCAGCGGTACAGTGATCAATCTGATGGCACCAGCTTTAGGTGTTTTCTTGATCAAAGCATGGTATGGGAAAGGTCAAACAGATAACATCACGCAGAATCTGGGATATTTCTCTTTCCCAGGTTTAGCAGATATTCCGGTCATTGGACCAATTTTCTTCAAAAATACATTCTTGCCTGCTTATTGTGCAATTTTGATTGCTGTCATTGCTTGGGTGATCATCTTCAAGACGAAATTCGGCTTACGCCTCCGTTCAGTTGGTGAAAACCCTCAAGCTGCCGATACATTAGGTATCAATGTATATGCTATGCGTTATTCAGGCGTGCTGATTTCAGGCTTGTTAGGCGGTATGGGCGGTGCTGTTTTTGCTCAGTCGATTTCCGGTAACTTTTCAGCTGGGACGATCGTCGGACAAGGGTTCATCTCCATGGCTGCTATGATCTTTGGTAAATGGAATCCTTTAGGCGCAATGGGTGCCTCACTGTTCTTTGGTTTTGCACAAAGCTTGAGTATCATCGGTGCACAATTACCAGTTATTTCTTCGATTCCACCAGTATTGCTGCAAATTGCTCCATATTTGCTGACAATCATTGTGTTGGTTGTTTTCTTAGGGAAAGCTTCTGGACCAAAAGCAAACGGGAAGAACTATGTCAAATCAAAATAATCTTTTAGCGAATAAAAAGGGTGGGTTACGGGAAGTGTTTTTCGTCTCGCCCTTTTTGTTTTAAAGGTAATAAAAATAAAAAGAAAGAAGGAATAATCATGTTTAAACGCGTACATCTGATCGTCATGGATTCAGTAGGAATTGGAGAAGCACCAGATGCCGAGAAGTTCGGTGACGTTGGTTCTGATACATTAGGACACATTGCAAAAGAAGCAGGATTGAACATTCCGCATTTAGAGCAGCTTGGTTTGGGAACGATTCGTCCTCTTGAAGGTGTGGAATCAGTGAAAGATCATCAAGGCTATGCGACGAAATTAGAAGAAGTTTCTGTAGGGAAAGATACGATGACAGGCCATTGGGAAATCATGGGATTGAATATCAAGACGCCGTTTCGTGTGTTTCCGAACGGATTCCCTGATGATCTGATCAAACAAATCGAAGAGTTTTCTGGCCGTAAAGTCGTATGCAACAAACCATATAGCGGAACGGCTGTGATTGACGATTACGGTGAACACCAAATGAAAACAGGCGATTTAATCGTATATACTTCTGCTGATCCTGTCCTTCAGATCGCGGCACATGAAGAAATCATTCCTTTAGAAGAACTATACCGGGTTTGCCAATTCGTTCGTGATATAACAAAAGATGACCCGTACATGATTGGTCGAATCATTGCACGTCCATATGTGGGAGAACCAGGAGACTTCACACGAACAAGCAATCGTCATGATTATGCGTTGGATCCATTCGGACACACGGTCCTCGATTCTTTGAAAGAAGCAGGAAAAGACGTGATTGCTGTAGGAAAGATCAACGATATTTTCAATGGACAAGGAATCACTGAATCTGTCCGCACGAAAAGTAATATGGATGGCGTCGACCAGTTGCTGAACGTTATGAAAAAAGAGTTTACAGGTATCAGCTTTACCAATTTAGTAGATTTTGATGCATTATACGGTCATCGCCGGGATGTAGTCGGTTATGCGCATGCGATTGAAGAATTTGACTTGCGGATCCCAGAACTGCTTGAAGCCATGGAAGAAGACGACTTGCTAATGATTACAGCCGATCACGGAAACGATCCGACATTTACTGGTACCGATCATACGCGAGAATATGTACCGTTATTGGTCTACAGTAAAAAAATGAAAGAACAAGGGGCGTTGCCTCAAGGGTATTATTCTGATATCTCCGCAACGATTGCTGAGAACTTTAGTGTTTCTTCGACTGAAAATGGCGAAAGCTTCTTAAAATTATTAAAATAATCTTTTTAAAATAGGAGAAAGCAAATGACCAAGTTAAGCGAGATGTTACAAGAAACGACCCAGTTTATCCTTGATAAAGGAGTAAAAGAAATTGATTTTGGTTTGATCCTAGGTTCAGGATTAGGTGAATTAGCAGATGAAATCGAAGATGCTGTAATGATTTCTTATGATGAGATCCCGTTCTTTCCTGTTTCGACAGTAGTTGGACATGCAGGACGGCTGGTTTACGGATCTCTAGCAGGCAAAAAAGTGTTAGCCATGCAAGGAAGATTCCACTACTATGAAGGTCATTCCATGCAAACAGTGACCTATCCAGTACGTGTGATGGCCGGACTAGGTGCCCATTCAGTCATTGTGACCAACGCATGTGGCGGTGTCAATGAATCCTTCGTACCAGGAGATTTGATGCTGATTACCGATCACATCAATTTTACTGGTGAAAATCCTTTGATCGGCCCGAATGAAGATGAAATGGGTCCTAGATTCCCAGATATGAGTCAAGCTTATACGCCTGACTATCAAGCAACAGCAAAAGCAGCTGCAGAAAAACTAGGTTTGGATCTTAAAGAAGGCGTATATATGGGCTATTCTGGCCCAACTTATGAAACGCCTGCTGAGATTCGGATGTCTCGGACAATAGGAGCCGATGCAGTAGGGATGTCGACTGTTCCAGAAGTCATCGTAGCAGCTCATAGCGGATTAAAAGTGTTAGGAATCTCTTGTATTACCAACTTAGCAGCAGGCATGCAAGCGAATCTGAGCCATGAAGAAGTTGTAGAAACAACTCAGAGAGTCAAACAATCTTTTAAAGCATTGGTTAAAGAAACATTGACATTATTGTAATAGGAGGAGCAACAAAATGAGTGTGCATATCGAAGCGAAAGAAGGCGAGATCGCCGATAAGATTTTACTTCCGGGAGACCCTTTACGAGCTAAATATATTGCGGAGACTTTTTTGGAAGAGCCAGTTTGCTACAATCAGGTCCGTGGTATGCTAGGCTTTACCGGCAAATATAAAGGCGAACGTATTTCTGTTCAAGGAACAGGGATGGGGATGCCATCAGCCACCATCTATGCCCATGAATTGATCCAGTCATATGGCGTAAAGAAATTGATCCGAGTAGGTACATGCGGGGCATTGTCAAAAGATGTCCATGTTCGTGATTTGGTACTAGCGCAAGGCGCAGCAACCAGCTCTTCGATGATCGAAAAAAATTTCCAAGCCTTTCATTTTCCGCCAATCAGTGATTTCAATCTATTACTGAAAGCATATGAGATAGCTAAAGAAAAGGGCTATACGGTTCATGTAGGAAATGTCCTTTCGGAAGATTCTTTCTACAAAGATGATTTGACAGAGACATTCCAATTAGCTGAACTTGGCGTATTAGGAGTGGAAATGGAAGCAGCGGCTCTTTATTACTTAGGCGCGAAATACCATGTGCAGACATTAAGTTTGATGACCGTTAGCGACCATTTGATTACTGGGGAAGAAACAACAGCTGCAGAACGTCAATCGACGTTCAATGAAATGATCGAAGTAGGATTGGAAACGGCGATTCAAGGGTAAAGTAATAGCTAAATAGCAAGAAAGTGTGACTGCCTAAACTTCTATTAATAGAAATTTGTCAGTCACATTTTTTTGCAGAAACTGTCTCACATAACCTGAAATCAATGACAACCGTTGCTTCAGTTACTTCGAGAGTCCTCCTAAAGTCAACCTAAAGTCAACCATTTGAATCTCTAAAATGTGAATCGACATTCCTTTTAAATTGCAGACGAATGGCACAATCTTAATCAAATAAAAAAGAACAGAAAGAAGCGAGTTACGCTCTTTCTGTTCCGAACTAGGCCACCAACAGGATGTGACAAATGAGTCATCTTCTGTTGGTGGTTTCGTCTAAATGAATACCTTAATCATTCAATTGCTCATGTGATGATGTTTGAAGAATGAAAAATTCAACTTAAATCAAGTCTGCATCAATAATAAGTGTTTCGAATAATACAGCGTGCTCAAGTGAGGAGCTTGATCCAGGACGTCCTGGTAGGCGATATACTTCTACTCGCTGTCCTGCTTTTCCAGGAATTTCGTGACGTACTTGAATATTACCATCAACTATTCTTGGAATGCTATAGTATGCTGTGCCGTCAAATGTTTCAAAACGATATCTTCCATCAATGTAAACGACCCATCTGTCTTGATTATTGTGAAAAAGTTCAGGTGTCAATGTTAAATAAGCAAATGCTCGAGAGCCTTCTCGCCCTACAGACAACATGTTTGTTTCTGTTACGCCTGTTTCCACTTGGATATTGTCATATTTCGCCCAACCATTCCATGTAGAAGCAAATCGTATAAGGTATGTATTTTCATCGTCTGGAGTCGTAAAAGTAAGTTTGCCACGTTCCCAGTTCTCATTATTATGTTCACTGCTCTCTAATACATCAAAACCGACATCATGATTCATGATCCCTAATTCAACACGTCCGGGTGCTGATTCGCTTGCTGCAACATCATAACTAAATGTATACGTGGTACTTGGTTTTAATGTCACGTATTGATGAACATTTTCACCATTTCTTGCTAAAGCAAAGTTATTTCCATTAACGGTTTGAAGTATGGGATTATTTGGCTCTTGGCCACTAGTGATCCAATGATCAAACCCGTCATTAAAGTCACCATTATGGATATACAATTGTTGCTCAATGGCCTGTTTACTTGTACTAACGAAGTCAGTTGTTGATAGACTTGTTGCGAATGTCGAAACGGATCCTCCTAAACTTAAAAATACCATACCTGCTGCCATCACTGTTTTTAAATTACTTTTGATCATCTTGTCTCTCCTCACTCTATATTTTTATTTTTTGATTTTGTTTGTAAGATGCAGCCGTGTAGTCTGTCTGTATCTCACAAATTAATCATAACCGAGAAAATAGCGGTCGTGTAAACACTTTTTTCTATATAACATTCATCATTAGAAAAAAATGATAAAATAAATAGTTTTATGAGGTTGACTTTTATCTAAACTTCATTTATTAGCAACATAAGAAAAGATGGAGAGTTGTGGTGATAGCTCATACAAATGAAAACTTCCTCTTAGAAACAGGATAAAAGAATGAAATTTAAATAAGTTTCTACAAAAAATGTTCGCTCCACATCTGAATGATTGTCAGACATTCTTTTTTCTCTCAATGCTACGCCTTCTCTCTTCATTTTTTGTTTATTCAAACAGTACTTACTATTATAATCATATAGTTATTATGTAAATTGATGTCATTCGCATTAGATAGCCAAGACTACCGTCTTCCAATATCTAAAAAAACAGCCCCTTCATCTCTTACAATAATAGGAGGTGAGAGGGCTGTCTTATTTACAATAGAGTATCTATTATAGGTAGTATTTTTTAGCCACTGTTAAGTCATCATTTAATTCATAAACAAGTGGTTGACCTGTTGGGATTTCAAGATCCATGATGTCTTCGTCAGAGATACCTTCGATATGTTTAGCTAGAGCGCGTAATGAGTTACCGTGTGCAGCTACTAAAACAGTTTTGTTGTCTAGTAATGCTGGAGCAATTTCATCTTGCCAGAATGGCAAAGCACGTTCTAATGTCACTTTCAAGTTTTCGCCACCAGGAATATCGCGTTTGTCTAACATTGCGTAACGACGGTCGTTTGCTGCAGAACCTTCGTCAGTTTCTTCCATTAATGGAGGAAGAGTATCGTAAGAACGACGCCAGATGTGTACTTGTTCGTCGCCGTATTTTTCAGCTGTTTCTTTTTTGTTCAAACCTTGTAATTTACCATAGTGACGTTCGTTCAAGCGCCATGATTTGATTTGTGGTACCCAAAGTTGATCTGAATATTCTAAGATCAAGTTACATGTTTTGATTGCACGAGTTAAAACAGAAGTATAGGCAACATCAAATTCGATTCCAGCTTCTTTGATTTTGCGTCCGCCTTCTTTTGCTTCTTCGATTCCTTCTGGTGCTAGGTTTACATCAGCCCAACCAGTAAATTGGTTCAATGCATTCCATTCACTAAGACCGTGACGAGAAAAAACTAATTTTGGCATGTTTAGCTCTCCTTTAAGATAGGTTTATATTTCTGAAAATTTCAGTTCTGTTTTATTGTACAATTTTTTGGAAGAGATTTCCATCGAAAAATTGGATAAGATTCTATGAGAAAACGAGTAGAGAAGATAAAAAAACGAACAGCTGCGAAAGCACTGTTCGTTTTTAGGCATTAGATGCATAATTGCTCGATTTCTTTTTCAGGCAAATTGATATATTTATAACATGTTCCAACTGAAACACCGCATTTTGAAGAAATAAATTGGATTGTTTCTTTTTTTTCATAATAGAGACGTCGGATTTTTTTGATCGTTTTTGCATCGATTTTTGGTCTTCCGCCGATTTTTCCTTTTTTACGAGCTTCATCTAATCCAACTAATGTACGTTCTTTGATCAATGCGCACTCCATGTTTGCCAGGTTTTCCATCAATTGGAAATAGATTTTCCCCATTTCGCGCGTATCGATTCCTTCATCAATGCTAACCAAGTGCAGCCCGCGGTCTTTGAATAATTGCGTAAGTTCTGTTAATTGCCGTGTAGATTTGCCCAATCGATGAAGTTGGCAGACGACTAGTGCATCGCCTTGCTGCATGTCAGCAATCACTGACTCCAAATGAACAGCAGTAGCATCGTTTTGTTCCACTTCATATGTCTCATGGAAAATTTCTTGACAACCAAAGTCAGATAATTGTTCAACCTGAGTTGTTAAATCAACATCATTTATGGTTGTGCGTGCATAACCAATAATTTTCATGGTGATTCCTTTCTAGCAGTGATTTTCTAACTGGATATAACAGTAAAAATGTAGCATAAAGTACGTCAAAAAGATAGTTTTTTCGCAAATTTTCCGCTGTCTTTTTTTATTGGATGATCAAGCAGTTTTTCTTTATTTATGGCGGATGGCATCAAGAATCTCAACACCTTTTTCTGAGCCAACAACAACTTTTGAAACCATATTTAGGAAAAGTCCATGTTCGACTACCCCAACAAGTTCATCTAAATAGGTAGCTAAGCTTTCTGGTTGTTCAATAACTTCTAGATGCAGATCAATGATATAATGACCACCATCTGTAGTTAGGACTTCGCCGTTTTCGTCTGTACGCAAAACAGGTTGGAATCCTTTTTCGTCAAAAATATGAAGTAGCTGTTGGGAGCCATAAGGGATGACTTCAACTGGGAGTGGGAACTTCCCAAGTTTATGGACTAATTTAGAAGAATCAACGATCCAAATCGTTTCTTTTGAGTACGTAGCGACTATTTTCTCGAAAAGCAAAGCAGCACCGCCGCCTTTTATCCCTTGAAAATCAGCACTGATTTCATCAGCACCATCTATCGTCAGATCGACTACTGGGACTTCATCGATACTCTTTAGCGGTATTCCTAATTTTTCCGCTTGTTCTTTTGTCGCATTTGAAGTAGTGACTCCTGTGATACGTAATCCTTCTTCACGCATACGGCGACCAATCTCTTCTACCATATAATAGGCGGTTGAACCGGTCCCGAGACCAACGATCATCCCGTCCTTTACGAATTTCGCGGCTTCAATGCCAGCTAATTGTTTTAAATTCATCTTTGCATCCACCTTTTTTTAGTTTGAGCTTCGTGCTTTCCTCACTATTTTAGCGTGATTTACGGCAAAAAGATACCATTCTTTTTTATTGCAATAAAGCTTTTTCAAAAAAAATTGCATCTCTTGTTGACATGTTTTTTCATTCGTGATATTCTAACAAAGGTGCTTTATCTACAGGTTTCTGTGAAGAAACGTGCTGACTGTTTATCAAAGCATATTTGATAAGGATGCAGACATTGCATTTATTTTTTATCGCAAAAAAAGAACCACCTGGATGTGTGGAACTAGACGCAAATCGTGGGAAGGAGGAAACAAGGAATGCCTACAATTAACCAATTAGTACGTAAACCTCGTAAATCAAAGGTGGAAAAATCTAATTCACCTGCTTTGAACAAAGGATATAACAGCTTTAAGAAAACTCAAACTAACGTAAACTCACCTCAAAAACGTGGGGTAGCAACTCGTGTGGGTACAATGACACCTAAAAAACCGAACTCAGCTTTACGTAAATATGCACGTGTTCGTTTGTCAAACTTAATTGAAGTTACTGCTTATATCCCAGGGATTGGTCATAACTTACAAGAACACAGTGTTGTATTATTACGCGGTGGTCGTGTAAAAGACTTACCAGGGGTACGTTACCATATCGTTCGCGGTGCTTTAGATACTGCTGGTGTTAACGACCGTAAACAAAGCCGTTCTAAATACGGAACTAAAAAACCTAAAGCTTAATTTTAATTATTAAACAAATGAAACTTGCTTCTATTATATAGAAGTAATTACTATGAACAATATTTCGGAAGGAGGAGTTACGGATGCCACGTAAAGGTCCTGTTGCAAAACGTGATGTTTTACCAGATCCTATTTATAACTCAAAATTAGTAACTCGCTTGATCAACCGTGTAATGGTTGACGGAAAACGCGGGATTGCAGCTAACATTATCTATAATGCCTTTGATTTGATCAAAGAATCTACAGGTAACGATCCATTAGAAGTGTTTGAACAAGCAATGAAAAACGTTCAACCTGTTCTTGAAGTTAAAGCACGTCGTGTTGGGGGTTCAAACTACCAAGTACCAGTTGAAGTTCGCCCTGAACGCCGCGTTACTCTAGGTCTTCGTTGGGTAGTAAACTACGCTCGCTTGCGCGGTGAACACACAATGGAAGAACGCTTAGCAAAAGAAATCATGGATGCTGCAAACAACACAGGTGCTTCTGTTAAAAAACGTGAAGACACTCATAAAATGGCTGATGCCAACCGTGCGTTTGCTCACTATCGCTGGTAAGATTCTCTCTGTTTGGTCGGCTTTTATAAGTCGACCTCAGATAGTGTCCTTATTTTTAGCAACTAGATAGTAAAGAGAGGAGAAACAAGGAGAATGACCAGAGAATTTTCTTTACAAAACACTCGTAATATCGGTATCATGGCCCACATCGATGCTGGTAAAACGACTGCTACTGAACGTATCTTGTACTATACTGGTAAAATCCATAAAATTGGTGAAACTCATGAAGGAGCTTCACAAATGGACTGGATGGAACAAGAACAAGAACGTGGTATTACGATCACTTCTGCTGCTACTACAGCACAATGGAAGGGTCATCGAATCAACATCATCGACACACCAGGACACGTAGACTTCACAGTTGAAGTTGAACGTTCATTGCGTGTACTTGATGGTGCTGTAACTGTTCTTGATGCACAATCAGGTGTTGAACCTCAAACTGAAACAGTTTGGCGTCAAGCAACAACTTACGGTGTACCTCGTATCGTATTTGCAAACAAAATGGACAAGATCGGTGCTGACTTCTTATATTCAGTATCAACTTTACATGACCGTTTGCAAGCAAACGCTCACCCAATCCAATTACCAATTGGTGCGGAAGACGACTTCACAGGAATTATCGACCTTGTAACAATGAAGGCTGAAATGTATACAAACGACCTTGGAACAGAGATCGAAGAAACAGAAATTCCTGAAGAATACCGCGAATTAGCTGAAGAATGGCGCGAAAAATTGGTTGAAGCTGTAGCTGAAACTGATGAAGAACTTACTTTGAAATACTTAGAAGGTGAAGAAATCACTGAAGCTGAGTTAAAAGAAGGTATCCGCCGCGCAACAGTTAACGTAGAATTCTACCCAGTACTCTGTGGTTCAGCATTTAAGAACAAAGGGGTTCAATTACTATTGGACGCTGTTCTTGATTACTTGCCATCACCGTTAGATATCCCAGCTATCAAAGGGATTGACCCTAAAACTGATGAAGAAGTAGAACGTCCTGCAGACGACAGCGCTCCTTTCTCAGCTTTAGCATTTAAAGTTATGACTGACCCATTCGTAGGTCGTTTAACTTTCTTCCGTGTGTACTCTGGTGTTTTAAAATCAGGTTCATACGTACAAAACGCAACAAAAGGCAAACGCGAACGTGTTGGTCGTATCTTACAGATGCATGCCAACTCTCGTTCAGAAATCTCTGAAGTTTACGCTGGAGATATCGCTGCTGCTGTTGGTTTGAAAGACACAACTACTGGGGACACACTATGTGATGAAAAGAATCTAGTTATTCTTGAATCAATGGAATTCCCAGAACCAGTTATCCAAGTCGCTATTGAACCTAAATCAAAAGCTGACCAAGATAAAATGGGTGTGGCTTTACAAAAACTATCTGAAGAAGATCCTACTTTCCGTGCTGAAACAAACGTGGAAACAGGCGAAACAATCATCGCTGGTATGGGTGAACTTCACTTAGATATCATCGTTGACCGTATGCGTCGTGAATTCAAAGTTGAAGCTAACGTAGGTGCGCCTCAAGTATCTTACCGTGAAACTTTCCGTGCTGGCACTCAAGCCGAAGGTAAGTTTGTACGTCAGTCTGGTGGTAAAGGTCAATACGGTCACGTATGGATCGAATTTACACCAAACGAAGAAGGTGCTGGTTTCGAATTTGAAAATGCGATCGTCGGTGGGGTTGTTCCTCGTGAATACATTCCAGCTGTTGAAACTGGTTTGAAAGATGCTATGGAAAATGGTGTCTTAGCTGGCTATCCATTAGTAGATATCAAAGCTAAACTTTACGATGGTTCATACCATGATGTCGATTCAAATGAAACTGCCTTCCGTGTTGCTGCTTCTATGGCATTACGTGCAGCAGCTAAGAAAGCTAATCCAGTAATCCTTGAACCAATCATGGCTGTAGAAGTTGTTATCCCTGAAGATTACTTAGGTGATGTTATGGGCCACGTAACTGCTCGTCGTGGACGTGTTGAAGGTATGGAAGCTCGCGCTGGCGGCCAACAAGTTGTTCGTGCGATGGTTCCACTTGCTGAAATGTTTGGTTATGCTACAACTCTTCGTTCTGCTACTCAAGGTCGTGGTACATTTACAATGACATTTGACCACTACGAAGATGTACCAAAATCAGTACAAGAAGAAATCATTAAGAAAAACGGCGGAAAAGCTGAATAATTTCTTAAAACCGGATAGTCCTGCAAAGAGATTATCCAAAGAGACTATATTTTTAATATAGTTTCGTGTAAAATAATTATCGATGATATGGGCATGTGGTGTACCTTGTGTACATCATATACCTATCAGACAAATAAAAAATATATTGTATTTTTAGGAGGACATTTTAAAATGGCAAAAGAAAAATTTGACCGTTCTAAACCACACGTTAACATTGGTACTATCGGACACGTTGACCATGGTAAAACTACATTAACAGCTGCAATCACAACTGTACTATCTAAGAAAAACGGCGGCCAAGCTATGGCTTACGATCAAATCGATGGTGCTCCAGAAGAACGCGAACGCGGAATCACAATCTCAACAGCTCACGTTGAGTATGAAACAGACACACGCCACTACGCTCACGTTGACTGCCCAGGACACGCGGACTACGTTAAAAACATGATCACTGGTGCTGCTCAAATGGACGGAGCTATCTTGGTAGTTTCTGCTGCTGATGGCCCAATGCCTCAAACTCGTGAACACATCCTATTGTCTCGTCAAGTTGGTGTTCCTTACATCGTTGTATTCTTGAACAAAGTAGACATGGTTGATGACGAAGAATTACTAGAATTAGTTGAAATGGAAGTTCGTGACCTATTAACAGAATACGAATTCCCTGGTGACGATGTTCCTGTAGTTGCTGGATCAGCTTTGAAAGCTTTAGAAGGCGACGCTTCATACGAAGAAAAAATTCTTGAATTGATGGCTGCAGTTGACGAATACATCCCAACTCCAGAACGTGACAACGACAAACCATTCATGATGCCAGTTGAAGACGTGTTCTCAATCACTGGACGTGGTACTGTTGCTACAGGTCGTGTTGAACGTGGACAAGTTCGCGTTGGTGACGAAGTTGAAGTTGTTGGTATTGCTGAAGAAACTTCAAAAACAACAGTTACTGGTGTTGAAATGTTCCGTAAATTGTTAGACTACGCTGAAGCTGGAGACAACATTGGTGCTTTACTACGTGGTGTTGCACGTGAAGACATCCAACGTGGACAAGTTTTAGCTAAACCAGGTACAATCACACCTCATACAAAATTCTCTGCAGAAGTATATGTGTTGACAAAAGAAGAAGGTGGACGTCATACTCCATTCTTCACTAACTACCGTCCACAATTCTACTTCCGTACAACTGACGTAACAGGTGTTGTTGAATTACCAGAAGGAACTGAAATGGTTATGCCTGGCGACAACGTAACAATGGAAGTTGAATTAATCCACCCAATCGCTATCGAAAACGGTACTAAATTCTCAATCCGTGAAGGCGGACGTACAGTTGGTGCCGGTGTCGTTACAGAAATCAAAGCTTAATTGAATTAAGCAAAACTAAGCAACATTTATTCGGACGTAATCGCTCGGAATGAAGATCTCAGGATCTTTGTTCCGAGCTTTTTTATTTATTGCAGGATCAGGAAAGAAAAGACAGGGCATTATAATAGAAGGAACGCGAAATAAAAGAATCAGTATTTTCTAAATGAAACTTTATGAAAACAAAATGTTTTTTACAAGAAAAAGCCTTGCGTTGTGAGTTTATATATATTATAATGACAAAGGTGCGTTTACTTTAGTGAATTGCACAGACGTAATCAGAATGATTTCGTCGGCTAAGAAACGAGAGGTTGCGACACGCCCGGACGCTTTGCCACGAACGAGCGTGACGGAAATTTTCGTGGAGCTATGTCTACTTTTCAAAATAGGCGAAGGAGGGAACAAGATGGCAAAACAAAAAATTCGTATCCGTTTAAAAGCGTATGAACACCGTATTTTAGATCAATCAGCGGATAAAATCGTGGAAACTGCAAAAAGAACTGGAGCTAGCGTGTCTGGTCCAATTCCATTACCAACTGAACGCAGTCTTTACACAATCATTCGTGCGACTCATAAATACAAAGATTCACGCGAACAATTCGAAATGCGTACACACAAACGTCTTATCGACATTGTGAACCCAACACCAAAAACTGTTGATGCTTTGATGAAGCTAGACTTACCATCTGGTGTAAACATCGAAATCAAATTATAAAACTAAAACAAAAATAATGGAGGTGTACTCATGACCAAAGGAATCTTAGGGAAAAAAGTGGGAATGACACAAATCTTCACTGAATCTGGTGAATTAATTCCAGTTACTGTTGTAGAAGCTACGCCAAACGTAGTACTACAAGTGAAAACAATGGAAACGGATGGCTACGAAGCTATTCAAGTTGGTTACCAAGATATGCGTGAAGTTTTATCAAACAAACCTGCGAAAGGTCATGTTGCAAAAGCAAACACGGCTCCTAAGCGCTTCATTCGTGAATTCAAAAATGTTGAGCTAGGAGAATATGAAGTAGGAAAAGAAATTACAGTAGATGTTTTCCAAGCAGGAGACATTATTGATGTAACAGGTACTACGAAAGGTAAAGGATTCCAAGGGGTTATCAAACGCCACGGACAAAGCCGCGGACCAATGGCTCACGGTTCTCGTTACCATCGTCGTCCTGGGTCAATGGGTCCAGTTGCACCTAACCGTGTATTCAAAAACAAACGTCTTGCTGGCCGTATGGGTGGCAACCGCGTAACTATCCAAAACTTGGAAGTTGTACGTGTAGATGCAGAAAGAAATGTTATCTTGATCAAAGGTAATGTTCCTGGAGCGAAAAAATCTTTAATCACTATCAAATCAGCTGTGAAAGCTAAATAATTGTAGGAAGAAAGGAGGAACTAAGGAATGCCGAATGTAGCATTATTCAAACAAGATGGAAGCCAAAACGGTGAAATCACACTTAACGAAGAAATCTTCGGAATTGAACCTAATGAAAGTGTTGTTTACGATGCAATCGTAATGCAACGTGCGTCATTAAGACAAGGAACACACGCGGTTAAAAACCGTAGCGCTGTTCGTGGCGGTGGACGTAAACCATGGCGTCAAAAAGGAACAGGTCGTGCACGTCAAGGATCTATCCGCTCACCACAATGGCGTGGAGGTGGCGTAGTCTTTGGACCAACACCACGTTCTTACAGCTACAAACTTCCTAAAAAAGTTCGTCGTTTAGCAATGAAATCTGTATTGTCAGAAAAAGTTGCTGAAAACAACTTGGTAGCAATCGAAGGCTTGAACTTCGACGCACCAAAAACAAAAGAATTCAAACAAGTTCTTGCTAACTTATCTATCGACTCTAAAGTATTGGTTGTTCTAGAAAAAGGTAACGACTTTGCTGCTTTATCAGCACGTAACTTACCAAACGTTTCTGTAGTAACTTCTGATAATGTGAGTGTGCTAGACGTTGTATCAAATACAAAAGTGTTAGCAACACAAACTGCTCTTACTCAAATTGAGGAGGTGCTTGCATAATGAACTTACTAGACGTAATCAAACGCCCAGTGATCACTGAAAAATCAATGCTTGCCATGGATGACAAGAAATACACTTTTGAAGTGGACACTCGCGCAAACAAAACTTTAGTAAAACAAGCGGTAGAAGCTGCTTTTGACGTTAAAGTCAAAAACGTGAACATCGTGAACGTACGTGCGAAATTCAAACGTATGGGCAAATATGCAGGATATACAAAAAAACGTCGCAAAGCGATCGTTACATTGACTGAAGATTCAAAAGAAATCCAATTATTCGAAGCTGCTGAATAAGCACTAATAGATAACTCATTAAATTAGGAGGGAAAAACGTGGCGATTAAAAAGTACAAACCTACCTCAAATGGTCGTCGTAACATGACAGGTTCTGATTTTGCTGAAATCACAACATCAACACCTGAAAAATCATTGTTACAACCATTGAAAAACCATGCTGGACGTAACAACAACGGCCGCATCACTGTACGTCATCAAGGTGGCGGACACAAACGCCAATATCGCGTGATCGACTTCAAACGTAACAAAGACAACGTTGTTGCAACTGTTCAAACGATCGAATATGATCCAAACCGTTCAGCTAACATCGCGTTAGTACACTATGAAGATGGAGTGAAAGCTTACATCTTAGCACCTAAAGGACTAGAAGTGGGTATGAAACTTGTTTCAGGTCCAGAAGCAGATATCAAAGTCGGAAATGCTCTTCCATTAGAAAACATTCCAGTTGGTACTGTTATCCACAACATTGAAATGAAACCTGGTAAAGGTGGACAATTGATCCGTTCTGCTGGTACAAGTGCTCAAGTACTTGGTAAAGAAGGCAAATACGTATTGATCCGCTTGAACTCTGGTGAAGTTCGTATGATCTTAGCTGCATGCCGCGCAACAATCGGTTCTGTAGGTAACGAACAACACGAATTAATCAACATCGGTAAAGCTGGACGCTCTCGTTGGATGCGTAAACGCCCAACTGTACGTGGTAGCGTAATGAACCCTAATGATCACCCACACGGTGGTGGTGAAGGTAAAGCTCCTATCGGACGTAAAGCACCAGTTTCTCCTTGGGGTCAACCAGCTCTTGGTTACAAAACTCGTAACAAAAAAGCTAAATCAGACAAACTTATTGTTCGTCGTCGCAAAAATAAATAATTACTTTGACCATGTGTCGCACATTTTGAGAGGAGGTTCACCATGGGTCGTAGTTTAAAGAAAGGACCTTTTGTCGATGAGCATTTAATGAAAAAAGTTGAAGCTCAAGCAGGGGTTGAAAAGAAAAAAGTTATCAAAACTTGGTCACGCCGTTCAACAGTTTTCCCAAGTTTTGTTGGATATACCATCGCAGTTTATGATGGACGTAAACATGTACCAGTTTACATCCAAGAAGACATGGTAGGACACAAATTAGGTGAATTTGCACCTACAAGAACTTATCGTGGACATGCTGCTGACGATAAGAAAACGAAACGCTAATTTGAGGGGAGGATAAATCCAAATGGCAGAACAAATCACATCAGCTAAAGCAACTGCAAAAACAGTTCGCACTTCACCTCGAAAAGCCCGTTTAGTAATTGACCTTATCAGAGGTAAAAGTGTCGCAGATGCAATTTCAATCTTGAAATTCACACCAAACAAATCTGCTGGAATCATTGAAAAAGTATTGATGTCAGCAGTTGCGAATGCAGAAAATAACTTTGACTTAGATGTTGAAAACTTGGTAGTAACCGAAGCTTTTGTTAACGAAGGACCTACAATGAAACGTTTCCGTCCTCGTGCAAAAGGATCAGCTTCTCCAATCAACAAACGTACAAGTCATATCACGGTAGTCGTATCAGAAAAATAAGGAGGGATAATCAGTGGGTCAAAAAGTACATCCAATTGGAATGCGTGTAGGCATCATCCGCGACTGGGATGCTAAATGGTATGCTGAAAAAGAGTATGCTGAGTTCTTACACGAAGATTTAAGAATCCGTAAATTTATTTCAACTAAACTTGCTGATGCTGCTGTATCAACAGTTGAAATCGAACGTGCAACAGGTCGCGTAAACATTTCAATTCACACAGCTAAACCAGGTATGGTTATTGGTAAAGGCGGTTCTGAAGTCGAAAGCCTAAGAAAAGAATTAAACAAATTAACTGGTAAAAGAATCCACATCAACATCGTGGAAATCAAAAAACCAGATCTAGATGCAAAATTAGTAGGTGAAGGAATCGCACGTCAATTAGAAAACCGTGTTGCTTTCCGTCGCGCTCAAAAACAAGCGATCCAACGCTCAATGCGTGCTGGCGCTCAAGGGATCAAAACTCAAGTATCTGGTCGTCTAAACGGAGCAGATATCGCTCGTTCAGAAGGATACTCAGAGGGAACTGTTCCTCTTCATACTTTACGTGCGGACATTGATTACGCATGGGAAGAAGCAGATACAACATACGGAAAACTAGGAGTTAAAGTGTGGATCTATCGTGGAGAAATTCTTCCAACTAAAAAAAACACTGAGAAAGGAGGGAAATAATCATGTTAGTACCTAAACGTGTAAAACACCGTCGTGAATTCCGCGGAAAAATGCGCGGGGAAGCTAAAGGCGGAAAAGAAGTAGCATTCGGTGAATACGGTTTGCAAGCTGTTGATTCACATTGGATCACAAACCGCCAAATCGAAGCTGCTCGTATCGCAATGACTCGTTACATGAAACGTGGTGGGAAAGTATGGATTAAAATTTTCCCTCACAAATCTTATACTGCCAAAGCAATTGGGGTACGTATGGGTTCTGGTAAAGGGGCACCTGAAGGATGGGTTGCACCAGTAAAACGTGGTAAAATCATGTTTGAAATCGCAGGCGTTCCTGAAGAAGTAGCTCGTGAAGCGTTACGTCTAGCTTCTCACAAATTACCAATGAAAACTAAGATCGTAAAACGTGAGGAAATGGGTGGTGAATCGAATGAAGGTTAAAGAAATCAGAGAATTAACCACTGCCGAAATGCTTGATCAAGAAAAACAATTAAAAGAAGAATTGTTTAATCTTAGATTCCAATTAGCAACAGGTCAATTAGAAAACACTGCACGTATTAAAGAAGTACGTAAATCGATTGCACGCATCAAAACTGTGTTGCGTGAACAAGCTAAGTAATTATGGAAGGAGGCCATTAAGCGTATGACTGAAGGAAGAAATCAACGCAAAGTTTATCAAGGTCGCGTGGTTTCAGACAAAATGGATAAAACAATTACCGTTGCTGTCGAAACAAAGAAAAACCACCCTATCTATGGCAAACGCATGAACTATTCTAAGAAATACAAAGTGCATGATGAAAACAACACAGCAAAAGTTGGCGACATCGTGAGAATTATGGAAACTCGTCCATTATCAGCTACAAAACGTTTCCGTTTGTTGGAAGTAGTCGAAGAAGCAGTTATTATCTAATAACACGAGATTTTCCTATATAGATTGAATGCAAAATCTGAAAGGAGGATACACAACGTGATCCAAGCAGAAAGTCGTTTAAAAGTCGCTGATAACTCAGGCGCACGTGAAATTTTGACGATCAAAGTCCTTGGTGGATCTGGTCGTAAAACTGCTAACATCGGTGATGTGATCGTTGCTACGGTTAAACAAGCAACGCCAGGTGGGGTTGTCAAAAAAGGTGACGTCGTTAAAGCCGTTATCGTTCGAACAAAATCAGGAGCTCGTCGTACAGACGGTTCATATATTAAATTTGATGAAAATGCTGCAGTGATTATTCGTGATGATAAAAGCCCTCGTGGAACACGTATCTTTGGGCCAGTTGCACGTGAACTACGTGAAAACAACTTCATGAAGATCGTTTCACTAGCACCAGAAGTTTTATAATCTTGAGACACTTATCAAAGGAGGTGCGAAACAGTTATGTTTGTTAAAAAAGGCGATAAAGTTAAAGTTATCACTGGAAAAGACAAAAACAAAGAAGGCGTTGTACTAGCAGCGTTCCCGAAAAAAGATAAAGTTATTGTCGAAGGTGTAAATGTCGTTAAAAAACACCAAAAACCTTCTCAAGCTGCTCCTCAAGGTGGAATTGTTGAGATGGAAGCGCCAATTCATGTTTCTAACGTGATGGTGGTTGACTCTACTGGTGTAGCTGGCCGAGTTGGCTACAAAGAAGTAGACGGCAAAAAAGTCCGTGTTTCTAAAAAAACCGGTGAAGTTTTAGATAAATAAAAGTTTAAGGAAGGAGGGTCTTACTGAATGAACCGCCTAAAAGAAAAATATCTTAAAGAAGTAACTCCATCATTGATGGAAAAATTTAACTATAGCTCTGTTATGCAAACACCTAAAGTTGAAAAAATCGTCATCAACATGGGTGTTGGTGATGCGGTATCAAACGCTAAAAACTTAGATAAAGCAGTTGAAGAATTAACTTTGATCACTGGTCAAAAACCAATGATTACAAAAGCTAAAAAATCAATCGCTGGATTCCGTTTACGTGAAGGAATGCCAATTGGTGCAAAAGTTACATTGCGCGGAGAAAGAATGTACGAATTCTTAGATAAATTGGTTTCAGTTTCACTACCACGTGTACGTGACTTCCATGGTGTAAGTAAAAAAGCCTTTGACGGTCGTGGAAACTATACTTTAGGTATTAAAGAACAATTGATCTTCCCAGAAGTAGATTATGATTTAGTAGATAAAGTACGTGGTATGGACATCGTTATTGTAACAACAGCAAACTCTGATGAAGAATCTCGTGAGTTGTTGACACAATTAGGCATGCCATTCCAAAAATAATTAAAGGAGGCGAACTACGTGGCTAAAAAATCAATGATTGCTAAAAACAAACGTCCTGCAAAATTTTCAACACAAGCTTATACTCGTTGCGAACGTTGCGGACGTCCACATTCAGTTTATCGTAAGTTCCATCTTTGCCGTATTTGCTTCCGCGAACTTGCCTATAAAGGTCAAATTCCCGGCGTGAAGAAAGCTAGCTGGTAAAAAGTAAATTCGCATAAGAAGGAGGTAAAAGATCAATGGTCATGACAGATCCAATTGCAGATTTTCTAACTCGTATCCGTAACGCAAACATGGTTAAACATGAGTCTTTAGAAGTACCTGCATCAAAAATTAAACGTGACATCGCTGAAATCTTGAAACGTGAAGGTTTCGTTCGTGATGTTGAATACATCGAAGATGACAAACAAGGCGTGATCCGTGTTTTCCTAAAATTTGGTAAAAACGGCGAACGTGTTATCACAAACTTAAAACGTATCTCTAAACCAGGTTTGCGTGCTTATGTCAAAGCTGACGAAGTACCAAAAGTATTGAACGGTTTAGGTATCGCAATCATTTCGACTTCTGAAGGTGTTGTCACTGATAAAGAAGCTCGTGAAAAAAATATCGGCGGCGAAGTTATCGCTTACGTATGGTAATCAAGTAGAATCTACAAGGAGGTGTCTTTAAGTGAGCCGTATCGGAAATAAAGTCGTTGTGATCCCTGAAGGAGTAACAGTTACTCAAGAAGGAAACAACGTTACAGTTAAAGGACCAAAAGGTGAATTGACTCGTACTTTCTCAGCAGATATCAAAATGAATATCGAAGGAAACGAAGTGACTTTCACTCGTCCAAACGACAGTAAAGAAATGAAAACAATTCATGGAACAACTCGTGCGAACTTCAACAACATGGTTGTAGGTGTCAGCGAAGGATTCCAAAAAGCGTTAGAACTAATCGGGGTTGGGTACCGTGCACAATTACAAGGATCAAAACTTGTATTGAACGTTGGTTACTCACATCCAGTAGAAATCACACCACCAGCTGGAGTAACTGTTGAAGTACCAGCTAACACACAAGTAATTGTTAAAGGTGCGAACAAAGAAGAAGTTGGCGAATTAGCTGCAAATATTCGCGGAACTCGTCCTCCAGAACCTTATAAAGGTAAAGGTATTCGTTATGTTGGCGAATATGTACGCCGTAAAGAAGGTAAAACTGGTAAATAATCGTTTAGAAAAATTGCATAGAAGCCAGCAGCAGGAAAAAGGTATTTGGCTGAAGTTTACCTTCAAAAAAATAAATTTCTACTTGTGCCGCAGCTTCTATTTTTCGAAACGTATTTACTGCTTGAAATAGTAGTACAATAAAATAAAGAGGTGACAATTGTGATTACAAAACCAGATAAGAACAAAACACGTCAAAAGAGACATCGTCGTGTACGTAATAATATCTCTGGTACTGCTGAGCGCCCACGCTTGAACGTTTTTCGTTCTAACAAAAACATCTACGCTCAAATTATTGATGACGTAGCGGGTGTAACGCTAGCAAGTGCCTCTACCTTGGATAAAGAAATTTCAGGTGGAACAAAAACAGAAGCAGCACAAGCTGTCGGTAAACTAGTTGCTGAACGTGCAGCTGAAAAAGGCATTAAAGTAGTAGTCTTTGACCGTGGTGGATACCTTTACCATGGCCGTGTGCAAGCTTTAGCTGAAGCAGCTCGCGAAAATGGACTAGAATTTTAGAAGAAGGAGGAATACCATTCATGGTTTATATCGATCCAAAACATTTGGAATTAGAAGACCGCGTTGTTGCAATTAACCGTGTAACAAAAGTTGTTAAAGGTGGACGTCGTCTACGTTTTGCTGCTTTAGTTGTTGTCGGTGACAAAAACGGACACGTAGGATTTGGTACAGGTAAAGCTCAAGAAGTTCCTGAAGCAATCCGTAAAGCAATTGAAGATGCGAAGAAAAACTTAGTTGAAGTACCTATGGTTGGTTCAACAATCCCACACGAAGTAATCGGTGCTTTTAGTGGTGGTAGAATCCTAATGAAACCTGCTGTAGAAGGTTCTGGGGTTGCTGCTGGCGGACCAGTTCGTGCCGTATTAGAATTAGCTGGGGTAGCAGATATCACTTCTAAATCTTTAGGCTCAAATACACCAATCAACGTTGTTCGCGCAACAGTTGAAGGTTTGAAACAATTGAAACGTGCAGAAGAAGTTGCAGAACTTCGCGGCAAATCAGTTGAAGAATTAATCGGATAAGGAGGACAACAATAATGGCTGAATTAAAAGTTACTTTAAAACGCAGTATTATCGGACGTCCTCAAAACCAACGCGATACAGTTAAAGCGTTAGGTCTTACAAAGATTAACAGTTCAGTGGTTAAGCCTTCTAATGAAGCAATTAAAGGCATGATCAATACTGTTTCTCACCTAGTGGACGTTGAAGAAGTTTAATTAAAAAAAATCAGAACTAGAACATTAAGGAGGTGCCAAACCTATGAAACTTCATGAATTAAAACCTGCTGAAGGTTCACGCCAAGTACGTAACCGTGTTGGTCGTGGTACTTCATCTGGTAACGGAAAAACTGCCGGACGCGGACAAAAAGGACAAAAAGCCCGTTCAGGCGGTGGTGTGCGTTTAGGATTTGAAGGGGGACAAACACCATTGTTCCGTCGTTTACCAAAACGAGGATTCACAAACGTGAACCGTAAAGACTATGCAGTCATCAATCTTGATGTATTGAACCGCTTTGAAGACGGAGCTGAAGTAACTCCTGTTGCTTTAGTTGAAGCTGGAATCGTGAAAAACGAAAAAGCTGGAATCAAAGTATTAGCTAACGGGGAACTAAACAAGAAATTAACTGTGAAAGCAGCAAAATTCTCTAAAGCAGCTCAAGAAGCAATTGAAGCGGCTGGTGGATCAATCGAGGTGATCTAATGTTTAGACTATTAAAAGATGCTTTTAAAGTAAAAGACATTAGATCGAAAATCCTATTTACTGTATTTGTGTTGTTTGTATTTCGCCTAGGTGCACATATCACTGTACCAGGCGTAAATGCTGCTTCATTGCAAAACCTTTCTTCTTTGCCATTTTTCAACATGTTGAACTTGGTAAGTGGTAGTGCGATGCAAAACTTCTCCATTTTCTCAATGGGGGTTTCACCATACATTACTGCTTCTATCGTCATTCAGCTTCTTCAAATGGACATCGTGCCTCGATTTGTTGAATGGTCGAAACAAGGGGAAGTGGGTCGTAAAAAATTGAATCAAGCCACTCGATATCTGACATTAGTATTGGCATTTATCCAATCTGTCGGTATCACTGCTGGATTCAACCAATACGCTCAATTAGGTTTCGTGAATAATCCTAACGTAGCAACTTACGTAACGATCGGTTTGATTCTAACAGCTGGTACGATGTTTGTTACTTGGCTAGGAGAACAGATCACAGAAAAAGGTATCGGAAATGGCGTATCAATGATCATTTTTGCAGGTATCATTTCTAGATTGCCTGAAAGTATCAGAGAAATTTATGAAGATTACTTTATAAATATCGATCCTTCAGACATATGGAAATCTGCTATTTTTGTGGCCATTTTATTAGTAGCGGTCTTATTGATCGTCACATTCGTAACATTTTTCCAACAAGCTGAACGCAAGATCCCGATCCAATATACGAAACGTGTCGCTGGCGCGCCTACAAGCAGCTATCTGCCGTTGAAAGTAAATGCAGCTGGAGTTATTCCAGTTATCTTTGCTAGTTCGTTTATTGCTACGCCAAATGCTGTTTTACAAGCATTGAGTGGTAGATTCGGTTCTGAAAACTGGTATAAAGTGATGATGGAGATCTTTAACTATAATACAGCACCTGGTGCTACGATTTATACGATTCTGATCGTTGCCTTCACTTTCTTCTACGCCTTTGTACAAGTAAACCCTGAGAAATTAGCGGAAAACTTGCAAAAGCAAGGAAGTTATATACCAAGCGTACGCCCTGGTAAGGGGACTGAAGAGTATGTCTCAAGATTACTGATGCGTTTAAGTACAGTTGGTGCAGTCTTCCTTGGTTTAGTGGCATTACTTCCAATCATTGCTCAAATGGTTTGGGATCTTCCACAATCAATCGGATTAGGCGGTACAAGCTTACTGATCGTTATCGGTGTAGCTTTAGAAACTGCGAAACAGTTAGAAGGCTTAATGCTGAAACGTAAATATGTTGGATTCATTGAGTAAGAAAGCGTGTTGAGGTTCTTCCTCAACACACGTTCTCACACATTTATTAGGAGGGAAAACAATGAACCTCATTTTAATGGGGCTGCCAGGCGCAGGTAAAGGAACACAAGCTGAAAAAATCATTGACGCTTATGGTATTCCGCACATCTCAACAGGAGATATGTTCCGCGCAGCGATGCAAAACGAAACAGCTCTTGGCCTGGAAGCAAAGTCTTATATGGATAAAGGTGCATTAGTTCCTGATGAAGTAACAAATGGAATCGTGAAAGAGCGACTAGCTGAACCAGATACAGAGAAAGGCTTCTTATTAGACGGCTTTCCACGTACACTAGATCAAGCAAAAGCTCTGGACGCAATGCTAAAAGATTTGAATAAAAAAATTGATGCTGTCATCGATATCCATGTTGGTGAAGAAATCTTGGTCGAACGTCTAGCCGGCCGATTTATCTGCAGCAATTGTGGAGCAACTTACCATAAAATTTTCAACCCTACAAAAGTTGAAGACACATGTGATCGTTGCGGTGGGCATGAATTCTATCAAAGAGAAGATGATAAACCTGAGACGGTTAAAAATCGTCTGGCTATCAACATCAAAAATAGTGAACCAATCTTGGCTTATTATAAAGAACAAGGTTTGCTAAACACTATTGATGGTGCTCGTGAAATCGATGCTGTATTTGCAGATGTACAAAAAATCATTGAAAAATAGCACGATTGCCCGTAGCCGACTTGCATTATGCAGTTACTCTTGTCAAGTTCAATAAATTATGATAGAATATGTCAGTCCGACTTCTAGAGAATCCTCTAGATGATCCATTTTGAGAATTTTGAGGTGGGAACTGCAGTTTCCGCCATTTTATCGTGTGAAAATGCGAAACAAGTACAAGGAGGTACTGTGCGTGGCAAAAGAAGATATGATTGAAGTCGAAGGTACAGTCGTCGAAACTTTGCCGAATGCAATGTTTAAAGTTGAACTAGAAAACGGACACCAAGTTCTTGCTACTGTTTCAGGTAAAATTCGTATGCATTACATCCGTATCTTACCTGGTGACAAAGTAACGGTTGAATTGTCTCCATACGATCTTAACCGTGGCCGTATTACTTATCGCTTTAAATAATTGTACTCCGTAAAACTACAGGAGGTATTATCATGAAAGTAAGACCATCAGTAAAACCAATGTGCGAACATTGTAAAGTAATTCGTCGTAAAGGACGCGTTATGGTGATTTGCCCAGCAAATCCAAAACATAAACAACGTCAAGGATAATTGGAGGTGCTATAAATATGGCTCGTATTGCAGGAGTAGATATTCCTCGTGATAAACGTGTGGTAGTTTCACTTACTTATATCTATGGTATTGGTAACACTACTGCTAAAAAGATCTTAGCTGATGCTGGTGTATCTGAAGATGTTCGCGTTCGTGAATTAACGAATGAACAAACAGATGCTATCCGTGCAGAAGTAGATAAATTAAAAGTTGAAGGGGATCTTCGTCGTGAAGTGAACTTGAACATCAAACGTTTGATGGAAATCGGTTCTTACCGTGGAATCCGTCATCGCCGTGGATTGCCTGTTCGTGGACAAAACACGAAAAACAATGCACGTACTCGTAAAGGCCCAGCTCGCGCTATCGCTGGCAAGAAAAAATAATTCTTAAGTGAAGGAGGTTAAAACTTCATGGCAGCAAAAAAAGTGAATCGTAAACGCCGTGTGAAGAAGAATATAGAAGCAGGTATTGCACATATCCATTCTACATTCAATAACACTATCATCATGATCACTGATACTCACGGAAATGCATTAGCGTGGTCATCAGCTGGTTCATTAGGTTTCAAAGGAAGCAAAAAATCAACTCCTTTTGCCGCTCAAATGGCAGCAGAAACTGCTACAAAAGCAGCAATGGAACACGGATTAAAAACTGTTGAAGTAACAGTTAAAGGACCTGGTTCTGGACGTGAAGCAGCAATTCGTTCATTACAAGCTACAGGTTTAGAAGTGACTGCAATTCGTGACGTGACTCCAGTTCCTCATAATGGTGCCCGCCCTCCAAAACGCCGTCGTGTTTAATGAGTGCCGCTCATTTTGAGTTTTATCAGTAACGTCATTGAACAAGACACTTTTCGTTTTGAAAGGGGTAAAGATAAGAATGATTGAGTTCGAAAAACCAAGAATCGCAAAAATTGATGAAGAAAAAGATTATGGCAAGTTCATCGTTGAACCTCTTGAAAGAGGGTATGGGACTACTTTAGGGAATTCCCTACGTCGTATTTTATTATCTTCTTTGCCAGGTGCTGCCATCACTAATATTCAAATCGATGGTGTACTGCATGAATTCTCTACCATCAAAGGTGTTAGAGAAGACGTCACTCAAATCATCTTGAACATTAAAGGCTTAGCGCTGAAAATGTATGGCCAAGAAGAAAAAACCCTTGAAATCGATATTACCGGACCTGCTACAGTAACTGCTGGCGATATTATCGTTGATAGTGATGTAGAAATTCTTAACAAAGATATGTACATCTGTAGTGTCTCTGAAGGAGCTACGTTCCATGCTCGCTTAACAGTGAAACCTGGACGTGGTTATGTTCAAGCAGATGAAAATAAAAAAGAAGATATGCCAATTGGCGTTCTTCCAGTCGATTCAATCTACACACCTGTTCGTCGTGTGAACTATCAAGTTGAGAACACACGTGTTGGACACCGTGAAGATTTTGATAAATTGACGATGGAGATTTGGACAGATGGTTCAATCGAACCGTTGGAAGCAATGAGTTTATCTGCGAAAATCATGACTGAACATTTGGATATTTTTGTGAACTTAACTGATGAAGCAAAAAATGCTGAAATCATGGTCGAAAAAGAAGAAACACAAAAAGAAAAAATGTTGGAAATGACGATCGAAGAGTTAGACTTGTCTGTTCGCTCTTACAATTGTTTGAAACGTGCAGGAATCAATACTGTACAAGAACTTACAAATAAATCTGAGCCTGAAATGATCAAAGTCCGTAACTTAGGACGTAAATCATTAGAAGAAGTTAAAGCAAAATTGCACGACTTAGGTTTAGGTTTACGTAAAGAAGATTAAAACCTTTTACGAAGGAGGGAAAACAACGTGAGTTATCGTAAACTAGGACGCACATCTAGCCAACGTAAAGCGATGTTGCGTGATTTAACAACTGATTTATTAATCAACGAACGTATTGTGACTACTGAAGCTCGTGCGAAAGAAGTTCGCTCAACTGCAGAAAAAATGATCACTTTAGGTAAACGCGGAGATTTGCATGCACGTCGTCAAGCTGCGGCTTTCGTACGTAATGAAGTTGCCAGCGTGCGTGAAGAAAATGAGGACATCGTCATTGAATCAGCTTTACAAAAACTATTCAACGATATTGCACCTCGTTACGCAGAACGTCAAGGCGGATACACACGCATTTTGAAGACAGAACCAAGACGCGGTGATGGTGCACCAATGGTTGTCTTAGAACTTGTCTAAAATCACACTAATAACATCACTTTATAGATGATTCTTTTAGAGTGTTATGATGTTGGAAGATATTTTTCCGAGTCTAGCTCAGCGCTGCTCCTCAAGCGAATATCGCTTGGGGAGTAAGCACTCATCATAAAGTGTTTTTTTATACCTTCAATTAACTGTCATGACAGCTCTGCTTGAAGGCATAAAAAAACATTTTAAGCGAGAAATAATTGAAAATTTTGTCTTTTTTTGATAGTGTTAGTAGGAACTTTAGGATGAAGAAGGAGTAATCATGGAGCCAATTATTGAATTAGAGAAAATAAATTACAAATACCAGCCAGATGATCTTCGCCCCGCATTGAAAGATGTCTCCTTTACAATTGATAAAGGTGAGTGGATCGCTATTATTGGACACAATGGTTCAGGAAAATCGACACTTGCCAAAACAATCAATGGGCTACTTCTGCCAGAATCAGGGGTCGTGAAAGTCGGAAATCAAGTATTGGATGAAGAAAACATTTGGACGATCCGGCAAATGGTTGGAATGGTTTTTCAAAATCCAGACAATCAGTTCGTTGGTTCGACAGTAGAAGATGACGTTGCGTTTGGTCTTGAAAATCAAGGGATTCCCAGAGAAGAAATGCTGATACGTGTGAAAGATGCACTTGAGAAAGTTAGAATGGCTGAGTTTGCTACACGCGAGCCTGCTCGTTTATCAGGAGGACAAAAACAACGTGTTGCTATTGCCGGCGTGGTTGCCTTACGACCTGATATCATTATTTTAGATGAAGCAACAAGTATGCTAGATCCAGAAGGCCGTGAAGAAGTGATTTCTACGATCAAGAAGATCAAAGAAGAAAGTCAATTGACCGTTATATCTATCACTCATGATATTGATGAGGCAGCTAATGCTAATCGGATACTAGTGATGAGACAAGGAGAACTTGTCCGTGAAGGTACACCAAAAGAAATCTTTTCTGCGGGGCCTGAACTGATCGATTTAGGTCTAGATCTACCATTTCCTGAAAAACTGAAACGTGCACTGAAAGAACGTGGGGTAGATGTGCCAAGTGAATATATGACAGAAGAAAGGATGGTGGATTGGTTATGGACATCCGTTTTGAACAAGTAGACTTCACTTATCAGCCGAATACACCATTTGAACAACGAGCCTTATTTGACATCAATATGACGATCAAAGAAAACAGTTATACTGCATTAGTAGGGCATACCGGAAGCGGGAAATCAACTTTACTCCAACATTTGAATGCGCTTGTTAAGCCAACAAGCGGTACCGTCCATATTGGAGAACGCGATATTCAGCCAGATACGGATAATAAAAATCTAAAGCCTATCCGAAAAAAAGTCGGCATCGTCTTTCAGTTTCCAGAAGCACAGCTATTCGAAGAAACGGTGGCAAAAGATATTGCCTTCGGTCCTAAAAACTTTGGTGTCAGTGAAGAAGAAGCGCTGATACTAGCAAAAAAAACATTAGAACAAGTTGGACTGGATGAAAGCTATTTGGAACGTTCACCATTTGAACTTTCAGGAGGGCAAATGCGTAGAGTAGCAATCGCTGGTGTGCTTGCCATGAAGCCTGAAGTACTTGTATTGGATGAACCAACGGCAGGACTTGATCCTCAGGGAAGAAAAGAAATGATGGAGATGTTTTGGCGTCTTCATAAGGAACAACAGATTACTATTGTTTTAGTGACGCATTTAATGGATGATGTAGCCAATTTTGCAGACTATGTCTATGTACTGGAGAAGGGGCGAATCGTTAATAGCGGGCAGCCTCAAGAGGTTTTTCAAAACATCGAATGGCTAAAAGAAAAACAGTTAGGTGTACCTACTGCCACAGAATTTGCAGAAGAATTAATGGCTAAAGGGATGGACTTCACTACCTTACCTTTGACAGCTGAAGAATTAGCAGACGCCATCATCCATTCTGCTGGAGGAAATGCCCATGATGAATAAATTGATATTTGGTCGTTATATGCCAGGAGATTCCTTGATCCATCGATTGGATCCCCGAGCCAAATTATTAGCCAGTTTTTATTTTATTGGTATCATTTTTTTAGCAAATAATTGGGAAACATATCTTGTATTGGCAGTTTTCACATTATTTTCTGTCTTTTTATCAAAAGTAGACTTGAAATTTTTTATCCGAGGTATTCGCCCATTGATTTGGCTGATCCTCTTTACTGTAGCTTTGCAAGTCTTGTTTACTAGTGGCGGAGAAACTTATTGGAGTTGGGGTGTTTTCCATATCACTGAATTTGGTGTGATGAACGGTCTCTTTATTTTCTGCCGATTCGTGTTGATTATTTTTATGTCGACGCTACTCACGCTTACTACACCGCCTTTGGAATTATCTGATGCGATTGAGTACTTGCTTCGTCCATTGAAAGCCGTACGGTTCCCAGTCCACGAAATTTCTTTGATGCTGTCGATTGCGCTTCGTTTTGTGCCTACATTGATGGATGAAACAGAAAAGATCATGAACGCTCAGCGCGCGCGTGGTGTTGACTTTGGTGAAGGCAATCTAGTTCAGAAAATGAAAGCAGTCATTCCTTTGCTGATTCCTTTATTTGTCAGCAGTTTCAACCGAGCGGAAGATCTTGCGACCGCTATGGAAGCAAGGGGCTACAAGGGCGGGGAAGGAAGAACGAAATATCGTGTCTTGCATTGGCATAATAGAGACACGATGGTTATCATTGCTTTTATATTATTAACCGTGCTGCTGATCTTTTTAAGAGGATAAACGTTCAGTGGACCGCTATCTATCCTTTTCTTGCTAATCTATTTGCAAGAAAGGATGCGAACAGTGTATGACAAGAAGCATTAGGGTCTGTGGCAGACTAATGTCACAGGCCTCTTTCTTTTATTTGAAAAAAAGAACAAACAACATTATCTGGAAAAACCACTATTTCTAGACAACTTTTTAGAAACAAAGGAGAGAAAACCATGGTACGTTACAAAGCAATCATTGCATACGACGGAACAAATTTCAATGGGTTCCAGAAACAGCCAAATGGACGTACTGTTCAAGAAGAAGTAGAAAAAACATTACAAAAAATGGCAAACGGGAAAGAAATCACGGTCTTTGGTTCGGGAAGGACAGATGCCGGAGTACATGCAATCGGGCAAGTGATCCATTTTGATTATCCAGAAGAACGCCCATTAGAACGAATGCGTTTTGCGTTAGATACCCAGTCACCAGAGGATATCGCTGTAAGACAAGTAGAAATCGTTTCAGAAGAATTTCATGCAAGATATTTGGTCAAAGAAAAAACTTATCAATTTCGAGTGGATATAGGCAAGCCACGCAGTCCCTTTCGACGTCATTATGCCAGTTATTATCCTTACCCACTTGATTTGGGAAAAATCCAGCGGGCGCTACCTGATTTATTGGGGACCCACGATTTCACCTCTTTTTGTGCATCAGGAAGCTCGATAGAGGATAAAGTACGTACGATCTATGAGGCTAAGATGGAGGTCAATGAAACAAAAGACGAACTGTTGTTTACTTTTAGGGGAAATGGCTTCTTGTATAAGATGATACGTATCTTAGTAGGAACGCTATTGAAAATTGGTAATGGCCGATTGCCTGAAGATAGTATCCCAGCGATTATTGCGAAAAAAGATCGTAATGCAGCAGGACCTACAGCACATCCTGAAGGACTTTATTTGTATGAAGTGAAATATGAATAAGAGGTTGTAAAAAAGCTGTCCTGCATCAAGCAATAAGAACAGCCAAACCAAAATAGCTCCTCATATTTTTCGTTTGGTTGGGCTTATTGCCGCAGATGCAAGTTTTTGAACACCGTTTAAGGAAGAGGTTGTGAAATCAGCGTTTTGACCTGAGTATTAGAGAAACAAACGGAAAAATAGTTCCTCATATTTTGCCGTTTGTTGAGCTAATACCGAAGGACAGCTGATTGAACACCGTTTAAGAAAGAGGTCGTGAGCCTGCCGTTTAACTCTGAGTCACAAGGAGCAATTTCAAAAAACAGCTTCTCATGTTTGATGAATATTGTGACTTGTAAACGAAGCATGGATAAGTGAACCTTCTTTTTGCCACACTACTTTTTTGTAACCAAAAAACGATGGAACGTTGTTTTGATTGCCCTTGATGCGGACAGTCTGAACAGGTTCCATCGTTTCTTTATTTTCTTCGTCTTCTTCTGTGTGTATTTCGCGGTTTTTCTTCTATTGTTGGTTCAATCGTGCCATAAAAGGGGCGATTGCGGTCAAGGTACCAGACATAAAGAATAAACAATGCAATACATAGTACAAAAAGGATTGCACCTATCATAAATCCTTCAGGCAAGTAGCTGAAAGTAACCGTGTGTTTACCTGCTGGAACTTTTAGCATCAAGAATGCGTTTTTGAAGTTGCTGACTTTGACTGGCTTCCCATCGATCTCGGCTTTCCATCCTTTGTCGTAAGGAATAGTTGTCACCAACATAGAATCTTCTGCGGTATCTACAGTTCCAGAAGCTTTTCTGCCAGAGGCTTCCATTTCGACACCTTTTTCTTTGATCTGATTCATTGCGGCTTGATAGGCTACAACATCTAGACCAACGACTTTCGGCTCCATGAAACTTACTTCTTTCGTCCCATAAAAACTTGCAGTAAATGTCACCGTTGTCTCTTGGGGGTAATAGCCAAGATCATAGTATTGTCCAGAAATATTGATTTGCGTTTTCCTTGATGTACCATTGACAGTGATCGTTGCACTAGAACTTTCTAATTGTGCAAAATTGGTTGGGAATAAGCTTAAGTAAGCTTGTGTATTTGCAGGTACATGGACTTCCCATGTGAGCTCTTTTGGTTGATTATCTGCCGTCTCTGAATAAGTCACACCAGTCGTTGTTTTTGTGATCGTCGTATTTAACTGATTCTTCAAAGTAGGCGTATAGAATGTAAAATACTGTTCATTTAGACCAGATAATGTATTGATCAAGTTTGTCTGACTAGTTAAATTATCTGTTACGGGCTGCTCAATATCATTAACGGATAACGGTGCGGTAAATGCCAGTGGCAATGCATTGACATTCTGATACAGTGTATAGTCGCCGCTTTGACCAGCTTGGCGGAAGCCATATTTGCTGAACGTGCTTTCGTTCTTAGAAATGTTGTATTTGATTCCTGTAAAGCCATCCATCAGCAAAGTATTATTATTGTAGCGGATATTCAAATTTGTTCCTCTTGAACGGAACCCTAATGTATCCAGATAAGAGGAAGAATTACGATTTCTTATAGAAGAAAACAAGCTGATGCCGCTGTAACCGTAGTTGATCGAATCATTTGGCGATACCGGATCCAGATTTTCCAAGCGGTAAAACGAGTCAGAATCTTCTTTTGTTTCATTTACAAGAGCTTTCAAGTCAGGATAAGGATCCGTATACAAACTGCGGGAAGCATAATTCCAATCATCAAGGATACCATGGATCATGCTGTTCGTATTGACTAATGCCTCAGCGGACATGATCAATAACAACAATATACTTAGATGGTTGAAGGAAAGTTTTTTATGCTGATAAAATCCCACAGCAAAAGCATAGATCCCTAAGAAAACAACTGTCAATACAAAGGAAGTCATCGTCACATAGGTGTAGCTTCCTTCAGGTTTGATGCCCCATGCCACCGCAAAGAGAGCAGCTACGACCAAAATGATTCCTAACAACAGCCCACGATCGTCTTGTTCTATCCTTTCCCATCCTTTTCCTGCAAGCAGGAGAACTAAGAAAGAGAACAGATAGGCATAACGGAATAAAAACATATTCGGTGCATGCATACCATGCCAAAACAAATTCAATGGAACAAGATAAAAACTTGCGATAAGTATGGCGAAAAGACCACCGTACAAAAACTTATTTTTCAACGGTACTTTCCGACTGGCAAAATAAAACAAGCAAAGGACCAGCGGAAGCAGACCTGCGTAAATGAACGGAATCGAACCGTATTTTGTGGTGTCATAAACACCAATCATGTTTTTCATGATCAGATCCAGATAAGAAGTCGCTTCTGTTTTCAACGTAGTGATTTGACTCAATGCTTCGCCATTTGACCGAAGATCCAGTACTGCTGGCAATACAATGATCATTGAAGCGCCGCCTGCCAGTAAAGAAGTGATCCCATAAGGAACAATCGATTTTTTGTATTCTGACCAGTTTGTCAATAGACGGGCAATAAAATATAAGAAAGAAAAGACACCAATCATGAATCCCATATAAAAACTGGATAGAAACAAGAGCAAATAGCTGATGAATAAAAGTTTCGGCCGTTTCAGATCCATGACACGATGAATCCCCAAAATCACTAATGGAAGATAAACAAAAGCATCCAGCCACATGATAATCTCCGAATGTGCAGTAATGAATGAGATCAATGCGTAACTGACGCTAAGTGCAACATGCCCCCAGCGAGGAATCTTGAACGTGCGTGCAAGAAACCAAAAAGCTAATCCGGCACAGCCGACTTTAAGCAAAGTCAGAACATAAAGTGCATCTGGCATCATCTGGTTTGGAAAGAAGAAAACCAGTGGCGTGAAGATCCCGCCGAGATAATAAGAAATCAAAGACAGATAATTCAAGCCCAGAGAAGCATTCCATGTATAGAAAATACTTTGCTTTCCAAGAAGGACATTTCGGAAGCTTGCATGAAAATTAGAAAATTGTGAAAAGGCATCACTTGCCAAAATACTTCTGCTGCTCCCGGGATAGATCCCGATACTTAGATAAACAAGTGCTAAAATCAAAAACGGAATCAGGAAACTAGCTGCTGCGTAGCGTCCGTTTTCTCTAAAGAATGACTTTAAGTTTTTTTTCATATTTATTTTCCACCAAATTTCTATGAAGTTGTATTTAGTTTATCATATCCTTGTTTTTCTCTGCTTAAAAAGAGTCTAGTTTTCATAAAAAAATAAAATTTGGGAATAAATAACTTCACAATTTGTTCGTATAACAAAAATAAACACAAAAAAAGGGGAGGAATCAAAAATTCCACCCACCAAAATTTTTATTAAATAAAAAACCGTTCACTATCTGAACGGTCCAAGTATCATTCAATTAAACGCGTTCAACTTTTCCTGATTTCAAAGCACGAGTTGACACCCAAACTTTTTTAGGTTTTCCGTCGACCATAACGCGAACTTTTTGTAAGTTAGGTTTAACAGTACGTTTTGTTGAGTTCATAGCGTGTGAACGGTTGTTTCCACTTTTTGTCTTGCGACCTGTAAAGTAACAAACTTTTGCCATGGTAATTTCCTCCTTTGCCTTGATTTGGAGCAATAGAATAATTCAGCTCATACCAGACTAACATATCATATAGATTGGAAATTTGCAAGTACATTTTCATGGATACAATTGACATTTGTGAAGAATAATTGTAAATTAAACAGGGTTATACCTGAAATTTTGCAAGGTTTTTGAGTACTTTGGGTAACTGCCTTTTATTTCAAGTTGCGCTATGATAAAATATGATAGAAGAAAAATGGGAGTATTTTACCCGTTAAGGAGGCTCATTCATGGCTGTAAAAATTCAAACGTCAGCTGGAACCATTGAAATTACCAATGATGTAATTGCAACAGTTGTTGGTGGCGCCGCGACAGATGTGTTCGGTGTTGTAGGAATGGCCAGCAAAAATCAAATTAAAGATAATATTACTGAGATTTTGCGTAAAGAAAATTACTCAAGAGGAGTAGTTGTCCGCCAAGAAGATAATGGTATTGCTGTAGATGTTTATACGATTATCAGCTATGGTACGAAAATCTCTGAAGTTTCTCGCAACGTCCAAGAAAAAGTGAAATACAATCTAGAGGCATTATTAGGCGTAGCTGCCAATTCAGTTAATGTCTTTGTACAAGGTGTTCGTGTACTGCCAGACTAGGCAGGAGACTGGCTGATAACTCAGCAGTCGATCTGAAGGAGGATTATCTAGGTGAGTGTAACAGAAATAAGTGCAAGCCAGTTCCAGGAAATGGTGCAGGCTGGTGCGAATCGTCTGCAAGTAAATGCAGAATACGTCAATTCATTAAATGTATTCCCTGTGCCAGATGGCGATACGGGAACAAATATGAATCTATCTATGACTAGTGGAGCGAAGGCAGTAGTAGATTCAACCTCAGAAAAAGTAGGAGAATTAGCAGCAATGCTTTCAAAAGGATTGCTGATGGGTGCGCGCGGAAATTCCGGCGTTATTTTGTCTCAATTGTTCCGAGGATTTTCTAAGCAAATTCCAGATGTTGTCTCATTAAATGCTTCTGATCTTGCTGCAGCATTCACTCATGGTGTTGAAACTGCGTATAAAGCAGTAATGAAACCAGTAGAAGGAACGATTTTGACAGTAGCTAGAGAAGCAGCAAAAGCTGGAGAAAAGAAAGCGAAGAGTACAGACGATGTCGTTGAAGTGATGACAGCTGTTGTAAAAGGAGCAAAACGTGCTTTAGCTAAAACCCCAGACTTGCTTCCAGTCCTAAAAGAAGTCGGTGTTGTAGACAGTGGAGGACAAGGATTACTGTTTGTTTATGAGGGCTTTTTAAGCGCATTGAATGGAGAATTCCAAGCGGATGAAACATATGAACCTTCTCCAGCAGAAATGGATGATATGGTCAATGCAGAGCACCATCGCAGTGTCCAAGGACAAATGGCGACAGAAGATATCCATTTTGGTTATTGTACAGAGATCATGGTGAAAATCGGTGAAGGGCCTACTGTTGATAGCACGTTCGACTACGAAGAATTCCGTAACTATTTAGATGGTATTGGAGATTCTTTACTTGTGGTCAATGATGACGAGATCATCAAAGTCCACGTGCATACAGAAAACCCAGGAGAAGTCTTGAACTATGGACAAAAATTCGGTTCATTAGTCAAAATCAAAGTCGACAACATGCGCTTGCAGCATGAGACGATTTTGGAACACGATGAAGAAGTGAACGAGTTTGCGAAAAAAGAAACACCACGTATCCCGTATGGTATCGTAGCAATCGCTGCTGGTAAAGGCGTCCAAGAGCTGTTTGAAAGTTTAGGCGCTAATTATGTTATCAGTGGTGGGCAAACAATGAACCCAAGTACGGAAGACATCGTTAAAGCGATCCAAGAAGTGAACGCAGATAAAGTGATTGTCTTACCGAACAACAAAAACATCTTCATGGCAGCTGATCAAGCGGCAGAAGTAGCAGATATCCCAGTAGCAGTTGTTCCTTCAAGAACGATTTCTCAAGGATTGACGGCTATGCTTTCATTCAATGATCAAGCTTCTTTAGAAGAAAACAAAGAAACGATGACAGAAATGTTGTCTAGCGTCGTAAGTGGTCAAGTCACTCACGCAATCAGAGATACCTCAATCGACGGTGTAGAGATCAAAGAAGGCGACTTTTTAGGCATGATCGATGGAAAAATCATGATCTCTAACCCAGATATCACAGCAACAGCGTTAAGTACACTAGAACAAATGATCAATGAGGACACAGAGATCGTAACGATCTTAGCAGGTGATGAAGGAACAGTTGAACAAGCAAATGAATTTGCTGAGAAACTAACAGAAAAACATCCTGATTTGGAAATCGAGATCCACCAAGGAGATCAGCCTGTCTATCCTTATCTATTTTCTGCTGAATAATTCCTGTGACAGAATATCGTTCTAACACAGTATTCATTCATAAAAGGCCTTCGGTTAGTGATCAGGTATGATCACTGACCAAGTCCTTTTTTTGTTAAAGGAGGGAGGAAAAAATATATGCGTTCTTTAGATGATCCAATCACTATGCTGGCAGGAGTCGGAGAAAAAAGAGCGGCTAGTCTTGCCAGCTTGGGCATCCAAACGATTGAAGACTTACTGACTTATTATCCTTTTCGCTACGAAGATATTCAGGAAAGAAATCTAAACGAGATCCAAGATCAAGAAAAGGTTACTTTGAAAGGAATCGTAGTCTCTCCTCCTGTGATGAATCGATTTGGTTATAAAAAAAGCCGATTGCAATTTCGAATGATGCAAGAACATGATGTGTTCAACGTTTCTTTTTTTAATCAACCTTATCTAAAAGAAAAAGTCATTTTATCGGAGGAAATCGCTGTATACGGTAAATGGGATGCAAAGCGTAAAGCCTTGAACGGGATGAAGATTTTAGGTTCTCAAACAATGGATGACTTTTCGCCGATATATCACGTCAACAAATCGATTCGTCAAACGACATTAGTTGATCTAATCAAAAAAGGGTTTCAAGAATACGGCACATTGATCGAAGAAAACCTGCCGAACAACCTTGTGGAGAAATATCGACTACTTGACCGAGCTTCTGCTGTAAGAAGTATGCACTTTCCGAAAAACCACGAAGAAAATCACCAAGCCAAACGACGTGTCGTTTTTGAAGAATTCTTTTTATTTCAAATGCGTCTTCAAGGATTAAAAAAAGCAGAAAAAGCAGAAACGAATGGCTTGGAGATCCTTTATGATGTCCAAAAATTAAAAGAATTTACTCAAAAGTTGCCTTTTGAACTGACAAATGCCCAAAAACGGGTAACGAATGAAATCTGTCGAGATCTTCGCAGTTCTCAACATATGCAGCGACTTTTGCAGGGAGATGTAGGTAGCGGAAAAACAGTGGTTGCCGCAATCGCATTATATGCCACCGTTACAGCGGGTTTCCAAGGTGCGTTGATGGTGCCTACCGAAATTTTGGCACAACAGCACATGGAAAGTTTGCAACAGCTGTTTGATCCCAATGAAGTAACGGTCGCATTGCTTACAGGGTCAACGAAAACAAAAGAACGACGGGAACTCCTTGAAAAACTAGAACGAGGAGAAATCAACGTCGTGATCGGTACACATGCATTGATCCAAGATGGAGTTGAATTTCAGAATTTAGGTCTAGTTATTACGGATGAACAGCACCGTTTTGGTGTGAATCAGCGGAAAGTCCTTCGTGAAAAAGGCTGGCGACCTGATGTCTTGTTTATGACAGCCACTCCGATCCCTAGAACGCTAGCTATCACAGCGTACGGTGAAATGGATGTATCGATCATTGATGAACTTCCAGCTGGACGTATCCCGATTGAAACACGCTGGGTAAGAACACCTCAATTAGACAGTGTACTGGATTGGACAAGGAAAGAACTGGCAAGAGGACATCAAATGTATGTCATCTGTCCACTGATCGAAGAATCAGAAGCATTAGACGTAAAAAACGCAGTGGAAATCTATGAAAAACTTCGTGAACTATTTGCACCAAAATATGAAGTTGGCTTGTTACATGGTAAAATGAAGAATCAGGAAAAAGAAGTGATCATGGAAGCTTTCAAAGATAACCAGATGCAGATATTAGTTTCTACTACGGTAATAGAAGTAGGGGTAAACGTGCCAAACGCAACCGTCATGCTGATTATGGATGCGGATCGATTTGGTTTGGCACAGCTGCATCAGCTTCGTGGACGTGTTGGACGCGGAAGTGATGCTTCCTACTGTATCTTAGTTGCTAATCCCAAAAATGAACTAGGCGTGGAGCGGATGAAAATCATGACAGAGACCACCAATGGTTTTGTACTAAGTGAAAAAGATCTGGAATTACGCGGTCCCGGTGAAGTATTCGGCTTCCGACAATCTGGTTTACCTCAATTTGCGATTGCTGACTTGGTGACAGATGGAAATGTTTTGGAGGTAGCCAGAGAAGAGGCTGCAGCTCTTTGGCAGATAAAGAATTGGCAGATGCTGCCTGAGTATCAGCCTCTAGCACAAAGCCTCCAGATAGAAAATCAGGATAATCGTTATTTCGATTAGCAGACTATGCTATACTTTATAATGATGATGGAAAAAGGAGTGGGAACAATGAAAATTGCCGTAGATGCAATGGGCGGAGATCACGCACCTCAAGCAATTGTAGAAGGCGTGGCTTTAGCGCAGCAAGATTTTCCAGAAGTAGAATTCTTACTTTACGGAAAAGAAGCAGAAATCAAGAAATACTTAATAAATGAAAAAAACATCACGATTATCCATACAGACGAAAAAATCAATAGTGATGATGAGCCAGTAAAAGCGATCCGACGGAAAAAGACTGCTTCAATGGTCCTTGCTGCACAAGCAGTGAAAAACGGCGAAGCGGATGCTATATTTTCAGCAGGGAATACAGGTGCGCTGCTAGCAGCGGGTTTGTTCATCGTAGGACGTATCAAAAATATCGAACGCCCTGGCTTGATGTCTACTTTGCCAGTAGTAGGAAAAGAAGGTGCCGGTTTCGATATGCTGGATCTTGGCGCTAACGCAGAAAACAAACCAGAACATTTGTTGCAATACGGTATTTTAGGTTCTTTCTATGCACGTAAAGTCCGAGGGATCGGACGTCCCCGCGTTGCTCTTTTAAACAACGGAACAGAAGCCACAAAAGGTAGTGAAGTGACGAAAAAAGCCTATGAACTTCTTCAGAATGAAACAAGTTTGAATTTCATTGGAAATGTAGAAGCGCGCGAGTTGCTCAATGGTGTGGCTGACGTAGTAGTCACAGATGGATTTACAGGCAATGCTGTTTTGAAATCCATTGAAGGAACGGCAATGAATATGATGGATCTATTAAAATCCGCTATTCTAAACGAAGGGATCAAAGGGAAAATGGGCGCCATGCTTTTAAAAGACGGCTTGCGTTCTTTGAAATCTGAAATGGATTATTCCAAACATGGCGGAGCTGTTTTGTTTGGCTTGAAAGCACCAGTCATTAAAACCCACGGAGCAACAGGTCCTGATGCTGTCCGCTATACGATCCGCCAAATCCACACGATGCTTGAAACAAATGTAGTAGGACAGTTAGTCGAACAATTTGAAAAAAGCGAAGAATAATATTCAGATAGCTGAGGCAATCCGGTTCGTTAAAAAAAGGTGGACATTCCTGAAAAATGTCAGTAAAATTAGCCATGGTGTAGGTAATTGACAAGTGTATGATTCTTGGAGGTGAAAAAGTTGACTCGCGAAGAAGTATTTAACAAAGTAGCGAAAATTATTTCAAATCATTTTGAGATAGATACCGATAAAGTGACGGATGAATTGAACATCAAAGATGATTTAAAAGCTGATTCAATTAGTATTATGGAGTTCGTTTTAGAACTTGAAGATGAATTCGGTACAGAAATTTCAGATGAAGACGCTGAACAAATTGAAACAGTTGGCGGCGCAGTAGATTATATCAGCAGCCATCTCAAATAATTTCAATAAAAGCAAAGAAGGATAAAAAGTTGCATACAACTTTTTATCCTTCTTTTTTTAATCTTTTTGACACGGAAAAGACATTTTTCTGATAATTCTGGCGATAATTAGAAATTATGTTGCAAAGTAAAGCGGTTTTCTATATAATTATTAATAATTCATTACACAAAGATAAGGATAACCTTTGTTATAAAACGCTTTATTCTGTGTAATGTTCTTTTTTTACTAAGAAAAACTTCCGTTTAGGAAGCAGAGAGGGGTATTCGATTGTCAGATAATCAATTATTAGAAGTTCAGAACCTACATACAGGCTTCCGACTCAAAGATGACTATTACGATGCAGTAGATGATGTTTCATTTACTTTAGACAAAAACGAGATCTTAGCAATCGTTGGGGAATCTGGGTGCGGGAAAAGTACATTAGCTACTACGATTATGGGATTACTTGATCCTAATAACACAAAAATTACAGGTGAAATTTTATATAACGATCTGAATTTAATCGAACTGAACGAAACGCTTTATAATAAAATCCGCGGAAATGATATCGGAATGATTTTCCAAGATCCGTTGTCTGCATTAAATCCTCTCATGAGAATCGAAGACCAGATCAAAGAAGGACTTTCCTATCACACAAAGATGAATGCAGAACAGCGTCAAGCTCGCGCACTGGAATTACTAGAACAAGTAGGCATTCCTAATCCAGCAAGAGTTGGACGTCAATATCCCCATGAATTATCAGGCGGTATGAGACAACGTGTCATCATCGCGATCGCAATCGCCTGCAAACCTCCAATCGTCATTGCAGATGAACCGACGACAGCCCTAGATGTAACCATCCAAGCACAGATTCTTGATTTACTGAAAGATCTTCAGGAAGAAACAAAAACAGGGATCATCCTGATCACTCATGACTTAGGAGTCGTAGCAGAAATGGCTGATCGAGTGGCAGTGATGTACGGCGGACAGTTTGTTGAAGTAGCGGGTGTAAAAGAACTGTTTGATCATCCGAAACATCCTTATACGCGCTCTTTATTGAACTCTATACCTCAAGAAGGAAATCATGATGCAGAACTCCATGTGATCGAAGGTGTCGTTCCTTCTCTGAAAAACATGCCTCGTAAAGGGTGCCGATTTGCTCCACGTATTCCGTGGATACCAGCAAGTGATCACGAAGAAGATCCTATCCTTCATGAAGTCGCTCCGAACCATTTGGTACGTTGCTCTTGCTACAAGCATTTCCACTTTAGAGACGAAAAAGGAGAGGTGTAGATGACAGAATTAATCACAATCAAAGACCTGAAAGTTCATTACCCTATTCGCAGTGGATTCTTCAATCGAGTAACGGATCATGTATATGCTGTAGATGGTGTGGATTTTATTATCGAAAAAGGAAAGACATATGGTTTGGTGGGAGAGTCCGGTTCCGGAAAATCCACTACAGGAAAAGCAGTCGTTGGTTTAGAAAAGACGACAGCTGGACAAATCATGTATGAAGGAAAAGATGTAACGAAGCGAAGCAACCGAAAAAAAATGGGTTATAACAAAGACGTACAAATGATCTTCCAAGATTCAATGTCTAGTTTGAATCCTAAAAAACGAGTATTGGATATCATTGCAGAACCTATCCGAAATTTTGAACGGTTAAGCGATCAAGAAGAAAAGAAGAAGGTAAAAGGATTGCTAGATATCGTTGGGATGCCGGAAGATGCACTTTACAAATATCCTCATGAATTTTCAGGGGGACAACGCCAACGTCTAGGAGTAGCCCGCGCTGTTGCTACTAATCCAAAATTAATCGTGGCCGATGAACCGGTATCTGCTCTGGATCTATCTGTTCAAGCGCAAGTATTGAATTTCATGAAACGGATCCAGCAAGAATACGGTCTCAGCTATTTATTTATTTCTCATGATTTAGGTGTAGTAAAACATATGTGCGACAACATCGCAATTATGTACAAAGGTCGATTTGTAGAAATCGGTACAAGAGAGGACATTTATAATGACCCGCGCCACATCTATACGAAACGTCTGCTTTCAGCAATTCCGCAAATCGATGTAGAAAATCGGGAAAGCCACAAAGAAAATCGCCGAAAAGTAGAACAAGAGTATATCCAAAACCAAAGAGAATACTATGATGCGACTGGCCGAGTCTACGATTTGCGTACGATCACAACTACACATAAAGTGGCGTTGAAAGATGGAGGTGCGAGCTAATGTGGAAAACGATTCTGCGACGTGTTTTATTGATGATCCCGCAAGTTATTATTTTAAGTGTTCTGATCTTCTTATTAGCCCAAGCGATGCCAGGGGATCCATTTACTGGTTTGATCAACCCAAACCAAGATCCGGCAGTGATCGAACAAATGCGACAATCAGCTGGATTGAATGACCCATGGTATGTCCAGTACTTCCGTTGGATCGGAAATGCTTTGCAAGGCGATTTTGGTCAAAGTTTCTTATACAAACGCTCTGTTGCTGACCTAATCGGTGAACGGATCATCAACACGTTATATCTATCAATCTTGACAGTTGTCCTTACTTATTTGATTGCTGTGCCTCTAGGGATGCTAGCAGGCCGGTATCAAAATTCGATCTTGGATAAGATCGTCGTGATTTATAACTTCTTTAGTTTTGCTGTTCCGTTATTTATCTTCGGCTTGATCATGCTGTTTGTTTTTGGTTATCGTTTAGGCTGGTTCCCAACCAGCGGTTCTCAAACACTAGGTTTGCAAGGGGGATTTATCACTCAGTGGATAGATCGCTTGAAATATATTCTGCTACCATCGATTACCCAAGCATTTCTGGCGACTGCTGTTACGATCCAATATCTGCGAAGCGAAGTAATCGATTCGAAGTCGCTTGATTTTGTCAGAACAGCCCGTTCCAAAGGGGTACCGACGAATAAAGTATTCAGTAGACATATCTTCCGGAATGCAGCGTTGCCGATGGCTTCGCAAATGGGGTATGAAATCACTTCGTTGATTGCTGGTTCTGTAGTTATCGAAAAGATTTTTGGCTATCCAGGAGTCGGGAAACTATTTATTGACTCTATTGGTCAACGAGACTACACCGTGATCACATCCTTAGTATTGATTTTAGGAATCGCGACGCTAGTGGGGACATTACTGTCAGATATCATTATGAGTATCGTTGACCCGCGTATTCGGATTCAATAAAACCAATCAGAAAGGAGAATGGATCGATGAGTGAAAAAAACAATACAGCAGTTCAAGAAAGTATCCCTCCTATGGGGATACGAATGATTGCTCGAGAATTTAAAAAAGATAAGATCGCTATTTTTTCATTAGGTTTGCTAGTGGTTTTATTATTAGTGATTTTTATCGGTGCGATGCTGACCGATCAGGATAAAGTGATGTATGTTAGTATTTTTGACAAATATGCTGCCCCAGGAGCAGTTTCGACACAAGGACAAAAGTTCATTCTGGGAGCAGATGAAGGCGGACGTGATGTATTAGGTCAATTGATCATAGGTGCTAGAAACTCTGTTACGATCGGATTTGCGATCACGATCCTTACTTCGATCATCGGGGTTGGATTAGGGATCATCTCTGGCTACTACGGAGGGATCATTGACAATATCTTGATGCGAATCGTTGATTTTATCATGATTCTACCGATCATGTTGATCATCATCGTCTTCGTATCGATTATTTCCAGATACAATGTCTGGTCCTTTATTTTCATCATGAGTGCATTTTATTGGGTAGCTAAAGCCCGATTATTCCGAAGCAAGACATTATCTGAAGCAAGAAGAGATTATGTCAGTGCCTCAAAAACAATGGGAACAAGTGATTTTAAAATCATGTTCCGCGAAATCATGCCGAATCTAAGTTCATTGATCATTACGAACTTGACAATGAACTTTGCGGCAAACATCGGTATCGAGACAACTTTGACTTTCTTAGGTTTCGGTTTGCCGGCAAATGTACCTAGTTTAGGTACACTGATCGGTTATGCAAGTAATGGAGAAGTCTTAGTGAATCGGCAATGGATCTGGTTACCCGCATCAATCCTCATTTTAGTTTTGATGTTGAGTATCAATTATGTTGGACAGGCATTCAAGCGTTCTGCAGATGCACGCCAACGGTTAGGCTAGTTATAGAAGCGAAGGGGGAAATAGGAATGAAGAAAACGATTTTTGGATTTGCAACGCTGATGTCTGCGGTCGTTCTTGCAGCATGCGGGGGCGGAGGTACAGATACTTCTGGAAATAACTCTGGAGGCAACAGCAATAACAAAGAGGAATTAACTTTTCCAATCGCAACAAAAAACAATGATGATGCAATCGAAGACGGTGAATTAGAAGCTGCGGTCGCAACGGACAGTCAGTTCAAAGGATTGTTCCAGTGGGAGTTTTATCAAGATTCATATGATGCAGCGTTTATGGCACCCTCTCACGAACCATTGTTTGCAAACGATGATGATTTTAGAATCACAGATGACGGAGCTGCAACACTTGATCTAGACGAAGATACGAAAAAAGCGACAATCAAAGTAAAAGACAATGTTAAATGGTCAGATGGTGAAGATGTAACGGCGGACGATGTGATTTTCCCTTACGAAATCATTGGGAATAAAGATTACACTGGTATTCGTTATGACGATACTTTCCGTAACATCGTAGGTATGGAAGAATATCATGATGGAAGTGCCGATACGATCTCTGGAATCAAAAAGATAGACGACAAAACAGTTGAAATCGAATATAAAGAAGTAAATCCAAGCATGCTTCAATCGGGTGGCGGTATCTGGACATATGCAGCACCGAAACATACGTTAGAAGGTGTAGCAATCAAAGACATGGAATCAAGCGATCAAGTACGTAAAAATCCAGTGACTTTCGGCCCTTATTACATGAGTAATATTGTTGCAGGAGAATCAGTAGAGTACTTACCAAACGAGCACTACTGGAACGGTACACCTAAATTGAAAAAGATCACGATGAAATCTGTACCGATGGCTAGTGCAACTGAAGCATTGAACTCTAAGCTATATGACATGATTTTCCAAATGCCAACAGATACTTATGATACGTATAAAGAAATTGCTGGCTATACAAACTTAGGACGTGAACAAACTTCTTATACTTATCTAGGATTCAAGTTAGGTAAATGGAATTCAGATACAAAGAGTGTGGAATACAATCCAGATTCAAAAATGGCTGATAAATCATTACGTCAAGCCATGGGCTATGCATTAGATAACAATGCAGTAGGTGAACGTTTCTATGCAGGTTTGAGAAGCAATGCGACTTCATTGATCCCACCAGTATTCCAGTCATATCACGATGATGAAATGAAAGGATTCACACAAGATTTAGACAAAGCGAAAAAACTATTGGATGATGCCGGCTACAAAGATGTGGACGACGATGGTTTAAGAGAAGACAAAGATGGAAACAAATTAACCATCAACTTTGCTTCGATGTCCGGTGGAGAAACAGCGCAACCATTGGCAGATTACTATATCCAACAATGGAAAGAAATCGGTTTGGATGTCCAATACACAACAGGTCGTCTGATTGAATTCAACTCTTTCTACGATAAATTAGAAAACGATGATCCTGAAATCGATGTTTACCAAGCTGCTTGGAATACAGGAACTGATCCAAATCCAAGTGGACTATGGGGACCAAATGCAGCATTCAACTACACTCGTTATGAATCAGAAGAAAATACAAAATTGATCAACGATATCAGTTCAAGCAAAGCATTTGATGAAGACTATTTGAAAGAAGCCTATCAAAAATGGCAACAATATGCGTTTGAAGAAGCATTTGCGATTCCAACGTTGTTCCGTAACGAAGTATTGCCAGTCAACGACCGTGTCAAAGACTGGGATTGGTCCTATGATGTACCAAACCCATGGGCAAATGTTTCTGTTACAGCAGATTCACGTTCATAATCAAAAAAAAATGACCGAAAAAGGACGATGTCCTTTTTCGGTTTTTTTGTTCATCGTTATTTTTATATAGCAAATAAAAATAAATATAGTTTTTTAAAATTTTATTTTAAAAACACGTTGAACATAAATATGTTATTATATATAATTCAAATAGATTTTAAAGAAGAAAATTGTATAAAATATTTGTTATTTAATTTAAGTTGAATAAAAAATATTGTTATTTTAAATTGATGGGAATCTTTCGCGTAGTTAATAAAAGAGAAGATTCACACTTATCTCTTTTTAAAATAAAAAAAGGGGGACCGAACGACTGTCGCCTTGTTGCTTGTTCAAGTATGTTTCAATAGTCACTCGTGAGACACTTTAGGCACTCAAAAAAAGGGAGCGGATACAAAATGAAGAGAAATGTGAAAAAGATGATAGCAAGTTCATGTACACTTATTGCCTTGAGCAGCTGGATCGCACCAATCAATGCCGTTAGTGCGGCTGATCCAGCCGCTTCTTTCTTCTAAACGATGAAAAAAATCTATCGCTTCTTTTTTCTATTCACAGTCACCAGTTTTTTATATGCTATTTCTTTTGCTGGAACCGAAATGATCAAATCAGCGATTCCAGAAATCCATTCATCGATCATCATCGAAGCAGCGAGTGGTGAAGAAAATCAGCAGGAAATGTACCAGACGATTGCGAAATATGCTAGAGAAAAGCAATTGGATCTCCATAAGATCCTCTTTCGAATCGGCAAAGATGGGGAAACGTATAAAGATATCTATACGTTTGGTAAAGAAGGGTATTCGACCTATAGCTTTTCCCCTATAGCATCCGATTATCCTATCAATTTTTATGATTCTTCGAAACTATCTACTGAAGAAGTACTTGGCGGTTATATGATCACAGAGGAACCGCCTGCCAATATGATCGAAGAATTTTATGATATGGGGATGGAAATAACGATTGAAAGGGCACAATGGCCGCTTTATCTAGCTTCAGGTTTGCTATTAAGTATCGGTCAATTGTTCTGTATGCTTTTCTTGTGCTTATTCTTAGCTCTATTATTCTATAAGTCCTCTATGAGAAAGAAAGTCGGGATTCTCGAAACACTTGGACGAAGCAAAGCAAAACTAGTGTGTAAAGATAGTTTGATAGATGCGGCCATCTTCACGGTTATTTTAGCTGGCTTTGCATGGTTTTATCCCTATCTGCACTTTCTTTATCCCCAGATTCTGTTATGGGGGATCGTTGGAATCATCATCATGCACATATCAAGCAGCTGGGTGATTTATTCATGGGGATCGATTGCTGATAAAATAAAGGGACATAAACCGTATAGATGGCTGTCCTACACGAATCACCTTATCAAGGCCGCCTTGCTTGTATTTATCGTAGTAAGCGGGAATATGATCTTGTCTAGTATGGATGAGAACAAACAACTAGAACAGCAATTAGCTTATTGGAATGACATTCCTGATTATTATCACTTGAGATTTAGTAATATCACGACCAAATTACCAGATAATTCTAGAAATTTTACGAGAGAAGAAAGAAAAAAAGAAGCGAAAAGGATCAATCAGGACATGCTTCCTTTATTAGAACGAGCAGAACAATCAGGTGGGATCCTTTTGAGGGATAATGAATTTGGCCATACGAGTGACGTTCTTACCTACATTCAAAATGATGCTTATTGGTTAGTCAACCATAATGCCGTACACGAATTGAAAGTCAAAGATATACACGGAAAACCAATCTATCCATTAGAAGATGCCTTCTTCTATGTGTTGATCCCAGAAAATAAAAAGCAATACACGGATCTGATCGTTAAAATGGCAGAAGATGAAATCACTTTTTACCAGAATTCCTTCGAGTATGAACAAGACGAGTATCAGGGGGAATTAAAGGTGATCTATACCCAATCGAATCAAATCATCTTTAATTATAATTTTGATTTACTTGAGAATATCTTTTCTTTCAATCCGATCATTGCGTCCATTTCTTTGCCTTTGATCCAACCTAATATAGAGATATGGATAAGTGAGGTATCGAACGGCTCCTATTTGTTTCGAAATGGTCGAGAAGTTCAAGTGTTTATTGAAGAGAATGGCATTGAAGATGATTTTTACGGCCTAACATCTGTGAAAGACAGAATCAGCGAAGTAATTGCAAAAGCGCGTTCAGAATTTTACACAGCGCTAGTCGTCTTCTTACTGATTCTTATCAGTTTTGTTGCTATTGAACTATATGCGAGCATGATTTATGCAGAAGTAAATAAGAAAAAATCATTTTTAGCGTACATTACTGGTAAACCGCTGTTCCAGCGTCACAAAACTTACTATTTCATGACGGCGGGGATATCTTCAGGTGTTTTAGGGATCTTACTCATATGGCAGAAGGACTTATGGCCGATTGCACTGGCTGTATTCAGCTTTGAGCTGTTTTTGCTACTCCCAACGACTTATCTATCTGAGAAAAAGCAACGGCTGGAGGTGATCAAAAATGATTGATGTTAGAAAAATCACAAAAAAATACAAAGAGAAAACGATTTTTGAACACCTTTCTTTTTCTGTGCCCGCGGGTTCTATGCTTGCCATCACAGGAGAAAGTGGGATAGGTAAAACGACTTTATTGAATTGTTTAGGCCAGTTGGAAACGATAAATGAAGGGGAAATCTTGATCAATGGCCAAAAAATCAGCCGAAAAAACAGAAAAACATTTTTTCGGGAACAAGCTGGTTTTTTATTTCAAAACTATGCACTGATCGACAACGAAACAGTGAAGCAAAACTTGACCTTGGTCTCAAAAGAGGAGCAGAAAATCAAAGAATCCCTCGAAAAATTTCAGGTAGACCATTTGATAGACAAAAAAATATTTCTCTTAAGCGGAGGCGAACAGCAGCGAGTAGCTCTTGCTCGTTTATTTTTGAAAGAACCAAAGATCATCTTTGCAGATGAGCCAACAGCCTCTCTTGATCAAAAGAACAAAGAAATCGTTCTTCAGGCACTACAAGAACTGAATGCAAAAGGAGCTACGGTCCTTGTGGTCACCCATGATCCAACATTGGCAGCAGAATTCGATCATGTGTTGGACATGAATGAATGGAAGAAATCAATCCAATAAACCTTATTTATGTGTTTATTCTGTTGGTTTTGTCTGATAGTTTACCAGTGATTGGACTGTTTTTTTCAATCGTTTTATTGAAAAGTCATCAACCAAAGATTCACCCACGATGGATAAAATGGTGTGTTCATTTTGCTCCTTTTTCAAGTGTTACTAACGGTGATTCTTCTATTGAGCATTCATGTTTCAGAGGTTCAGCTAGTACCCGCCCAAGAAGTCATTGAAAACATACGAGAATAAGGGATTGTACAAAAAAAGGAATGTGACAATAGTCGTGTCACATTCCTTTTTTGTATGAACAGTGTTCAATCAGCTATTCCACGGTATTCGTTCAAGAAACGGCAAAATATGAGAAGCTGTCTTTCTGTTTATTTCTCTAATACTCCGAACTAAACGGCTTTTTCACAACCTCTCGTCAATCACTAGGATTATTAAAGCTTTACTTACCTTTTACCCGAACCATTTCAAATTTAACAAAAAACCAGTATAATAAGGAAGTATCGAAAAAATATCCATAAAAGGAATGTGGAAAATGGACAACCAGCTGACAAAAGAACTAAAAGAAAATTATAACATCGTTTTTCACGATCTAAATTTGCTTGAACAAGCTTTTACCCATTCATCCTATGTGAATGAGCATCGCAATCTGCAATTATCGGATAATGAACGACTTGAATTTTTAGGAGATGCCGTTTTAGAATTGATGGTTTCTCAGTATTTATTCCGTTTATATCCTCATTTGCCAGAAGGAAAATTGACAAAAACACGAGCAGCGATCGTTCGCGAAGACAGCTTATCGAAATTTGCCAAAGAATGTCACTTTGATCAATATGTTCTGTTGGGCAAGGGAGAAGAGAATTCAGGAGGACGTACGCGACCAGCATTGCTTTGCGACCTATTCGAAGCTTTTTTAGGCGCGTTATATCTTGACCAAGGATTCGACACGACCCATGCGTTCATCGAAAAAGTGATTTTTCCTAAAGTCAAAGCAGGTGCTTTTTCACATGAGATGGATCATAAAACAAAATTGCAAGAAGTCTTGCAAAAATCAGGTGATGTATCGATCGAATACCGATTGATCAATGAAGAAGGTCCAGCTCATGAACGAGTATTTTGGATCGAAGTTTACGTAGATGATCAATTGATTGGCACTGGACAAGGAAAATCGAAAAAATTAGCAGAACAAGCTGCGGCGGAAAATGCATTGGCAGCACTGTAAAAGTAAGTGAGGGAAAGCTTTGTATTTGAAACGAATTGAAATAGCCGGTTTTAAATCATTTGCAGACAAGACAGTCATTGATTTTGAAAACAGCGTCACAGCAGTGGTTGGACCAAATGGCAGCGGAAAAAGCAATATTACAGAAGCTATCCGCTGGGTATTAGGAGAACAATCTGCTAAAAGTTTGCGAGGCGGAAAAATGCCGGATATCATCTTTGCCGGTTCCGATACCCGTAAGCAGCTGAATATTGCAGAAGTCACAGTGATTTTAGACAATAGTGATCATTATCTGCCATTGGAGTACAATGAGATTAGTGTAACCCGCCGTTATCGACGGACTGGGGAAAGCGAGTTTTTCATCAATAAACAAAGCTGCAGATTAAAAGATATCCAAGAATTGTTCTTAGATTCTGGATTAGGAAAAGAATCATTCTCAATCATTTCTCAAGGAAAAGTAGAAGCGATTTTCAGTAGTAAACCGGAAGACCGTCGTGGGATCTTTGAAGAAGCAGCTGGTGTGTTGAAATACAAGCAGCGGAAAAAGAAAGCAGAACAAAAGCTTTTTGAAACAGAAGACAACCTCAGCCGCGTCCAAGACATCATCCATGAATTGGAAGAACAGTTAACTCCTTTGGCCGCCCAGAGTGAGGCAGCAAAGGAGTTTTTACGGCTAAAAGAAACACTGACTCAAACCGATGTTTCTTTGATGGTTGCTGAAATCAAGACAGCAAAAAAAGATTGGGACAACAAACAAGCACAGCTTGCGAAATTCAATCTAGAATTAGGCAAACTATCTGAGTCGATCCAAGAACAAGAATCCATTTTGGCGAAGCAGCGTAAAGAAAATGCGCAAGCCGACCGCCTGATCGAAAAAAATCAGCAAGTATTATTAGATCTTTCGGAAAAACTGAAGCAGACAGAAGGACAAAAAGATGTTTTGCAGGAGCGGACAAAGCATACACAAAAAAGCTCGCAAGAATATCAAACTTCATTAGCAGAAGCACAAAAAAAGGTTAAACATTTTGAAAAGCTTCAAGAAAGCTTGATGAAAGAAGCAGCAGAAAAAGAAACAGAGATCCAAAAAGCTGAAGCAAATCTCATAAAAACACAGCAAGAATTAGAAAAATACCAAAAATCAACGAAAGAATTATTGGCAGAATTAAGAGATCAATATGTTGATTTGATGCAAGAACAAGCAGCTGTAGGAAACGAACTGAAGTATCTGGAACGTCAATATGTACAAGAAACAGCAAAAAGCAAGCAGACGTTAGCCAAGCAATCGGAAGTAGAAGCATCAGTAGATCGATTGATCTTACAAAAAGAAGAATTGACACAAAAGCAGGCGCAGCTAAAATCATCTTTAACTGAAACAAAAGAGAAGTTAGAAATGATCCAACGAAACGGGAAAAAGTTCCAAGAAGCATTAGCAAAAGAACAGCCTAAAATGTATCAATTGATGAATCAAGTCCAGCAGCTGCGTGCTCGTCAGAAAAGCCTTCAAGAAATCCAAGAAAACTATTTTGGTTTTTACCAAGGCGTTCGATTGGTCTTGCAGCATAAACAGCAGCTTTCCGGTATTGTCGGAGCAGTGGCTGAACTGATCGACGTCCCTGCAGATTTCACGTTAGCCATTGAAACAGCTTTAGGTGGAGCAGCTCAACATGTCATCGTTGAAAATGAAAAAGATGCTCGGCAAGCCATCACGTATTTGAAACAGCAAAGAGGAGGAAGAGCAACATTCCTTCCGCTGACGACAATCAAACCAAGACAGTTACCAGCTCATATATTGACACAAGCAGCAGCTATAGAAGGGTTTATAGGGATTGCCAGTGAACAAGTTGCTTATCCTGATCAAATCCAAACAGTGGTTCAAAACCTGTTAGGAACGATTCTTTTAGCAAAAGACTTAACTAGTGCCAATGCGATCGCACAAACGATCCGCTATCAATACCGAGTGGTTTCCTTAGAAGGTGACGTGATGAATGCCGGAGGATCCATGACAGGTGGAGCGAACAAACGAGGAAACCAAGGCAGTTTGTTTGTACAAAACCAAGAATTGAAACAGTTGACTAGTGAATTCGAAGAAGCAGATAAACAACTTCAAGTGCAAGAAAAGAAAGTTCAGGAGCTGCAGCAAGAAACAGCTCGTTTAGCCGAAGAACAAGAAGTTTTGCGTACACGAGGCGAACAATTACGTTTCGAAGAACAAGAAGCGACAAATCAGTTGCAAAACATCATAAACGAACTTGAACGTTTTGAAAAAGAAAAGCAAATCTCAACTTTTGAGACACGTGAGCTACAGCAGTTTATCGAAGATTACGAAAAACAAACGAACGAGTTGAAAGACAAACAAACAGATCTTGAAACGCAACGTCAACAAATCGACGAAGAGATCAAATCTTTAAGTCAAGAAAGTGACCAGATGGAAGCCAGAAGAGCACAAGTGCAAAGTCAAAAAGCACAAGAACAAGCAGATCTTGCTGTCTTGAAAGAGCAGTTTAATCATCTGCAGATCCAGCTCCGCGGTGCCCGAGTCCAAAAAGCAGAGGCAATCGAACGTCAAGAAGCGATAGAAAAACAGTTGGCGACATTGACAGCAGACTTTTCTGATCATGAAGTCACAGAAGAAAGTTTGGAAAAACAAATTAACGAATTATCTGCTCAGCGAGAAACATTGAAAGCTGAGTTGGCAAAAGCCAAGGAGCAGCGAGATAGAAGGCAGAGGGAAATCGATGAGCTTGAAGCAGTCTTGGCAGAGCGTAATCGTGAGCAAAAAGCACGACTGTCGGAACAATCCAAATTAGAAGTCCAAAAAGACCGAGCTGAAATGATTTTAGATAATCATTTGACCTATCTGCAGTCAGAATATCAGCTGACATTTGAGAAAGCTTCCCACGACTATCAAGAAACAACCGATATCGAAGACAGCAGAATAAAGGTTGCCTCCTTAAAAGAACAAATTGAAAAGCTAGGACCAGTAAACTTAAATTCAATCGAACAATACGAACAAGTCAGTGAAAGACATACCTTCTTAGCAACACAGCGAGATGATCTGTTAGCAGCGAAAAACCAGTTGTTTGAAACGATGGATGAGATGGATGATGAAGTGCGGACAAGATTCAAAGAAGTATTTGAAGCTATCCGTCAAGAATTCAAAATTGTCTTTCCAAATATGTTTGGCGGCGGTAAAGCTGAATTAGTATTGACAGAACCAACGGATCTGCTGAAAACAGGTATTGAGATTGAAGTACAACCTCCTGGCAAGAAACTGCAAAGTTTAAGTTTGCTTTCCGGAGGAGAACGAGCACTTACAGCCATTGCGCTGCTCTTTTCTATTATCCGTGTCTGTCCTGTTCCGTTTTGTATCTTAGATGAGGTAGAAGCAGCGTTAGATGAAGCAAATGTGAAACGTTTTGGTCGTTACTTAAGGGACTTCCAAGATGACACACAATTTATCGTAGTCACACACCGCAAAGGAACGATGGTCGCAGCAGATGTACTGTACGGAGTGACGATGCAGGAATCCGGTGTATCAAAAATCGTTTCTGTACGGATGGAAGATATCAATGAAGAGGCGAAAATCAACGAAACGAAAGTGTAGGAACGAAAATGATCAAATTAGTAGCAATCGATTTGGATGGTACATTATTAAATGAACAAAAGCTGATTTCAGATGAGAATAAACAAGCATTAGCACAAGCAAAACAGCAAGGGGTCAAGATCGTTCTATGTACAGGACGCCCCTTAGCTGCGATGGCGCATTATCTGCAAGAATTAGGGCTGGTAGATGAGGGTGACTATAGCATCACTTTCAACGGCGGTTTGGTACAAAAAAACGATACTGGTGAAATCATGGAAAAGAAAGTGATGGAAGTATCAGATATCCAACGCTTATACAAATTGGCTCAGCAATTGGATCTGCCACTAGATGTTTTGTCTGACAATGTGGTTTTACAGCTGCCTAGTGCACCAAGGAAGCAATCCTTGTACAATGTATTGAATAAGCTGCTGCAATTCCAACCAGCGGATATAAGCGATATTACAGATGAATTTGTGCTTAATAAGGCAGTAATCGCTTATGACCAAGAAGAATTAGATCCTAAAATCAAAGAAATACCAGCAGAATTCCATGAAATGTATGAGATCATCAAAACGAGAAGTATGCTTTTGGAATTTATGCCAAAAGGTGTCACAAAAGCTTATGGTATTTCTTTATTGGCAAAAGATCTTGGTTTGAAACAAGAAGAAATCATGGCAATCGGTGATGAAGAAAATGATTTACCGATGATCCAATACGCTGGTCTAGGCGTAGCGATGGAGAATGCTGTGCCTTTCGTCAAAGAAGCAGCAGATTTTGTGACAGCCAGCAATGAAGAAAATGGCGTAGCCAAAGTGATCCAAAAATTTGTATTAGAGTAGGGGGGAGTCAAATGGGATTTTTTGATAAAATCAAGCGTGCTTTTACTGGCGAAGAGAAAACGGAAGAAGTTGAAGTACAGGAGAAGTACGACAAGGGTTTAGAAAAGACGCGTAAAACATTTGGTGAACGGATGAATGAGCTGTTTGCCAATTTTCGAACAGTCGATGAAGACTTTTTTGAAGAATTAGAAGAAACACTTATCGGGGCAGATGTAGGTTTTGAAACAGCGATACGAATCACCGAAGCGTTACGTCAAGAAGTGAAACTCAGAAATGCGAAAAAATCGGCAGAAGTCCAAAATGCGATCATCGAGAAACTTGTGGATCTCTATGAAGCGGAAGGAATCAATGAAGTAAATGAACTAAATATCCAAGAAGACGGACTAACAGTTATTTTGTTTGTCGGCGTCAATGGTGTAGGGAAAACAACAAGTATTGGTAAACTTGCCCATCAGTTCAAAAACGAAGGTAAAAAAGTATTGATGGCAGCAGCAGATACCTTCCGTGCTGGAGCAATCGACCAATTAGTTGTCTGGGGCGAACGCGCTGGTGTTGAAGTTGTTCGTGGCAATGCAGGCGGCGATCCAGCAGCTGTCGTATTCGATGCTTTGGAAAGAGCAAAGACAGAGCAGGCAGATGTTTTACTAGTTGATACTGCAGGCCGACTGCAAAATAAAGTGAACTTGATGAACGAATTAGAAAAAATAAAACGAGTAATCCAGCGGGAATTACCAGAAGCACCCCAAGAAACACTACTTGTATTAGATGCAACAACTGGTCAAAACGCGATGGTTCAAGCAAAACAATTCAAAGAAACAACAGATGTGACCGGTCTTGTTTTGACAAAATTAGATGGTACAGCAAAAGGCGGTATCGTACTTGCTATCCGTAATGAATTGCATTTACCAGTGAAATTGGTTGGGTTGGGTGAAGGAATCGATGACTTGGAGCCGTTTGATCCAAACGATTTTGTCGTTGGATTATTCAAAGGATTGCTAAAAGAAGAATAACCCATGTCTAAAAAGCAGGAGCTGTGACAAAAGTTGCAGCTCCTTGTTTGAATGATTGTTTTTAACATAGCTGTGTTTTTGATGCCTTCATTTTTATACTTATTTGTAAGCGGTTCTCAAACAATTTCGTTCTTTTTCTTAGACTTTTTGATTATAATTAGATTCATATGAATTGGAGGTCACTTAATGATGAATTTTAAGCAATTATTATTGCATGACAATGCGCGCCCTTTTATCGACCAAGCTCGATTTGGTATAGAACGGGAAGGACAGCGGGTTGATCTTGCAGGAAATCTAGCAAAAACCGATCATCCAGCAATCTTTGGCGATCGATCTTATCACCCCTATATCCAAACAGATTTTAGCGAAACACAAACAGAGATGATCACCCCAGTTACCGATTCTATTCCCGAATTATTTCAGTATCTGGCTGCTGTTTATGATGTGACTGCTCGTTCTATACCGAAAGAAGAGATGATCTGGCCATTAAGTATGCCACCTGCCTTACCGGAAAAAGACGAAGAAATCATTATTGCAAAATTAAAAAATTTCGAAGATGTCTTGTATCGACGTTATTTAGCAAAAGAATACGGGAAGCGAAAACAGATGGTAAGCGGCATCCATTTCAATTTTGAATTTGGTGACGAATTGTTAAGAACATTGTTCAGCCATCAGGAAGAATTTCAGGATTTTTCTGAATTCAAAACAGAACTTTATTTGAAAACAGCGAGAAATTTTTTACGCTATCGCTGGATGATCACTTATTTATTTGGTGCTTCACCGATGAGCGAGAAGAACTATTTTATAAATGAATCACACCCGCAAGAACCTGTTCGCAGTATTCGAAACAGTGCGCTAGGCTACACGAATCATCCAAATGTGAAAGTTTCCTATGCTTCCATGAAACAGTATTTAGCAGATATTGAGCGAATGATCGAAGAAGGGAAACTTTCGGAGGAGAAAGAATTTTATACACCGCTTCGTTTCCGAGGCGGAAAGAAAGTCGCAGATCTGGCAAAAACAGGCGTTCGTTATATTGAATTGCGGAATATCGATCTGAACCCTTACGCAAGGCTGGGAATCAATCCGGAACAAGTTCGTTTCTTACAATTATTCCTGATGTATATGCTATGGACAGAAGAAAAAGAAGACAGTGACCAATGGGTGGCAGAAGGTACGACTCGAAATAACAAAGTAGCACTAGAACAACCATCACATCAGACTGAATTTCATCAAGAAGGTAAAGAAATCCTTGAAGGGATGAAGCAAATGCTGGTTGAATTGGATTGGTTGGATTCTCTTTATTTAGTGGAAGAAGCATTGACTCAAATGGATCATCCCGAACAAACGTTAGCAGCAAAACTCTATCAAGAAGCACAGCTATCGAGTCAGCAAGAAGTTGCTGTGGCATTGGGGCATCAATATTATAAAGAAAGTCATGAACGTCCCTATCAGTTGGCCGGTTTTCGCGAAATGGAACTTTCTACTCAGATATTTATGTTCGATGTCATCCAAAAAGGTGTCCAAGTCAAAGTATTAGATGAGTCGGATCAATTTTTGCGTCTGCAATTCCAAGACCATGTAGAATATGTGAAAAATGCAAACATGACAAGTAAGGACAGCTATATCGTTCCACTTATCATGGAAAACAAAACAGTAACGAAAAAAGTTTTAAAAGAAGCTGGGTTCCGAGTACCAGGAGGCGCAGAATTTTCATCCATGGAAGAAGCCGTAAAAGCTTATCCAAGATTTGCCGATCAGGCCTTTGTGATCAAACCTAAGTCCACAAATTACGGGTTAGGTATCACGATTTTCAAGGAAGGGGCTGATCTGGAGGATTATCAAGCAGGATTGGCGATTGCTTTTCGTGAAGACAGCTCGGTGTTAGTAGAAGAATTTATGCCGGGAACGGAATATCGTTTCTTTGTAATTGATGGAGAAGTCCAAGCCATCATGTTGCGAGTCCCTGCTAATGTTATTGGTGACGGTATCCGAACAGTGAAAGAACTTGTTGAAGAAAAAAATAGTGACCCTTTGCGTGGAACAAATCATCGTGCACCGTTGGAATTGATCCAATTAGGCGAATTAGAACAATTGATGTTGAAAGAACAAGGGTTAACGATCGAATCAGTTCCTCAAGCCAATCAAATTGTTTATCTAAGGGAGAACTCAAATATCAGTACGGGCGGTGATTCGATCGATATGACGGATGAATTTTCTGAAGCTTACAAAAAAATCGCCGTTTCTGCGGTAGAAGCACTAGGAGCTAAAATCAGTGGTATTGATTTGATCATACCAGATAAAGAAATCGATCCTACAACCGATAAAAAAGCATACGGGATCATCGAAGCAAATTTCAATCCAGCGATGCATATGCATGTTTATCCTTTTGCAGGAAAAGGCAGAAGATTGACGATGAATGTATTGAAATTGTTATATCCTGAAATATTTTAAACGAAAAAGCTTTTGACAGATTGTCCTATTTGTTGTCAATCTGTTCAAAAGCTTTTTTGCATGTAAAAATTTATGTGTTTTTTCGTTTTAAAATAAACGATCCCAGAAGCTTTTTTTCTTTTTTGGTTTTTCTTTTTCAGCTGGCGAAGAGTTTTCTTCTGGGTATTTTTTTTTGATATCGATCACAGGTTCATTTACTGCTTCTTTTGCTGTTAAGAGCAATCCGAATTCCTCAGGATTTGCAGTGACGTGATCGTTGACTACAGTGAAACGGCTATTGTTTTTCGTTGCTAGCTGGATATATTGGTTTTGGACAGAAAGGGGTAGAGCCCCATTCAAGAGTATGGAAGCATCTGGATGTTTTTTGAGTTCTTTTAAAAAGTTCTCTTTGTTTTTTGGTTGGATCATTTCAGCAACAGTCATACTAAGATAGCAACGTTCCCTGAATGTCCCTAAATATTTATGCTGTTCTTCAGGGTTCACTAAAGGTGTACCATAAAGTCCCTTATCCAAATGGCTTTTTACATCATCTTGTGCCATAAAAAATACCCTCCTTCTTCTCTTTGTCTTTCTTACGATTATAGCATATTCCCAATAATACCTAAAACATATGAAAAAGCGGTTGCTTTTGTTCAACGATTCACTTAAAATAAGAATGAAAATCATTCTCAATTAGAAAGGTGGATTGGATGCGCTACGGACGACTAGTAGCATTATTAGTTATTTTAAGTAGTATTTCATTGTTCATTGGAGTATCGAATGTACAATTGTCAGAATTGCTCCAGTTAAATGGGCAAAGTTTACAAATCTTGCTAGCGACTCGTTTGCCGCGAACGATTTGTTTGATCCTTGTGGGAGCGACTAGTAGCATTTGTGGGTTGATCATGCAACATTTGACCCAAAATAAATTTGTTTCACCGACGACTGCGGGCACGATGGATAGTGCGCGTTTAGGTATTTTAGTGGCCATGATTTTCCTACCTGGTGCATCCTTGATTGTCCGATCCTTGACTGCATTTTGCTTTGCTTTCGCAGGAACATTGCTTTTTTTATCCCTTACGCGATTGTTCCCCCAGAAAAATCAATTGATGCTTCCGTTGATTGGGGTCATGTTAGGGAATATCATTGGTTCAGTTGCTACTTTTTTTGCTTATCAATTCCAGTTGATACAAAATATGACTTCGTGGCTTCAAGGGAATTTTGCGACTGTGATACGTGGAAATTATGAGTTACTGTATGCTGTTGTTCCATTGCTGCTCTTGGTTTGGCTATTTGCTTACCGATTTACGATCATTGGTCTGGGCGAATCATTTGCAGTAAATTTGGGAATAGATTACCAGAAGATGCAGCTTTTAGGTATTGGCTTGGTTTCATTGGCTAGTGCAGTCATGTTGATCATGGTAGGAAGCATTCCTTTTATCGGAGTGATCATTCCGAATCTTGTCTCTAAAATATATGGAGATCAAGTGCACAAAACCATTGGCGTAACTGCTTTAGCAGGTAGTTTGTTCTTAGTATTTTGCGATCTTGTCGCTCGTGTGTTGATTTTTCCTTATGAAATACCAGTCAGTGTGATCGTTGGAATCATCGGTGGGGCTATCTTCCTTTATCTTCTGATAAGGGGGCGACGATATGCTTAAAAAGCCGTCTATTTTTATTGGTATGCTTGTTCTAGTTCTATTTGTTACAGGAGTGTACTTGACGATCCATACATATGGAAACTGGCATTTTGCGTGGGCATTGAGGAGTAAGAAAATTTTTGCATTTATCCTTGTCTCGCTAGCTGTCAGTAGTGCTACGATCAGCTTTCAGACAATTACGCATAACCAGTTTTTGACTCCTTCCGTATTGGGACTTGAGTCGTTATATGTCCTTGTCCAAACGGTCCTTTTCTTCTTTATCGGAGGAGTGACGATGCTTCAGCAGACAGGTACAGGTTTTTTCTTATTGAATGTTGGGCTGATGGTCGGGTTGAGTCTGTTGTTATTTTTCTTTCTTTTGAAAAAAATGAAAGCAAATCTTTTTTTATTACTGATGTCAGGGATGATTTTAGGCACGCTTTTTGGTAGTGTCAGTACCTTTTTACAAGTCATCATGGATCCGAATGAATATGATTTGCTTCAAGGGAGATTATTTGCAAGTTTTGGCAATATCCAAAGCCAGTATCTTTTGCCTGCTTCTTTGATCATTATCGGCTGCTGGTACCTGTTATTTCGATATCGACATGTGCTAGACGTTTTCCATCTTGGGAATGAACAAGCTGTAAACCTTGGGATAGACACAGATCGTTTTGAATTTTTGATTTTATGTTGTGTCAGTCTTTTGACAGGGACATCAACGGCTCTTGTGGGTCCAGTTACTTTTTTAGGGTTTATTGTCGCAAATGTCAGTTACCGTGTATTTTCTACTTATCGTCATGGTCAGCTATTTATCGGAAGCTTTCTGGTAGCTATGCTGTTTCTGACAGGCGGACAGCTCGCAGTAGAGCAGATTTTCGGCTGGAATACAACAGTGAGTGTCGTTGTTGAATTTGTCGGAGGAATTTATTTTGTCACAAAATTGATTCGCGAAAGGAAGAGTATCTTATGATCGATTTACAAAAGGTCAATAAACTGTACCATGGAAAATCAGTGGTCAAAGATGTACAGTTAACGATTCCTGAAAAGAAGTTGACTGCTTTTATCGGTCCAAATGGTGCTGGAAAGTCAACGGTGTTGTCGATGATCAGTCGTTTGATACCAAAAGATACAGGTGAAATCTATTTAGACCATAACGAAGTAAAGGCTTGGAAATCCAATGAATTAGCCAAAAAATTATCGATCCTACGACAATCGAATGAAATAAATGTCCAAATTACTGTGAAAGAATTAGTAGAATTTGGACGATTTCCTTATACGAAAGGAAAATTGACGACAAAAGATCAAAAAATCGTTCAGGAATCACTGGAACACCTCGGGTTAGAAGAAATAGCAGATCAATCGATTGACACTCTTTCAGGAGGTCAACTCCAACGTGCGTATATTGCAATGGTACTAGCGCAAGACACGGATTATATTTTACTGGATGAACCTTTGAACAATCTAGATATGAATTTTGCTGTTCAAATCATGCAGATCTTAAAAAAGTTAGTACAAGAAATTGGGAAAACAATCGTTATCGTTCTTCATGATATCAACTTTGCTGCAAGTTATGCAGACGAGATTGTTGCAATGAAAGATGGACAGTTATTTACGCAAGGAACGACTCAAGAAATGATAAAAAAAGATGTATTGGATGAATTGTACGAAATGGACATACGGATTTGTGAGATTGAAGGCCGCAGATTCTGTCTTTATTTCTAAAACTAACATTAGGAGAGAAGAGATGAAAAAATTAGTAGTAGGTATCTTGATTCTAGCATCATTTGGTTTAGCAGCATGTGGAAATAGTAACAACACCAGTCAGGCAGATACAAAGAAAAGCAGTACGCAAGCTGAAACAGCATTAACGATAAAAGACAGTAATGGCGATCAAATCGAGGTGCCAAAGAATCCTGAAAAAGTCGTCGTATTCGACAATGGTTCTTTAGATACGATGGATGCTTTTGGTGTTGGAGATAAGGTAGTTGGAGCAGCTACGAGCAGCCTTCCTGAGTATCTTTCCTCCTATAAAAAAGTGGAATCAGCAGGTGGGATCAAAGAACCAGACTTAGAAAAAATCAATCAGCTTCAGCCAGATCTGATCATCATTTCTGGCCGGCAAAGAGATTTTCAAAAAGATCTAAGTCAAATCGCTCCGACTATTTTCCTTTCTTTAGATGCGAAAAAGCCATGGGAATCTTTCCAGCAAAATGTCACTACTTTAGGGGAAATCTTTGGGAAGCAAGAAGAAGCTAAAACTCAATTAGAGGAATTATCCAATGCAATCGATCAGACGAAAAAGAAAGCAGAAGCGTCTGATAAAAAAGCACTAGTCACACTTGTGAATGAAGGGCAATTGTCAGCCTACGGATCAGGTTCTAGATTTGGTTTCATCCATGATTTATTTGGCTTTGAACAAACGGATGATCAAATCGAAGCATCCACTCACGGTCAAAGTGTTTCTTATGAATATGTGCTAGAAAAAAATCCGGATATCTTATTTGTGGTAGACCGAACAAAAGCTATTGGTGGAGACGACAGCAAAGATGATATTTCTGCCAATGAACTGGTAGCACAAACGAATGCTGGTAAAAATCAGCAGATCATCTCTCTTGAACCAGATGTCTGGTATTTAAGCGGGGGCGGTTTAGAGTCAATGAAACTGATGATCGAAGATGTGGATCAAGCATTTAAGTAGAATCAAAAATAAAAAATTGAACCGACCTCTAAAAGTTAGATTTTCCAGCTAACTTTTAGAGGTCGGTTTTTATGTGTTTGGGAAATCTTTTTTCTTTAATACTCAGATTAAAGTGCTGATTTCACAACCTTTATTCACGCATGTGTCTCAGCAAGCGGCTGATAGTTGATGATCTGCATTTTTCGATAAAAATCGGCGGGAAGCTTACTCCAACGTTTTAATAATTGATAGAAATAACTTTCTTCTGCTTTGATCTTATACTCGCTTAATATCAATCCGAAACTATTCGTTTGTTTTGCAGCTAATTTTTTATAGATATCCAATGCTTTTGTTTTATCTTCATTGACAAAAAGTGTTTTTACTTCAATATAAGAACCCTCGATGTTTTGTGTTTCTTCGATAAAATAGATACTTTTTATATATTCTTTCATAGTGATTCCTCCAAAGAAGTCTTTTTATTTGATAAGTTTACTTTACCGAAGAGTTGTTAATAATCCGTGAACAAAAAGTTATTCTTTTTCCAATAGTTATTAAGGGATGTTTATTTTTTTAGAATATACTTTGTTATTTAAGGAATGGATAAGGTTGGACAAATAACAGGTTGCTTTTTGGAGCCTGCTTCGCTATAGTAGAGAAAAAATAACGAAAGAAGCGGATTTAGATGGGAGAAGAAATTAAAACAGACCTTGTACTGGCAGAAAATCAATGGATAGAAACAGAACGACTTATTTTACGACCCGTCACTTTAGCAGATACAGAAGATGTATATGAATATGCAAGTGATGAGGTAACGACACGGTTCCTCTTTCCCGCAAACCAATCATTAGCAGAAACAAGAGCAACTATTGCTACATCCTTTATAAAGGACCCTTTAGGAAAATATGGTATAGAACTAAAAAAATCAGGTAAACTGATCGGAACGACAGATATCCGTGTGAATGACCACAATGGGACTGCCGAAATCGGTTATGCGCTCAATTCTGCCTATTGGGGAAATGGCTATATGCCTGAAGCTACCGCTGCTTTGCTGAAACTAGGTTTCGAACAATTAGATCTTGTAAGGATCTTTGCTACCCATGACGTGAGAAATTCCAATTCGGGACGGGTAATGGAGAAGTTACATATGAAAAAAGAAGGATTGATCCCAGATGCTGAGCGAAGAAATGGCGAAGTGGTTTCTTTAGTGATAAGAGGAATCACAAAATCCGAATGGTTGGCTCTCCAACAAACAGGAAACAGCTAAAACCAGACAAATTAGTTGCATCTGATGAATAAAGTGATTATTCTATGACGTGAGGTGATACAGATGAAATTAGAAGTGACAAAAGAAGCACAAGAAGTATTGAAAAATAAATTAGAAGCAGATGATCAACTTTTATTAGATATCGAAAACGGCGACGGTCCATTTGCAGAAAGCCAAGTCAGTTGCCAATTAGACACGGCATTTCGATTGATCATTGTCAAAAAAGATACACAAACAGACCTAAGTCTTTATTCTGTAGTGGCTGATACACCAGTTGGACCAATCAAAATCAAAGACAGTGCAATACTTTACATGGATGATCCATCAACACTTGCTTTAGAACCAACTTATAATAGTTTACAATTAAAAGGACCAAGCGGCTTGAGAAAAGGCAACTTGCAAGTTGTTCGAAAAGACTAGAGGGATAAAATGGGAAAATTGGCGGTCATCAGCGACTTACATGTGGACATCAATAAATTCGGCGAATCAGAGCTGATGCAGCTTTGGCAAGTTTTGCAAAAGCACAAGATCACTCGGCTTCATCTAGCCGGAGATACGGCCAATAAAGTAGATCGTTGCCTAGCTGTTGTCGAATTTTTCGTCAATAAAGGATTATCTACGACCTTTCATTTCGGCAATCACGAGTTGGCAGATGTGCCCAATGAACAGATGATGGACCATTTTCCAGACCCACATTTTTTAAATGAACGGTATATTGCTTTAAATGAGCAGACCGTTCTTTTAGGAATGAATGGCTGGTACGACTATCAGTTTTCCGAATTGAAAGATTACGATGCAATCGTACGAATGAAACGTTTGTATTGGTATGATCGGTTCATCCAGCGTGGGAAAACAGATCTCGAGGTCAATGCAGAAATGCTTGCAGCTGCAAAAAATTTGCTAGACCAGTTGGAAGCAAAAAAGCTTGAGGTCATTCTATCCACTCATTTCGTTCCTAAACGAGCATTTATCGTGTATCAATCTGCTCCTTATGAGCGTTGGAACAAATTAAATGCGTTTTTAGGATCAGAATCATTCGGGAAATTATTAGACCATTACTCAAATATCAAACAAGTAGTTTTTGGTCATACGCATCGGCGGTTCGAAGATCAGTTGATCCATGGAGCAATTTATAGTTGTCGACCATTCGGTTATTATTATGAATGGCAACTGACTCGTGATTTTGTTTTGAAAGAACAGTTGTTAGACAGCTATGATCCTATGAAATTACGCGTACTCTTGCGTGCCCATCACCCAGCTTTTCAGGCCTATCAAACACAACACTTGCAAGAGGAATTTGAACAAGCGATGACGATCATTTCGTATTGAGACAGCATTAGCGATGTGTAAAAGAAAATCCCTGTTAAATATAAGGATAAGTAAGAGCAGTAGATCCATTTATCGTGGATCTGCTGCTTTTTTGCTGTGGAGAATAGTTAGCGAATGTTTATTTGATCAATTGGTTCATAACATAGGGAGTACTAGATGCAAGCGTTTATTCTTTTTTTATCTGATACTGTCAAAAAATAATATAATATGTATTTTTTATTTACTTATAATAACTATTGATTGCAGTCTTGACAGTCAAGTCATATTTTGATGGATGGGGGTGTGAGACGTACAAATGATTTTAAAGACTATGACAGCTATAGTTCTAATTTTAATTGCATCAAGCGGCAATAGAAAAATAAGAATCAAAACGGACTGATGATCACCTAACAACTAATCGACATATATGAGCAGACACGGGACGATATTCTTCTCTCTCATAAGTTCCGTAAAGCAAACATGTGCTATGGATCGATTGTATATTTATTAAAAAAAGAAAGAGGAATGGCAATGATGAAAAAAGAAACTATATTAGTAGCAACGATGTTATTCAGTATGGCAGTAAGTGCGACTTTTGTCTCTGCAGCTGAAGTATACCCAAAGGAATATAACACAGACGGAACGATCACATTTGAAGCAGGAGATGAGGGAATAACTCCTCCAGTTGATCCGGAAGATCCTGATCCCAACGTCCCTGTCGATCCAGTAGACCCTCCAAGTCCTGGAACAGGAGGAGCATTATCGATTGATTATGGATCAAAATTCAAATTTGGGACTCAAAAAATTTCTACTGCAGATAAAACGTATTATGCATCTGCTGATGAAATGACTGATGGTTCTAAAAAACCGACATATGTCCAAGTGACAGATAAAAGAGGAACACTATCTGGGTGGAAATTAAGTGTAGCCCAACCAGAACAATTTAAAACTGCCAGTGGGGACGAACTAGTTGGAGCACAGCTGAAGTTTACGAAAGGACAGGCTGTTTCTTTGGTTGATCCAACATATACACCTGAAACGGTCAATTCTGAATTAACGCTGACACCAGGAGGAAATAATACGTTAGCAATCAATGCTAAATCAGGAACAGGTGTGGGGACTTGGGTCTATCGATTTGGTGCGAATGAAAATGAAAATAAAGATGCGGTACAGCTTTCGGTACCTGGTACATCGGTCAAGTTAGCACAACAATATTCTACTAAATTAGTTTGGACATTAGAAGATACACCCAATAACTAGTTTACTTGCAAGAACAATTGAAAATAAGCATGCAGTCAAACGGTTTTGTGAAGACAATCTAAACAAAGGTTGGTAAAGACCAAGCTATATTAGTTTGGACAGGAACAGTTCATCTGGGAATTCAACGATCAGGAGGAAAAGATATAGTGAAAAAGAGAAGAATCGCGCTCATTTTAAGCAGTCTATTAGCGACTAATATCTTTCCGATTATAGGGTATTCTTTGGAATCGAATCAGTTGGTGAATGATAATAGAAGAGTCGAAGAAAGCAAAGAGGCTTCGACACTCGATCGTTTAACAGAATCCAGCCAGATCCAAGAAAGCAGTGAGAATTCAAGTACTACTGACAGTAAAGAGATCACTGACAAAGAGGAATCTGAAGAGTTAATCAAACAGCCATTAGAGAATGCCCCGACTTATCGAGTGGGGCTGCCTAATGATCCCAATATTATTTCTATTGATAAGATTTTTCAACAACCTATCGGCACCAGCACATCCATATTGGAAAACGGGAAGCTATTGCAACTGAATCCAGCAGAGAGGTCTCAAAGAGGAGCTATTTGGTCAAACAATAAAATCGATTTACGCTCAGATTTTACTTTTAAATGTTATTTATATTTAGGAAATCAACGAGATAAAGCAGGAGATGGTATGACTTTTACATTGACTGGTGATTCTAGAATGGCTAATGATCCCAGTCAAGTTATCGGTTCCCCAGGTATGGGAATTGGTTCTTATTCGACTCGATCAGGACAGCCTTATGTCGCAAATGCACTCTCGATTGAGTTCGACACATATAAAAATAGTGGCTCTTCTGATCGAATGGATCGTGAAATAACTGCCGATAATAAGGGACATGGACATGTCGCCTTTGTCACTCCTAAACCAAATAACAACAATTATTCCGGAGAGCATACTGGCGTAACAGTAGCACCTACCTTTCTCTCTGATGGTACATGGCGTACATTAATTATTCAATGGGACGCGTCTCAAAGAAGTCTCACCTATGATCTGGAAGGTGTCGGTCGCTCTTCTCACATTGTACCTGATCTCATCAGTCAATTCGGTTCTACAGAAGTAAATTGGGGATTTACTTCTTCAACAGGTACATTTTTTCAAGAAAACGCTATCGCGATGACGCAACTTCCATCTAATGTGTCATCATCAGCTGATGTAAAAGTCAATGATAGTGATTATGGGGCCATCGCTGAAGTTGAAAGAAACGATAAGATAACTATCAGAAATACATTGAAAGTTACTGGGAATTTTCTTGAAGATAAGAAATTGGAGACTAGTATAGACCTACCACAAGAATTAAATATTCCTGAGCGTATCTTGATCAACGGAAATCAAGTTGATGCCAAAGATATCCTGATAACAGAAAACCGAGTCACACTCAATCTAGGAGATTATTTTGTTCTTGGAGATACATTGATTATTGAGTTGGAAACAGACTTGCAAGAAGTCATTCCCGAAAAGGTACTGACTATGCACTTTGAATATCTTGAGAATGCAAAGCTAATTGAGCAGTCAAATGATATAAGTCTGACGATTGCGAAGCTGAAGGAAATAGATGCCCATGTTTATTATAAAGAGAAAGAGAGTCAAAATGAACTCGCAGAAATGAAAACAATCACTGGAAAAATCGGAGAGAGTTATAAAGAAGTTCCTATTGATATTGAGGGATATGTTTTTGACTCTGATTCAGCGAATACAGAAGGTGTCTTTTCCGAAAATACAGCGGATATCTATTTTTATTACAGAAAAGGAAAGCTTTATCTTTCAGCGGCTCCTCAGTATGTAGATTTTGGGCAACATAAAATATCCAATAAACCATTAAGTGTATTTGGGCAATTTTCAGGTGGATTGAAAATCATGGATGAACGGGCTTCTGGAGGTTGGATATTACAATTGAAACAAGAAAAAGTTCTTACAAATGGAACGTTTGAACTCCCGGAAGCTCTTTCGTTTGTTACTTCTGAAGAGACAACGGTTATAGGGTCATCTGCTGTTACGATTTTTGAAAGTGACCAAAAAGGCGAAAGTGATTTGTCTGCTATTTTAGATTCTACATCTCAACATGGAATCAGAATAGATATTCCTGTAGAAAATCAAAGGATTGGAACATTTAAGGGGAAACTATCCTGGATTCTTGCAGATGTTCCAGAAAATTAATAAAAAGAGAAGGTGAGGACAAAAGCATGGTTCACCAAGGACAACAGGAACCATAAATACTTATTTCCTGTGCAGCTTACAACTGCAGAGACACGCTTTTGTTCCCGTCTTTTCTTACATATGATGAAAGGAGCGATTTTCTTGAAACCAAAACAGCAATTATTTATAACACTCCTAGTTATTATAGGGACACTTTTTAACCATTTACCAGTGACAGCTAGTGCATTCAATTTTTCGGTGACGCCAATAACTTCAGAGAATCAGATCGATAAAAGAAAAACTTATTTCGATCTCCAACTTGTTCCAGATCAGGAAGTAGAATTAAAAGCAGAATTGAGAAATGATACGGAAAAAGAAGTGAAAATCGACATTTCTGTGAATAGCGCAACGACTAATTCAAACGTGATGGTTGAATATGGAAAAAATGAGATTGAAAAAGACGAAAGTCTAATCTTTGATCTGATCGACTATGTGAGTTATCCAGAGACAGTGACACTGGAACCTAAAAGCGTTCAAACTGTGGTTTTTCATGCCAAGATGCCAAAAGATCGATTCGATGGTGTATTGGCTGGTGGAATCACATTCAAAGAAATTGTGACGGAAAAGAATCAAACAGAAAACAAGGATCAAAGCTTATCGATTGAGAATGAATACGCCTATACTGTTGCCTTGTTAATGCGACAGACACTGAATGAAGTTGCTCCTAACCTAGTTCTCCATGAAGTTAAACCTGATCAAATCAATGCAAGAAATGTCATTTTAGCAAATGTTCAAAATGATCAAAAAACCTATATCAATCAGGTAGTTATTGAAACAAAAATTACAAAAAAAGGACATTCTGAAGTTTTATATCAGGAGGTAAAAGAAGGATTGCAGATTGCGCCGAATACAAACTTTTCTTTTCCAACAGCTTTGAATGGTCAGCCACTAACTCCAGGCGAATATCATCTCACAATGACCATTCTAGGAAATGAAAATGAAAATGGAAAATTCTCAAGAAAAAAAGAAAATACCACCATCAACTATACCGACCAATGGATATTTGAAAAAGTGTTTATGATAGACGGGAAAGAAGCCAAGGAATTGAATACGAAGGATGTGACGATTAAAAAGACCAATAATTGGATCTACATCTTGGAAGCGCTGATTTTCTTGTTGTTCGTTTTAATACTTATCCTTTGGTTTATTTTGAGAAAGAAAGAAGAGAAAGAAAAGTAAAATCAAAATAACAAATAATAGTTTTTCCTTATTGCGTGATATTTAAGTCCTTTTTCGATAGTATAAAATGCTTTTGTATTAGTGTAGATGCCTATAAGTAAATGATATAATCATTATAACAGGTATAACAGCAAGAACGGCCGAATAAACGAATAAGAAGGGATAGTAGCAGTGAAGGAATGGAAACAGCAATATACGTAGAAAGAGCTGATGGCTAATGAATTATGAGTTTTTTTTAAGCAAGGAAGATTATAGAAGTTATTCATTACTTAAATATTTAGAAGCAAGCTCAAATTTATCAGAATCAATCTCGGATATTCAAGAGAAACTATCGTTATCGACATTTCTCTTGAAAAAAACTATCGATAAGCTAAAACATGATTTACAAATGTTCGATTTAGAGAAAAATTTTCGTCTAACTGTTAGTGAATTGATGATATGTTTGGAAATCAATGGTAAAAGTTCTAGTAAAGCCCTATTATCTCGCTATATAACAGATTCTTTATCCATGAAAATGGTATTGGCTTTCTTTCAGGAAAAATATATCTCAATAGAAAATTTTGCTGAACAGCATCATGTGAGTTATTCTGTGGCGTATAAAGTATTGCAAGGGCTGAAAAGAAATCTAAAAAAGTATCAAATTTTTTTTGAGAAAAGAAAGTTGACAGGAAATCCTAAAAACATCCGCCTTTTTTTATATAATCTTTTTAACTCAACAGAAATAAGTGTTGAAAAGTTGTATGCGCTACCTATAATTATAAAAACAGAAAAAATGGTAAAAAATTTAAATCGGTATTATCCTCTTTCCGCTTATGAAAAAAAGAAATTATTCCACTTTTTAGCAATCAATCTATTGTCTGAACAAGAAGATTCTTTAGATATTGTCAACAATCAGCCGCTATTTTTCTCAGATATAGGATTTTTCTATCTAAAAGGAGTACTGGAGACAGAATCAGTTGTTTTTATCTGTAAGATCCTCTCGTGGCTTTATCTCCATGATAAGTTAGATCAAAAGTATTTGAGGAAAAAAGAAGATGAAACAATCGAATGGTTGAATGAGCGGTTCATTGAAAGTTTTGAAAAACGGTTCAAACGGTTACCGAAAGAAACGAGAAAATCGATCCAAAATGAGTTAACCAAAATACATTTTAAACTTTTGCATTATACCCTTAATAAATCGGATGAATTTCCACTAGATATTTCTTTTTTTAATCAAAACTATCCTACATTTTATTGCTATCTATTAGAGTATATGAATGATCTAATGTCAAAACACAAAGAGTTGCTTCAAGATAAATTTTTTCTTTTTTTCAGTTATTTATTGTTATTGATCAATCACATACCCGTTCAACTAGTTTCTGAGCCAGTAAAGATCATCATCGATTTTTCCTATGGTGCTGCTTATAATCGATTTATCAAGAAAAATTTAAGTTTGTACATTAATCTGAATACGGAAGTGATAGAGGCTGGAAAACTTGATTTTCCTGAAGAAATCATCGACAGGATCGAATAGTGAACTTCTTTTAGAAAGTCCACCTGCTTTTTCTAAAATAAAAAAACTTGGTACGCAATCGCTGTACCAAGTTTTTTTATTTAGCTTTTAATTAAGCCATAAATAATAATTTATATAAGAATACTGCTACGACACCAGCACAGATAGGTGCAACAACGGGTACCCATGCATATCCCCATTGAGAAGAACCTTTATGTTTCAATGGAAGTAGTGCGTGTACAAGACGTGGTGCAAAGTCACGAGCTGGGTTCAGACCAGGACCTGTAGGACCACCAAGTGAAGCAACTAATGTCCATACAAGGAAACCAAGTGCTAAGTGAGCTGTACCAAGGTTATCTTGGAAGAATGGTGCTTTTGTAATACCTAAAGCTCCAAAGAATAAAACGAATGAACCAAAGAATTCATTGACGAAACCATTGAATTTAGAACCAACACTGTTGATTGTTGAGAATGTACCTAACACATGGTTTACATCTTCTGTTTGGTCGTAGTAAGGTTTGTAACAAGCCACTACGATCAATTGTCCGATCGCTGCACCAATCAATTGTGCAATGATATAAGGAACAACTTCAGCCCAAGGGAACAATCCATTAGACGCTAAGGCAATCGTAAATGCTGGGTTGATGTGGTTACCGCTGATTCCGCCAAAGATCATTGCCGGCATCATAACCCCAAATCCATATCCGACAGCAATCAGCATCCAGTCGCTGCCATATCCTTTTGTACCTTTTAAATCTACGTTTGCTACAGCACCGTTACCTAGCACGATTAGTAATGCTGTACCAATCATTTCCGCCGCAAGACGGGTCATTAGTGAGTAATCCATAAATACCTCCAAATGTTATAAAAATGCAAAAAAAAAGAAACATCAACACGAAAAGCATCGGTGCAGTGTTTCGTGTCGGAAGGATTTCTGCAGTCTTAACAAATGTGAATAAAAAAATGATTTCCATTACGTATAAGAAACCAGACCAACAGTAAAACTCCAACTCTTTTTAAAAGTTCTCCACAAATCACCAAGCTTAACTATAAATATACCAAAAAAAAAACGTTTTTTTTCTCAAAAATTGTATCTTAGAAACAGCATGTTTTGAAACTTTCAGAAAAGGTTTGTTAGTAAAATGAAAGCTATACGTAAGGAGTGTTGTTTGATGAAATTTTTTCAAGAGTTTTTCATTATTATTTTCTTTTCTGTATTAGGAGAAGGTATCCGAATTTTTGCTCATTTACCTATTCCTGGGAGTATCTTAGGTATTCTTTTTTTATTTTTAGCATTTGAAATGCATCTTGTTGATCCTGAAAAAATCGGAGCAACTGGTGACTTTTTATTGAATAATCTAGCTATTTTATTTGTTCCAGCTGGTGTAGGTTTATTGGAATATTTTGATGACATTGCTTCGATATGGCCTATTTTACTGGGGGCAGTCGTCGTGTGCTCCATCGTCACGATGGTCACAGCGGGAAAAACGGCAGAAGGGGTAGAAGCTTTGCTAGGCTATGTCCGTAAGAAAAAAGCAAGCAGGGTATCTGTAAACGAAATGGAGGAGAATCAAATTGACTGAGTTTTTTGTGAATCCATTATTTGGCTTAAGTTTGACTTTAGGAGTGTACGTATTATCTGACAAATTTTTGCGGAAATATAAACTCCCTGTTTTGAATCCTCTCGTATTATCGATTGTTGTTATTATCTTATTTCTGCATTTTTCTGGCGTCAGCTATAAAGAGTATAATATCGGCGGCAATTTTTTGACTATGCTGATTACTCCTGCGACAGTGGCACTTGCCATCCCGCTTTATAAAAACTTCCGTTTGCTGAAAGAAAATTTTTATCCTGTAATAGCTGCGATTTTGGCAGGGATAGTCGCAAATTGCTTGGTTAGTGTAGGGATCGGTTATTTTTTCTCTCTTCATAAAGAGATGGTCATCTCATTACTACCGAAATCTGTAACGACGGCTATTTCTGTCGATTTGTCTCATACGATGGGCGGGGTGAATGCCGTGACTCTTGCTATTGTTGTCTCTACAGGTATTTTTGGCTCGTTGATTGCTACTCATATTTTCCGCCTATTCAAGATCGAAAGTCCCGTTGCTCGCGGTGTGGCGTTAGGAAGTACTTCTCATGCTATCGGTACAGCAAAAGCAATCGAGATTGGCGAAGTAGAAGGGATCATTTCAGGGCTTGCGATATGCGTAAATGGGATATTGACCGTTTTGTTGCTACCGTTATTCTTTCAGCCTTTTGCTGGCTTGTTTTGATGCGAAGACCACTATTTTATGCTACAATAACCAAAACGTTCTAGCATAAAAAAGGAGGGAAAGACGTGTATTTGTCTTCCGAGTATCTTAAACAATTTGATAAAGATCTATATTATAAGATTCTCCTCCTAGAAAGTTTTGAGGATCAAGCTTGGCATACTGCTGCACAATTAGCGCAAGTTGTTCAGCTGGATGCCCGCAGTGTGTCGAAATACCTAAACGAGCTGTCTAAAAACTATCAGCAGTTTAGCGGTAAGACGCACCCTTTGTTTACAAAAAATCACCGTTCTGGTTATAACTTTTATGATACGCTCGATTCAATCGAACATGAGCGTTTTTTGATCTATCTCGTGCAAAGTACGCTGAAATTCCAGCTGCTGCACGACATTTTTTTTGAAGAATTCCACACGATTTACCAATTTGCGCAAAAGCATTACATTAGTGAATCCACTGCTCATCGAAAAATCAATGAATGGAAACAGCAACTGCAAACTTATGGCATTCGTCTGCAACGAGGTACATATATCGCGCAAGGCGAAGAAGAAATCATTCGACTTTACTTGCATATGACATTCTGGCAGTTGTTTCGAGGGAAAATCTGGCCGTTTGAAACGATTTCTCAAATGGACGTAAAAAATATGGCAGAACATATCATGGCTTTTTTCAACGTTCGTTTGAATGAAATCAAAAAAAGACGATTGGAATACATGCTAGGTGCCTTTTTTTTAAGAAAATCACAGAAGCATTATGTGGTATTGAATGAGAAAAAAAGAGGGCTGATCGCAGACAATCTGTTGTTCCAGCGATTCTGCCAAGTCATGGAGCCGGTATTTCCTAATTATTTTCAAGTAGAAGACGAATTAGGCGCATTGTTTCTTGTTCTGATGACGCGTGAAGAATATTATAGTGATCCTAAGATACGGAAGAAAATTTTTGATTTTCATCAACAAGCAGAAACACCGCCTTTTGCAGCTCTTTCTGAAGCAAAAGCAGCTCTTTCTCTTTATCAAGAAGAGCAGGAGCTACCAGCGGAAGATCTGACCTTTGAGGCAGAAAACTATTTGTTCAGTAGTCATTTTTTCGCCTATCTTTTTCCTAACGCAAAAGAAACGATTGATGGAAACAGTAGTGACTTCATTAATCATTTAGTCATTGAAAACAAGGAATTAAAACAATGGTTAGTACGCTTTTTTGAAAGCAGACACAAACAGCCTAATCATCTGGCGTTTAAAAATCATGCGTTTTTGATGGGACGGTATCTGACTGTGTTTAAAACATTAGGAGCCTTTACTCCACAGCTTCCAAAGATCACGATCCTCTTGATGACAGATTTCCCATTATTTGAAGAGCAACTGTTAGAGGAGGGGTTACGGACGTTTTTCCGTAATGATTATCAGCTGATTTTTCTACCAACGGATTATCGGGGAAGAGAAGTGGATCTTTTGATTTCAACAAGTAAAGTTCATCGAAAACCGTGGGCGGATCTTGATTATTTTATTGTGACCGAAGAATTAAAATTGATAGATTACATTCAGCTATCTCAAAAATTTGAAATGATTCAAAAACAAAAACAATCAAAACAATAACAAAAAAAGGAGAATAAAGATGACATTTGAAGAAATTTTACCAGAATTGAAAAAAGGTGCAAAGATTATTCGTAAAGGATGGAGTGGATTTGAGCTTTATGTTGTTCTCGTATCCGATGATGAATTTGATGGCTGTCCGGTGACGCCTTACTTATTGATCAAAACAAGTGATGAAGGTTTTTCTAGCTTTGCTCCTACAGTTTGCGATATTTTAGCAGATGATTGGGCGATCGTAGAATGAAAAACCGTTATCCAGATTTAGCTAAACAGGTCGTATTTATTACAGGAGCTGCTTCTGGTATTGGTGCCGCACAAGCCCAAGCTTTTCTGGAACAAGATGCCTTTGTATTTGGATTAGATCAAAAATTTGGAAAAATGGAAGAAATTTCTTTTCGATTTCCTGAAACTTTTGCCTACGCACTAGGGGATGTCCGACAGAGGAAAGAACTCCAACAAGCGGTATCGAAATGCCAAAATCATTTTGGTGAGATTACGATTTTATTGAATACTGCGGGGGTATTAGATGCATACAAATCCTTGATGGAAACTGACGAATCGCTGTGGGATCTGATTTATGAAACGAATGTGAAAAGCATGTATCATCTAACAAGCATCATCCTTCCTGATATGATCCGCCGAAAAAGCGGAACAATCATCAACATGGCTTCGATTGCGGGTTTGGTTGCTGGCGGAGGTGGGATCGCTTATACAAGTGCGAAACATGCAATCGTCGGTTTTACTAAACAACTCGCTCTGGATTACGCAGAGCAGGGGATCCGAGTAAAAGGAATTGCTCCAGGAGCCATCCAAACGCCGATGAATGCGGCTGATTTTGAAGGAAAAGGTGAGATGGCAGAGTGGGTGGCAAATGAAACACCAGTCAAGCGATGGGCACAGCCGGAAGAGGTAGCAGAGCTGACATTATTTCTTGCCTCTCCTCAAGCAAGCTATATACAAGGAACGATTATTCCAATCGACGGTGGCTGGTTGCTAAAATAACCTTGAGTTTTTTTCAAGCTTCTGTATGATAAGAAATAAAGAGAGAACCAAATGGTTGATGATAAAAGAAAGTCGATGATTGTTCCCGGCATTTGATGTCAGACAGCTTTTTCACAACCTTCTGATATAAACGGTGTTCAAAAGCTTGCAACTGCGGTAATAAGTCCAGCCAAATGAAAAATAGGAGGAGCTATTTTTATTTGACTATTCTTATTACTTGTTGCAGGGCAGCTTTTTCACAACCTTCTGCGGCACTTCAGTTGGAATTTTCTTCCCATCCTTTGGTCGCAGTCATTACCAAGATAAAATTATCTTGCAAAGGAGAAATAGAACATGGAAAAAAATAATACCCGTTCAGCCAAACGCTGGACAACGACAGATGTGACTCGGATGGCGCTAGTCACTGGTTTATATGTGGCAGTGACGCTGGTTTTGTCTGTTTTTAGCTTTGGAGTGATTCAGATTCGTCTCTCGGAGATGTTCAACTATCTGTCCTTATATAACAAAAGATACATCGCCGCGGTAACAGCGGGAGTAGCTTTGGCTAATATTGCTTCTCCTCTTGGACTGATAGATGTTGTAGTAGGAAGCGTCAGCACGCTGATTGTATTGCTTATCAACTATAAAATCACTAGTCGCATCAAAAACATGAAAATCAAAATGGCTGTGACAGCATGCGTATTTGCTTTTTCCATGTTTACAGTAGCTGGTCAGCTAACGATTTTATATCAACTACCTTTTTTCTTGAATTGGTGGGTGATTGCTTTAGGAGAACTGGCATCAATGATTGTCGGTGGGATAATTATTTATTGGATCGGTAAAAAAGTAGATTTGACAAAATAAAGATCTGTTTAAATTAAAATAAGGCAGCGTGGAAGAGACCGGATGTTGAGTCTTCTTCCATGCTGCTTTTTTGCTCAATTCGTTCGAAGAAATCGATTTAGCCGTTTTTTCATCAAGACACCGATATAGGCTGCTCCAATTGCTTTGATTGCTTCCGGCAGTAAAAAAGGCAGCAGCCCACTGGCAAATGCAGTTGTAAAAGTAAGATCGCCACTTATCTTCAGCCAGATCGTCCCACAGACTAAGGCGGCAAGAGAGCCCATTAGATTGGCAAAGATTGCGTACAAGTAATGAGCGTCTGTTTTTTCGATCATCCAGCCAGTTAGCCATGTTTGAAAGAGAAATCCAATCAAATATCCGCCAGTTGGACCAAATAAAACAGCTATGCCTCCAGTCATCCCTGAAAATACAGGAAGACCGATCAAACCCAGTAAAAGATAAACTGTAACCGATATCAATCCCAGTTTTCTTCCGAGAAAAGTGGCTGTCAGTCCAATAGCAAATGTTTGCCCTGTCAAAGGAACCAAACCAAAAGGAATGGTCATCTGAGAAAGGACAGAAATAATCGCGGCAAATTCCGCAGCCAGTATCAATTCTTTCAATGTTCGGTTCATAATGCCCTCTTTTCGTTAACTTAATATTTTTATTTGGTTAACGAAATTGTAAAACAAAGTGATTGCTTTGTAAATAGAAAATAAAAAAAAGACCAACTATCCAATAGATAGCGGTCTTTTTCAAGAAAGCTTTTGAAATTATAGGCTTTGGTTGTAGTATTCAACGACAAGAGCTTCGTCGATTTCTGGATATAGTTCGTCACGTTCTGGTAAACGAGTCAATGAACCTTCCAATTTTTCAGCGTCAAAGCTTACGAATGCTGGACGTCCAACAGTTGCTTCTACAGCTTCTTTTACTGTTACGATGTTTTGTGATTTTTCACGAACTGAGATCACTTGACCCACTTCTACGTGGTATGAAGGGATATCAACGCGTTTGCCATCAACTAAAATGTGACCATGGTTAACTAATTGACGTGCTTGACGACGAGTCGTTGCAAGTCCTAAACGGTAAACAACATTGTCTAAACGTTGTTCTAGTAAGATCATGAAGTTAACACCATGTTTACCTTCTTTGATTTTGCTAGCTTTTACGAACAAGTTACGGAATTGACGTTCGTTCATTCCGTACATGTGACGAAGTTTTTGTTTTTCAGTTAATTGCATGCCGTATTCTGATTGTTTGCCACGGCTGTTAGGTCCGTGTTGACCTGGTGCGTAAGGGCGACGTGCTAATTCTTTTCCTGTGCCTGACAATGAGATGCCTAAGCGACGAGAAATTTTCCATGATGGTCCTGTATAACGAGACATTAAAATTTCCTCCAATGAATATAAGTTTTTGGAGTAAAATAATCCGTTGAAAAATTCATAATCATATAGTTTGTTCTTCAATCTTCACCTTTGCAGCCGCGGTTACACAATCGAACCCGAGACGGGGCAACAAACTAGGGATGAGTTATTATTTTTCTGCTGCATTATTTTACACAAACTACAGTATATGATAGATCATCCATGAATGTCAAGATAATTAGTACGTAAAAACGCTTTACAAACCTAGGCTATCTTTATAAAATGAGAAGGTATGTGCAAATGGAAAAAAATGAAGGAAGTTTAAGGAGAAAATCAATGAATCCGGTATCACCATTATTTGAGAAAATCGATGCTTCAATTGAAAAGAAGGCGAACCTTTTTGAAAACAGCTTTTCACGTTACGCTGTTCGAGCGGTTCTTGCCTGTTTGTTTTTGACTTTAGGAACGGCTGTGGCATTTGCGATCGCGATGAAGGGGGAAGATATTGCGCACGGTCTAGGAAAGATTTTATACGCATTTATGTTCAGCTGGGGTCTGGTCATGATTCTATACATGAACGCCGAATTAGGAACATCGAATATGCTTTATATGACCGTGGGTGTTTTTCGGCAGAGACTTGCTTTAAGTAAGGCAGCCAAGATTCTATTTGCCTGTATTTTTTTCAATATGATTGGCGGTATGTTATGTGGATTTCTTATTTCTATGACGACGCCATTTCAAGATTTAACGTTGGACAACTTTATGTTAGAATCAATAGCAGTAAAACTAGCAAAACCTGCAACAACGATTTTGGTGGAAGGAATGTTTGCGAATATCGTTGTCAATACCGCTGTACTGATCAGCATGCGGATGAAAGAGGATGCTGGGAAAGTGATCACGGTCGTATTCATTATTTTCATTTTTGCTTTTCTAGGATATGAACACGTGATAGCGAATTTTCCTGCCTTTACGCTTGCTTACTTTGCTTCTCATGGACAGATGGACGGAATGACAGCCAGCAATGTGTTACATAATTTGTTTTTTGCTTTGGCAGGGAATTATATTGGTGGCGGTTTAGTGATGGGACTGGGTTATGCTTGGCTGAATCAATCAAAATCATCCTATGTGGACTAAAAAGTCGTTCATTAAGGGAGGAAATACCATGGAAGTGTTAGTTTTTCCAAAAAATGAAGAAAAAGCGTTACAAATGGAAAAGTACATGAAAAATCTTTTTCCTTTTGCTGGGGTACCTAAGCCGGAACGCGCTCTTTTGCAACAGCCGTTATTGGATGAAAGCAAACATTTATCTGTTTCTGAAGTTTTAGCTTTTGTTCATTATTATTATGAACAAATCGAAAGAGAATATCAGTATGTGGCGATCGATTTAGTCCAAAAAAACATCAAACGGCTTACCTTTGAAGAGATAGTTGCATTGTTACCACTAGTCCAGAAAAAAGAATGGTGGGACAGCATCGATTCTTGGAGAAAAGTATACAGTACATGGTGTAAAGCCCATCCAGAGCAACGTAAAGAAGTCTTTCAGTTGTTCGAAAAAAAGGAAGATTTCTGGTTGCGTCGAATAGCAATCACGTTGCAATTAGGTTATAAACAGCAAACAGACACAGCACTATTGATCCGAGCAATAGACGAAGACCGTCAAACAAAGGAATTCTTTATCCAAAAAGCAATCGGTTGGGCATTGCGTGATTATAGTAAGACCGATGCCGCTTGGGTAAAAAGTCAGCTGACAACAGATTTGAGCAAGTTAGCTGTTCGCGAGGCAAGCAAGTATTTATAAGAAAGCGAGACGACAAGAGATGAGACGCAAATTATTTGCTTTTGATATTGATGGAACGTTGTTAGATTCAAATAAACAAGCTTTAGATAGCACGAGAGAAGCATTGGAAAAATTACGCAAAGCCGGTCATCTGGTCACGATTGCTACAGGGCGGAGCCGATTCCATGCGCAAGAAGTCATTCGAGATCTGGATTTTACGAACTACATTTTATGTAATGGAGCGGCCGGTTTTTTAGACCATGAACAAGTATATAAGAACTTACTAGATCGCGAACAGTTGGATGCATTCGTCGAGGAAGCGCATCATGAACAGATCGACACAGCTTTTGTCAGCTTAGACAATATCAAACGTTCTTCTTCCAATGATGTAACGGTGATGGAAGAGGCGATGCATTCTTTCGGTGCTGTCTTGCCTGAACTAGATCAGTTTTTTGCAGAGGAACAAGAAATCTATCAAGCGTTAGCATTTTTCGATCAAACATATGATGGAAAATTCTCCTCATATGATAAGATTCGATTTGTCCGCTGGCATGAGAACAGTGTAGATGTCGTTCCCCAAAACGGTTCTAAAGCGGCGACGATCCTACACTTAGCAGAACAAGTAGGTATTCCGCATGAAGATATTATCAGCTTTGGTGACGGACAAAATGACCGTGAAATGTTGCGTATGTCAGGAATCGGAATAGCTATGGGGAATGCTGTGCCAGAAGTACAAGCAGAAGCCAAGATGGTCACTGATACAAATGATCAAGATGGTATCTGGAAGGCATTGAAAGAGTTAAGTGTGATTTAAAAGAGGTTGTGAAAAAGCTGTTCTGCATCAAGTAATAAGAACAGCCAAACAAAAATAGCTCCTCCTATTTTTCGTTTGGCTGGGCTTATTACCGCAGAAGCAGCAGATGGAACAACGTTTATTCGGGAAATGGGACTGTGACAAGATTTTTGCCACAGTCCCATTTCTTTATTTTATTTTTCAAATCTAAGAAATATCAGGAAAGAGTTCCTTTTGTTTGACCTTTTCTTTCTTATTGAAAACAACTATAATATAGAGTGATGTTAAAAGAGAAGAGGAATTTAGTGTGCGGGTATTGTTTATTGGTGATGTAGTAGGTTCAATGGGACGAGAGATGATTACTGAATATCTTCCTAGGTTGAAGAAGAAGTATCGTCCGCAAGTAACGATCGTAAATGGTGAGAATGCCGCTTCTGGACGTGGAATCACAGAAAAAATCTATAAAAAATTTTTGCAAGACGGTGTAGACGTCGTGACGATGGGGAATCATACGTGGGACAACCGCGGGATCTTTGAGTTTGTAAATGAAGCCAAAAAGATGGTTCGGCCGGCAAATTTTCCGGAAGGGACGCCTGGACAAGGGATGGTCTTTGTCAAAGTGAATCAGATCGAATTGGCAGTAATCAACATGCAAGCTCGTTCTTTCATGGTGGACTTGGATGATCCTTTCCGTAAAATGAAGGAACTAGTAGAAGAAGCTAGGAAACGTACGCCAATCATTTTTGTAGATTTTCATGGAGAAACAACAAGTGAAAAACAAGCGATGGGCTGGTTTTTAGATGGGAAAGTTTCAGCAGTGGTCGGTACACATACACATGTCCAGACAAATGATGCGCGAATTTTGCCAAAAGGCACAGCGTATCTGACAGATGTTGGGATGACAGGACCCTATGATGGTATTTTGGGTATGCGCAGAGAACCTGTGATCGAAAAGTTTCTGACCGCATTACCAAAACGTTTTGAAGTTGTCGAACAAGGCCGATCGATTTTAAGCGGCTGTATCTTAGAATTGGATGATACGACAGGTCATGCAAAAGAAATCCAGCTGATTCAAATCAATGAGGATCGACCGTTCATGGAGTAGAAAGAGAGGCAGTTTTTTGCAGCAGGAGCCGGAAATTCAAAAAGAAGTAAGGAAACTGACAAAACTTTTAAGAGAAAATGAAACGATCATTCGCTACAAAGAACTTGAAGAAAAGATCCATCAAAACCAGTATTTAACTGAGTTGAGAGAGAAAATCAAACAAGCGCAAAAAGAAGCTGTTCATTTTGCCCACTATGACAAACCAGCAGCAGAACAAGAAGCAATCAAGCGAGCGGATCAATTCATGAAAGAATTTGATCAGCATCCGCTTGTTATAGCTTATAGAAAACAGCTTTTGGAAGCAGATGATCTGCTTCATCATTTAACAACGATGATACAAGAAGAAATCAATGGACAAATAGAGGAGGAAAAACATGCCTCAAAAAACTAAAAACACTCCTATGATGGAACAATATCTAAGCATCAAGGCACAATACCAAGATGCTTTTTTGTTCTATCGTTTAGGAGACTTTTATGAATTATTTTATGAAGATGCGATCAAGGCATCACAGCTTTTGGAATTAACGTTGACGAGCAGAAATCGAAATGCAGAAGAACCTATTCCTATGTGCGGTGTCCCTCACCATGCAGCACAAGGATATATCGATGCCTTGATTGAAAAAGGCTATAAAGTAGCGATTTGCGAGCAGGTAGAAGATCCAAAGACGACTAAAGGGATGGTCAAGCGCGAAGTGATCCAGCTAGTCACTCCTGGTACAGTCATGGACAGCAAAGGATTGTCGGCAAAAGACAACAATTTTTTAACAGCTGTAGTTAGTCAAGGAAATGAATTTGGCTTTGCTTATGCCGATCTAAGTACGGGAGAATTGAAGACGGCTCGGTTGCATGATGAAGAAGCTGTTTTAAATGAAGCCTCTGCATTGCAGACAAAAGAACTCGTATTAGGCAGTGAGATCACTGATACCCTTCGTGAACAGCTAAGCGGGCGTTTAGGGCTAGTCTTTTCTCAACAAAATGAGATGGAAGAAAACGCGGAATTTAGCTTTTTGACAAGCGAACTAGTCGATCCGCTGGAAAAAGAAGCAACCGGCAAACTATTGACTTATTTAGCGGTAACACAAAAGCGGAGTTTAGCGCATATCCAAAAAGCAGTAGAATACCAGCCAGATCATTTTTTGAAAATGGATTATTATTCAAAATTCAACCTAGAATTAAGCCAATCTATTCGGACTGGGAAAAAGCACGGCACGCTTCTATGGTTATTAGATGAAACAAAAACAGCAATGGGCGGCCGTTTATTAAAACAATGGCTAGACCGTCCGCTTATCCAGGCAAAACAAATTAAAGCAAGACAAGAAATGGTCGCTTCTTTGCTAGACAGTTATTTTGAACGTATCGATTTGCAGTCAGCATTAACGAAAGTCTATGATCTGGAACGCCTAGCAGGTCGAGTAGCTTTCGGTAATGTCAATGGGCGAGACTTGATCCAGTTGAAAACTTCTTTAGAACAAGTGCCAATGATCAGAGGGTTGATTGAAGGAATCGATCAAGGTCAATGGCAAAGTCTGCTTTCAGAAATGCAACCGATGGACCATCTCGTCCAATTGATTGACCAAGCTATCCAAGATGATCCGCCGTTACAAATAACGGAAGGAAACATCATCAAAGATGGATTCAATGAGCAGCTCGATACGTACCGTTCTGCTATGAGAAACGGAAAGAAGTGGCTAGCAGAACTTGAAGCAAAAGAGCGTCAAGAAACAGGAATCAAGAACTTAAAAATCGGATTTAACCGCGTTTTCGGTTATTATATAGAAATCACAAAAGCAAATCTTGGAAATGCAGAGCTGGAGAAGTATGAACGAAAACAAACCTTAGCAAATGCAGAGCGTTTCATCACACCAGAACTAAAAGAATTGGAGACACAAATCCTCGAAGCAGAAGAAAAATCTGTTGATTTAGAATATCAGTTGTTTTTAGCTGTGAGAGAAGAAGTCAAAAAGGCTATCCAGCCGCTACAAGTACTTGCAAAAGCAATCAGCGCAGCAGATGTGCTACAAAGTTTTGCAACGATCAGCGAACGCTATCAGTATGTTCGGCCAGAACTTGTCAGTGACAAGCATCAGCTTCTGATCAAAGACGGGCGACATCCTGTAGTAGAAAAAGTATTAGGACATCAGGAATATATCCCTAACAGCGTAGAAATGGCAGAAGACGAAATGATCTTGCTGATCACAGGACCGAATATGTCTGGTAAAAGTACGTATATGCGCCAGTTGGCATTAACTGTTCTGATGGCGCAAATGGGCTGTTTCGTTCCGGCAAAACAAGCAGTTTTACCTATTTTTGATCGGATTTTTACCCGAATTGGTGCAAGTGACGACTTAATTGCTGGACAAAGTACTTTTATGGTAGAGATGATGGAAGCCAATCAAGCCCTGCGTTATGCTACGCCAAACAGTTTGATTTTGTTTGACGAACTCGGGCGAGGAACAGCAACCTATGACGGAATGGCGTTGGCCCAAGCAATCATCGAATATATCCATCGTCATGTACAAGCAAAAACACTCTTTTCTACCCATTATCATGAACTGACGGTACTTGAAAAAGAACTTCCGCAGCTTAAAAATGTCCATGTTGGAGCTGTTGAAAAAGACGGAGAAGTTGTCTTCTTGCATAAAATGATGGATGGACCTGCGGATAAAAGCTATGGTATACATGTGGCAAAAATCGCAGGATTGCCTGCCAATCTACTAGAGCGAGCAGCAGATATCCTGCATACGCTAGAAAATGGCGATAACGGACACCATACTGTTCCAGCTGAAATAGAAGAGAAGACTAAAACAGCCAAACAGGAGCAAATAAAACCACCTGCAGAAAAAGTAAACCAAGACCCTATACAAGACAGTGTCAAAGAAGAAAACCAACAACTTTCTTTATTCGGTGAATTATCCGAAAATGAAACAGAAGTCATTGAATCACTGAAGCAAATAAATTTACTAGAAATGACGCCAATGGATGCACTAAACACATTATATGAATTACAAAAACAACTGTAGGAAGAAGGCGGATATCGATGGCCAAAATCCAAGAATTATCTGAACGTTTAGCTAATCAGATCGCTGCGGGAGAAGTAGTGGAACGACCAGCTTCCGTCGTGAAAGAATTAGTGGAAAATGCAATTGACGCCGGTAGTACTCAGATTGATATCTTAGTTGAAGAAGCGGGACTGCGGACGATCCAAGTGATTGATAACGGAGAAGGCATTTTGGCAGACGACGTAGAGAATGCCTTCAAGCGGCATGCGACAAGTAAGATCCATAATCGCGATGATCTTTTTCGCATACGAACGCTGGGCTTTCGAGGGGAAGCTTTGCCAAGTATTGCCTCTGTTTCTGAAATGACTCTGGAAACGGCGAATCAGGAAGAAAAACAAGGTACTTATCTTTCGCTCAAAGGCGGTGAGGTCTTGGAGCATCGGCCAGCGCCTCTGCGTCAAGGAACGAAGATTACCGTCAGCAACCTGTTCTTCAATACGCCAGCCCGCTTGAAATACGTGAAAACACTGCACACAGAATTAGCGAACATCGGGGACATCGTCAATCGTCTGGCATTAAGTCACCCATCAATCGCTTTTCGTTTAGTACATGATGGAAACAAAATGTTGGCAACTGCTGGAAATGGCGATCTGAAACAAACGATTGCGGGAATCTACGGGTTATCTACCGCTAAAAAAATGCTGAAAATCGAAGGAAAAGATCTAGATTTTGAGTTATTTGGTTATGTTTCATTACCAGAAGTGACTCGTGCCAGTCGGAATTACTTATCGACGATCATCAATGGACGTTTTATCAAGAACTTTTCCTTAAATAAAGCAATCGTTGCAGGTTATGGATCAAAATTAATGGTCGGCCGTTTTCCTATTGCTATATTGGAAATCAAGATGGACCCGCTTTTAGTCGATGTAAATGTCCATCCGACGAAGCAGGAAGTCCGGTTGTCGAAGGAAAAAGAACTAACAGAGCTAATTAGTAACGCCATTCAACAAGCATTGTCCCAAGAAAACCTGATCCCAAGTGCCGCGGATAATCTACGGTTCAAGAAAAAAGTACCAGATCAGCCTAAAACGGAACAAATCGAAATCGATTTGTCCTACGCTTTTGAAGAAGAAAAACCTAAAAAGCCAAGTAGTTTGAATTTTGACCGAGAGACAGGAACCTTTTTTGTAGAAGAACCAAAGAGCACATTTGTTGACAGATCTGTTGATAAGTCTGTGGAAAATGTTGAAAACTTTTCTGGTTTTTCTGAAGAAAACACCAGTTATCCAGAAAAAACAGCGAAAACGGTGGATAAGTTTGGTGAAAATGTTGATAACTTTGTAGAAAAAACAGTGGAAAAATCTGAAAAGAAAGAAATTACTACTGTGGATAACATGGAAGAAACAAATAAAGAACAAATAGATATATCCTTGGAAGAGGATGAGCAGATTTACGAGGAAGAATTGACACTCCATCCTGAATTTGATTTCACTCAAGGAAACGACAAAACATTAGAACAAGCGATCAAGAAACTAGAAACGGAAAAACCAGTTCAACGTTTTCCTCAATTGGAATATTTTGGACAGATGCACGGAACGTATCTTTTTGCCCAAAGTAGCGACGGATTGTACATCATCGATCAGCATGCTGCTCAAGAGCGTATCAAATATGAATATTTTCGGGAAAAAATTGGGGAAGTATCTGATGATCTGCAAGAATTGCTTGTTCCATTTGTGTTGGACTATCCAAACAGTGATGCTTTGAAACTAAAAGAGCAAAAGCATTTGCTAGAAGACGCAGGGATTTATTTAGAAGAATTTGGTCAAAACAGCTTTATTGTACGGGCTCATCCTACTTGGTATCCCAATGGTGAAGAAGAATCGATTATTCGCGAGATGATCGACATGCTACTGACGACAGGAAGTGTGAGCGTAAAAAAATTCCGTGAAGCAACAGCAATCATGATGAGCTGTAAACGATCGATCAAAGCCAACCATTATTTGAATGAAGCACAAGCACGTGTGCTGCTGAAAGATTTAGCACAATGCGAAAATCCGTTCAATTGTCCCCATGGCCGCCCAGTATTGATTCACTTTACCAACTCGGATATGGAAAGAATGTTCAAACGGATCCAAGACCCGCATTAAGTCAGAGAAAAGAGGGAAACATGAAGATTATACTAGCATCTCAATCACCAAGAAGAAAAGAGTTATTGGCTCACATCGTTTCAGAATTCGAGATCGAACCTGCTGATATTGATGAAACGCCATTTCCAGACGAACTGCCAGTCGATTATGTACGCAGAATGGCTGAAGAAAAAGCACGAACTGTTTGGGAACAAAAAGAAAAGAAAGACAGCTTAGTGATTGCTAGCGACACGACTGTTGTTCTCAACCAGGAGATCATGGGTAAACCAGAAGATATGGCTGAGGCTGAAGTCATGTTGAAAAAATTAAGCGGGGAAACACATACTGTATACACAGCAGTTGTTTTAAAAACAAAGGAGCGAGAAGAACGAATACTAGCAGAAGCACATGTCACTTTTTATCCACTGACAGATGAAGAAATCAATCGTTACTTGGAGACGGGAGACTATGCGGATAAAGCAGGGGCATACGGCATCCAAAATGCTGCAAGTGTATTCGTCAAAGAAATTTCTGGAGATTACTACAGTATCGTAGGGTTTCCGATTGGTGCTGTCAATCAGGCACTGAAAACATTCAATTAAACAAAAAAGCGGACTATCTGATTTTCGATTGAAAATCCATGATAGCCCGTCTTTTTTATTGAAAAGATTACTTATCTACTCTGATTAAGATTTTACTTCAGCGTTACCGACTGCTTCGCCTGGGCGAACAAGTCCTGATTGGTCAAGGGATAGATCAGCAACTTTTTCGTTATTAGTTAAAGCAACAATAATGTCAGTTTTCTTACCAGCTTGTTCTATTTCTGGCAAATCCATTTCAGCAATCAGAGTTTCTGGTGTGACAAGATCTCCTTCTTTCACGAATACAGTGAAAGGAACGCCTTTTAGTTCAACGGTATCTAATCCCATGTGAACAAGTACTTCCAGCCCCTCATCAGAAAGAATACCAATGGCATGTTTTGTTTCAAAGACGCTCGTCACTTTACCATTTACTGGTGCATAGACTTTGCCGTTTGACGGTTCGACAGCATAACCGTCACCCATCATTTTTTGTGAGAAAACTGGGTCATTTACTTCAGTAATTTCCTTGATGTTCCCAGCAGCCACTGCGAATAATGTTTCTTTTGTTGCAACTGCCGTACCAGTTGCTGAAACAGGTTCGAAAGACTGTGGTGTTGCTGTTGCGCCATTCGCTGTTTGAAGCTGTACATCAGCAGCATTTTCAGGAACAGCAGGATCAATCTTATTCAAGATTCCCTGACGTCTAAAGACGATCGTCAAGCCAAATGGAATGATGATAGCGATGATCATTGCGATGATGAAAGGTACCCATGTTTCTGCTTGGATGGCTAGTATTCCTGGTAAACCACCTACTCCGATCGCGTTTGCTCGAACATCCATCAAGTTGGCAAACATGCCAGCTAATCCAGAACCGACCATTGCTGCGACGAAAGGATAGACGTATTTCAAATTGATTCCGAACATAGCAGGTTCAGTTACACCTAAGTAACAAGAAATCATTGCTGGAATCGAGATTTGTTCTTCTTTTTTGTTCCCACGATGCAAGAAGACGATGGCTAAGACTGCAGAGCCTTGGGCGATATTTGATAAAGCAATCATCGGCCATAAATTCGTTGATCCGAAATCTGCAATCAGCTGCATATCAATCGCATTGGTCATATGGTGGAGACCAGTAATTACTAAAGGTGCATACAGGAACCCGAATACAGCACTAAACAACCAGCTGATAGAAGACGTCAACCCGGTATTTACGATAGTTGAAATCCAGCTTCCGACTGTCCAGCCGATAGGACCTAAAATAACGTGAGCAGCTAAAACAGTTGGTAACAATGAAAACAATGGAACAAAGATCATTGAGATCGACTGAGGGATATATTTGCGGAAGAAAATCTCTAGATACGCTAACATAAACCCTGCCAGCATAGCTGGAATAACTTGTGCTTGATAACCAATCATTTGGACTTGAGCAAAACCAAAATCCCAAAATGGAATATCTGCTGCGGCTGTGGAAGCTACACTATAAGCATTTAATAATTGCGGAGAAACTAATGTAATTCCTAAAACGATTCCTAATATTTGTGTAGTACCCATCTTTTTCGCAATACTCCAAGTGATACCTACTGGAAGAAAATGGAAAATTGCTTCACCTGGCAGCCATAAAAAGGCATTGACGCCATTCCAAAATTGCGAGTGTTCAACGATCGTTCCACCAAGACTTTCAAACTGGATACCTTCAAGTACATTTCTGAACCCAAGGATCAATCCGCCGACGATAATTGCAGGAATCAGTGGTGTAAAGATTTCTGCCAAGACGGCAATGGCGCGTTGTACGGGATGAAGGTTTTGTTTTGCTGCTGCTTTTCCTTGTTCTTTGGAAACCCCTTCAACGCCGGATACTGCAACGAAGTCGTTATAAAAAGTAGAAACATCATTTCCTATGATGACTTGGAACTGCCCAGCATTCGTGAACATCCCTTTCACGCTAGGAATATCTTCGATTGCTTTTTGATCTGCTTTTCCAGGATCATTTAGGACGAAACGCATACGAGTTGCACAATGACTAACTGCAGCAATATTTTCTTTTCCGCCGATATCATGTAGCAGTTTCTCGGCATCTGCTTGATACTTTGCCATATCAATAAACCCCTTTCTTTTAACTTGTCTATGCAAGTTACTTCTTCGTTTACTATACTTTTTTTTAGGAAGAATTGCAAGCGTTTTATTCAAAAACATCCAGAAAAATGATATCGTTTTAAAAAGCATAAAATAAGCTTTTCTTAAAAAGAGGAACATTGAAATACAAAAAGAGCTGTAGTATAGTGAAGAAATGATGGAAGAACGAGTGAGGGAAAAAACATGAACAAGTTCAATGAAATTTTTTTAGATTTGGAACAGAAAATTTTAGCGAAAGAATATCCTCCGCATTCGCTTTTGCCTAGTGAGAACCAATTGATCAAAATCTATGGTGTTTCACGAGAAACAATTAGAAAAGCACTGAATCTTTTGACGACGGAAGGATATATTCAAAAAAAACAAGGAAAAGGGTCGATCGTACTAGATCGAAACCGCTTTGATTTTCCTATTTCTGGACTGACAAGCTATAAAGAGCTACAGGAAACCCAACGTATTCCAAGTGAAACGATCGTTCATACGTTAGAAGAAACAGAAGTAACAAAAGCACTGAATGAGATTACTGGCTGGGAGATTGGTGCACCTGTCTGGCATTTGATACGCGAAAGAAAAATCGATGGTGAAGTGGTTATATTAGATACTGATTATCTATTAAAGGAGTTCGTTCCTCATTTAACCCCAGTACAAGCACAAGGATCGATCTATGAATATTTTGAAAATGAGCTTTCTTTAACGATTGCTTACGCACAAAAGGAAATCACAGTAGAAGAAGTAACAGATATCATGAAAACAACGATGGATCTTCACGATGACACTTACGCAGTGGTCGTCAGAAGTCTTGTTCATTTGGAAGATACCCGCTGTTTTGAGTATTCTGAGTCGGTACACCGATTAGATAAATTCCGTTTCGTTGAGTTTGCCCGGCGCCGAAAAGTGTAAATGTTTCGAAAGAAAGCAAATTGTTGGCATCTGTCTGCTTTGGCGCTATGATAGGATCACAAAGGGGGCATTTTTAATGGATAAACCAACAAGACCAGAAAAAGAAGAACTGAAAGAAAAATTATCACCGATGGCTTATGCAGTCACACAAGAAAATGCAACAGAACGTCCATTTACCGGAAAATACGATGATTTTTACGAAAAAGGGATCTACGTCGATATCGTCAGCGGCGAACCGTTATTTAGCTCTGCGGAAAAATATGACGCTGGTTGTGGCTGGCCATCATTCAGCAAACCAATAGCAAAAAGACAAGTACGCGAAAAAGCCGATTTTTCTCATGGCATGCATCGAATAGAAGTTCGAAGCAAAGAAGCAAACTCTCATCTCGGACATGTATTTACCGATGGCCCAGTAGATAAAGGCGGTCTGCGTTACTGCATCAATTCTGCCTCACTAAAATTCATTCCCTATGAAAAGATGGATGAACTCGGTTATGGCGAATACAAATCACTGGTAGAATAATGAAAATACAAAAAGAGCGGTACAATACGGGGCTTCACTCGATCGTCCGCTCTTTTTTATTCAAGCGATTGCTATTTGAAAGAAACGCTCCCCAGACTCCTTTTTTCACAAGGTGAAATGTGCTACAATAAAGGGAACGTATGTGTGCAAAAGAAAGAGGACTAGAATATGTATGAATATCTGACAGGTGTGGTTACCTTTATCAACCCCTATTACATAGTAGTAGAAACCAATGGTATCGGCTACCAGATCGCATTAGGAAATCCTTACCGCTACAGTAGCAAACTAAATCAAAAAATAAAAATTTATGTCCATCAGGTGATCCGCGAAGATGCGCATCTTTTGTATGGATTTGATTCTTTAGAAGAAAAACAACTGTTTTTGCGATTAGTCAGTGTTTCAGGAATCGGTCCAAAAAGTGCTCTTGCGATCATGGCAAGTGAAGACCACTCCGGTTTGATCCAAGCAGTGGAATCCAGTGATGTCACTTATTTGACAAAATTTCCAGGGGTAGGGAAGAAGACGGCGCAACAAATGATCTTGGATCTAAAAGGAAAATTTGGTGAGCTGAGTATCGATACGCCCTTCAGTCTATTCGATGAAGCAAATACAAAAGACGCTACCGCTCTATCTGAAGCAATGGAGGCTCTCTCAGCTCTTGGTTACAGTGATAGAGAAATCAAACGTGTAGAAAAACAATTAAAAGAAGTCGACAATCAGACAACAGATGAGTATTTACGCCAAGCACTCAAGCTGATGATGAAAAAATAAGGAGGAGACCAAATGACAGATGAATACTTGTTATCACCAGAAACTGGCGAAAATGAACTGAGTTTGGAAAAATCTCTTCGTCCGCAGTTGCTTTCTCAGTATATCGGGCAGAGAAAAGTCAAACAAGAACTTCAGATCTACATCGAAGCTGCCAGAAATCGGGAAGAACCATTAGATCATGTTCTGTTGTATGGGCCTCCTGGATTAGGGAAAACGACGATGGCTATGGTCATTGCTAATGAGATGACTGTGAACATTCGTACGACAAGCGGCCCCGCTATCGAACGTCCGGGTGATTTAGTAGCGATCTTGAATGAACTGGAAGCAGGGGATGTCCTATTTATCGATGAGATCCATCGATTGCCTAGAGTAGTAGAAGAGATGCTTTATTCGGCCATGGAAGATTTTTATGTAGACATCATGGTAGGACAAGGACCAACCGCACATCCGGTCCATTTCCCTCTTCCTCCCTTTACTTTGATTGGGGCGACGACGCGAGCAGGTATGCTTTCTGCACCTTTACGCGATCGATTTGGCATCATTTCACATATGGAATATTATGACGAACAGGAACTGCAGGAGATCGTTTTACGTTCTTCGGATATTTTTCAAACAGAGATCATTGAAGAAGGGGCATTGGAAATTGCTCGCCGATCGCGAGGAACGCCTAGAATCGCGAATCGCTTACTCAAACGGGTTCGTGATTTTGCGCAAGTTCAAGGAGACGGGAAAATCGATCGTCCTATAGCAGATCAGGCGCTTACTTTGCTACAAGTCGATCAAGCTGGTTTGGATTATGTTGACCAGAAATTGTTACGGACGATGATCGAATTATATGGCGGCGGACCCGTAGGATTAAGCACGCTTTCCGTAAATATAGGAGAAGAACGAGAAACAGTCGAAGATATGTATGAACCGTACTTGATCCAAAAAGGATTTTTAAAGCGTACACCTAGAGGGCGAATGGCTACGGCTTATGCTTATGAACATTTCGGCTACGACTATCATATGTGATTTTTGCTTTTAGATTGGAGGAAAATGAATGAGTGATACAACACGTACGAAACAATTGATCAAAAACGTATTGATTGATTTGTGCCAAACACAATCTTTTCGAAAAATCAGCGTCCAAAAAATCGCAAATGAAGCAAAAATCAATCGTCAAACATTTTATTATCATTTTACAGATAAATACGATTTGCTTCGTTGGGTCTATTGTGAGGATGCCTTGCATTATTTAGACCCGCAATGTCTTACTCTTGATAATTGGGAAGAGCAAGCATTGAAAATGCTGAAAGCAATTGCTGAAAAGAAAGAGTTTTACGCAAATACTGTGCTTTCTGACCAAGAAATTTTACAAAAAGAATTTTCTCAACTAATCCAAAAATCTTTTATCAAGATTTTTGAGCAAATGGATGAAGAAAGACAGCTTTCTGCAAAAGATAAACTATTTTATGCTCGTTTTTTTTCTTACGGTTGCAGCGGCGTGTTAGTCAATTGGATCACGAATGAATATGAAGAAACACCGATGGAAATCGCTATGCAGCTTTTCCGTTTAGCCAAGGATACGGAATTATACTCTTATCGTCTTTATGCAAAAGAAGAGTTGGAAGAACAGTAATAGAAATAATCTTTCGTTGAAAAAGCCATGATTGTTAAAAGGAGATGGGAAAATGACAAAAATTTTATTTGTTTGTTTGGGAAATATTTGCCGTTCACCAATGGCAGAAGGCTTGTTGAAGAAACGAATAGCATCAGAAGGAAAGGAAGCAGAATTTTTTGTGGATTCTGCTGCTACAAGTACGTATGAAGTTGGAAAGACACCGCACCCTGGAACGAAAAAAATATTGAACCAAGAAAATGTGGATATGACGAATATGGTTGCTCGTCAAATCACACCCCACGATTTTGAAACTTTTGATTGGATCATTGGCATGGATCAAGAAAATGTAGAAGAACTGAAAAGAAGAGCACCACGCTCAGCACAGGAAAAAATCCATTTGTTTTTAAGTAGCATCCCTGGAAAAGAAAAAGAAAATGTTCCCGATCCATACTATACCAATAACTTTGATGAGACATATCAATTGATCACAGAAGGGTTAGATCATTGGTGGAACATTTGGATGGATGAAAATAAAATAACAAACAGTTTCTAAAATCAGCGCTTTCTTTTTTTAGAGACGTTAGAGCATTTCCTTGTTTTTTTGTAAAATGTTAGGTAAAATAAGATTAATTAAGTAACACTTTCTTAGCTAAAGGAGGAGTGCATTCGATGAACGAAGAGACAGTATCACCAATGAAGAAGCTTACGAAGTTAGTTACTCATACCTCGTATCAACTTTTTGATTCTTTTGTAAATGACACTGAAGAACATGCTAAGAATGTACGATTGCAAGGAAAGTTTATTCTTGAGCTGCAAAAAGCTGCGACTGAACATAGTCTAGTTATCTTACAAGTAAGAGCGAATCGTTTGAGTAGCAAGTATGAAACGATCTCAGGTTGGGTGGCGACAAAAACGGTCGAAAAAGACCGAGTAATGATCCGCCTACAAAACGAAGAGCAGCAGATCCGCATGGTTCCCGTAGAACAAATTGAAAAAATAACAATCCTTTCGCCAGCAGGAGAACAGGAACGGTTATCAAAATAATTTATACCAGATAGAAAAGCACGTATGAGCTTGTACCATCAATCATTACTAATCAAAAATAACCGAATGCTTTAAGCGGATACCGATAAAACGAAAAGTTTTACGATGAGTATCACAGCATGACAGCATTCGGTTGATTAGTTGAATCGATTGCATGGGGCAAGTTTTTTTGATAAAAAAAGGTCCTGCTAGCCGGGGAGCTAGCAGGATAAGGAGTTAAAAATGAAAAAGTGTTGTTAGGGTTGTTTGTTGGTATACTTATATAATAGTCATTAGTTGTGAATATTTTGTGACGAAAGTTTTCGAAAGTTGTTAAGTTTTTTTGCGAAATTTATTTTTACATCATGTATTTGTCTAAAATTTTATACTATAAAAAGACACGTTGTGCAATCAGCTACCCTTTGGTATTAGTTCAAAAAACGGTAAAATAGCTCCTTATATTTTGCTGTTTTGCTTTTCTAATACTTAAGCCAAGGCGCTGATTTCACAACCTTTTTTTACAAATCCAGCGATTCCCATGAGTTAAGAACTATCTTTTCTTCAAAAAGAAATAATAGGAATGGAAGCCTTGATAGTTGCGATAAAATAAAAATGGATAGATAAAATTCGAGAGAAACATGTATTGACGTAGCAGATGAAAGGGTCAGATTTGTTGGTGTATCAGGAGTGCCGTTAGAAGAACACAAGGAGAGAAAAGATGGAACTATTAGAAAAAGAAAGTATTGATTTTTATTTGGAGCGTGATTGGACCGTTTTACGCTATGCTTTTTTCAAGGAAGAAGAGTATGACGGGCTAACTAGTCATCAGGAGGCAGTTTTAGAATTTCTCAATTACTCAAATAGATTGTGTGTTGCCAGGTCATGGCGGATTAGCGAAAGGCTTCTCGTAGTTTCTAAAAAAATATATGCACAAAAACTTTACGAATTCAGAGAAGAAAAAATCAACTATACGGATATCCGATTTTTTGACAAGATGAAAGATTATCCTATTTATGTGAATAAAGAAATGATGAAGGCGAAAAGAGTCACCCCTAAAGCATTATGGGCTGAGGATGGTATCTATCGGACTTCTTTTCTTGATGCGCCTCAAGGAGCGGCAGGAACGGAAGAAGAATTTAACCAGTTGAATGATCGTCTTTTCCCAGATAAAGATCATCTGCATATTTACCTTTGGAATAATGAATTTACGAATTATTATAATAATGGTCGTTATTGGGATGGTGCTTATGTGTGGTCAGTGTATGACGAAAAAAGAAAGCGATTTACTGTTTTTGATGCTATATTGGTATTGGATTGAATTACTTCATAATAGTGAGATAGCGAGAATCTACATCTTTAAAATCATCATGTAATGAAACGAGAGGTAGTAAAAATCGGAGGAGGACAAAATGAAACTTTTGAAGGAGGTAACAGATCAATTATACAAGAAGTATATTCTAGATTTAGATTATGTTATTTTATCTGTATCAGATTATCAAGGATTAGATAGCCATCAAGAAGCTGCAATCATATTAATGAAATATGTAAATAATGAATGGTATAAAGGCGTTAGAGGGACAAAACCTATACGTAAACCTATGCCGTTTGTAGAGTTCATATTCCAAAAATGGTTACAGCAAAAAATGAAAGGTAAACCATCGGGTATGACTTTTCGTGAGCGTCGGAGTTTAAAAAGAACTGTAGATAACTATTGGCGAACGGAGAAGCCGATAAAAATGAGATTAGTACATACTGACTGGACATCTTTTGATCATGTGGCTGGTTACCCAATTTATTTGAATAAAGGGCGAATGATTCCATCTCCCATTGATTTTGAAGAAATGCTTCAGCCAGAAAGTCTTTATGAAGAGGTTTTTTTTGAAACATCTTATGGACTTTATGTAACAAAAGAAGAATATTTAGAGCTGAATAATTATTTGTTCCCTAATAAAAAGAACTTAGTAGCCTATAGCTGGAATGACAGTTGGTCTAGTTATTTCACATCTGGGAGAGGATGCCGTGGAGCGCATATGTGGACGATTTATGACTCGTTAGAAAAGAGGATGGTTGTCATTGGTGCTTCAACGACGGATTAGTTTATATTTGTAAGAGTTAGCTAATATTACTGAATATAAAATGTATCAAAATAAAAAACCCGCAACGCGGGTTTTTTGTAATTGCCTTTCTAAATCTGGAAAAGTGGTTAAAATATAGTATCTTCTATTTTTTCGAACGATAGTCTCAGTTTTTTTAATAATCACTCTAGCGGAGACAATATGATTATGACGATTGAATATATACCTCCGTACATTCCTATTAGCTTACACATTTAATTATTCTTGAAAAAACGAAAGAGTACAAGGCGTAATAGAAAAAATCGATTTAAAAAAAGTTTTTTATATTATTGGTGTTTCCTTCGTGTATTCTCATGGAAGACAGTAGTTATGTCAAATAATCGTTTGTTTTGGACGCATAATCGTTCACGTAACTGATAAAGAAAAAGAAGGGAGGAATTTATTTGTTTTGAAATTAACGTTATTTAATGTTTGCTTTTTTAATATGTAAAAATAACTTTATTTATAAAAAAGAGGTTGTGACTGAAGTGGTCAGCTTCAAGAAATAAGAAGGAATTGACGAAAATTGCTTCTCAAATTTTTGTAGAATTTCGGCTTATTTTTCGAAGAAGCTACTTCTGGAACACCATGAATCAGAGGTTGTGAAAAAGTCGCTTAGTTTCGAGTAGTAAGAAAAATTTTGTGAAAATGGCTTTCCACATTTTTGCATAAATTTGGCTTAATACCGAGAAACTGGCTTTTGAACACCGTTTATTCGGAAAAAAAGGTCTGTGACAAGACTTTTGTCACAGACCTTTTGCTTTTTATTGATCCTGCGATTACTCGTCGCAATTTTTGTGAGAGCTTTTTCGCAAACTCTTTCTTAAAAAGTGTTCAAGAGACAACCTCTTTTATCAATCCAATACTTCTTCTTTCTTAGCGAAACTCCAAATCAGGCCGATAACAAAACCGATAATTGCTGGCACGATCCATCCCATCCCCAATTTGAAAAACGGCAAGTAGCTTTCCGCAACATATAAAAGATTTTGAACGATAGGGGTTTGCTTGATAGATTCTGGGCAGGCATTCAACCCATCAAAAATCGAAGCAATCAATGTAAAATAGGTAGTCATCCGATAAACAGCTGTACGCTGCTTAAACAAAGGACCAACCAACACTAACAGAATCAATGTCATTGCTAATGGATAGATGAACATCAAAACAGGCAACGAAAATTGAATGATATTCGTCAAGCCTACATTTGCCGCTAAACAGGGAAGGATACTGGCAAGTGCAACAAAAAAGGCGTAATTTCTTTGCGGGAACAAATCCGTGAATGTTTCTGCAAAAGCTGTAATCAAACCAATACCAGTCTTCAAACAAGCTAATATAACGATGAATGCTAATAAGATACTTCCATAAGTGCCTAAATAATGATCAGCAATCTGAGCCAGCGTAATTCCGCCGTTTTCACTTAGAGCAAAGCTACCTAAGCTCATAGCACCTAAATAAGCGAGCAAAGTATAAATGATTCCCATCAATATAATGCTGATCGCACCAGATTTGATCGTGTCTTTAGCAATTTCAGCAGGTTTTGTTACACCCATGTTTTGAATCGTCGTAACGATGATGATTCCAAATGCTAAAGCAGCAAGCGCATCTAATGTGTTATATCCTTGAGTAAATCCTGTGAAAAAAGCATGGTCTTGGTAATTTGGCTGAATAGGCGCTTGATTGACAGAGCCTAATGGATTCAAAAAAGCAAGGAGAAGCAATGCCCCTAATAAAACCAAAAATGCAGGATTCAGGAATTTTCCAACATAATCTAATATCTTTGTCGGTTTTCTTGAAAACCACCAAGCCAGCACAAAAAATACAATACTGAAAATTGCTAGATATAGCGTCTGTCTGCTAGGATCGATAAATGGTGCTAAACCAATCTCGAAAGATGTGGTCGCAAGGCGAGGTAAAGCAAAAAACGGTCCGATAACTAAGTAAAGCAAGATGGTAAAAACCATCGCATATGTTTGATTTATCCGTTTTGCTAATTCATATACACCTGAGCTTTTCGATACACCAATGGCAATCACCCCTAAGAAGGGGAGACCGATACCGGTAACCAAGAAACCTAGATTCGCCCAAAAGGTAGCAGCGCCTGCTTCTTGACCCAAATGAACGGGAAAGATAAGATTTCCAGCACCAAAAAATAGACCGAAAAGCATGGAGCCTATAAAAAGATAGTCTTTAAATGATAATTTTTTTGTCATACATAACTCCTTTACGGTTTTTTTAAAAGTAACAAAATTTCGAAAAATATGCAACAATTTTCAGAAAATTTCCTATATAAAACGATGGTTATTTAATAACATAAGTGATAAAATAAAAGCGCTGAATCATCTGAGGAGGAATCATCGTGACAAAGTCGAGATTAGAAGCATTTACTGATGGAGTAGTGGCCATCGTTTTGACAGTTCTTGTATTAGACATCAAGATTCCTGATCCATCTGGTTTTCATTCTTTGTGGGTCATCCGAAATACATTATTAGCTTATGCAATAAGTTTTATATTTGTTGCGGTAATCTGGGTGAACCATCATCGTATATTCCAGATGGCAGAACGCATCAATTACCGAGTGGTCTGGTCGAATATCTTTTGGCTCTTCTGGCTGACCTTATGTCCTTCCGTTACTAGTTGGGTCGGGCGTAACCCTGAAGCTTTTTGGCCTGAGATGGCTTATGTCTTAGTATACACGATGTGGAGTTTTTCTTTTGGTATATTGATGAGGCAAATCATGAAAGCAAATAAACCAGATTCCCATGTTGTGAGAGTTTTGTCAAAGGACCATCGAAGTTTTATCTCCATGTTTATTAACTTATGTTTGATTGCCGGTATCTTTTTTGTACCGATGATTGGGTTATTCGGACGTTTTTTCGTATCTGGTATTTGGATTTTTTCCTATAAAAAAGCAGATACCTATTATCAGCGGTTGTTTCCGGGGAAATAAAAAGGCTGTGACAAAAATCTTGTCACAGCCTTTTTCCGAATAAACGGTGTTCTCCTGCCAACTCCTCGGTCACAAGTCACAATATTCAACAAACATGAGAAGCTGTTTTTTTGAAATTGCTCCTTGTGACTCAGAGTGAAACGGCAGGCTCACGACCTCTTTCTTAAACGGTGTTCAAAAGCCAGTTTCTCGGTATTAAGCCAAATTTATGCAAAAATGTGGAAAGCCATTTTCACAAAATTTTTCTTACTACTCGAAACTAAGCGTCTTTTTCACAACCTCTGGTTCACGGTGTTCCAGAAGTAGCTTCTTTGAAATAAGCTGAAATTTCACAAAAATTTAAGAAGCAATTTTCGTCAATTCCTTCTTATTTCTTGAAGCTGACCACTTCTGTCACAACCTCTTTCTTACTTCTTACGTTCATATTTCATATGATAGATCAGTAAGAGAAGCAAGAACCACACAGGTGTCAGTAATAAAGCGATTCTCGTATCTTTTCCTAGGAACAAGACGACACACACAAAGGCCATATAAAGAAAGACCAAATAATTACTCAATGGATACAGCGGCATTTTAAATGAATGTGCTTTTTTGCCGATGATACTTTTACGATATTTCATATGCGTGTAGACAAGCATACTCCAAATAAACAAGAAACAAGTAGTGGCAATACTGCTTACGAGTGTGAATACTTCACTAGGCATCACGTAATTCAAGATAACCGAAATGAAAATAACGATCGTAGAAAATGTCAAAGCATTTCCTGGAACATGATGTGTTGTTAACTTCTTGAATTTTTTAGGAGCACTGCCTTCTTGTGCTAAAGAACGAAGCATACGTCCTGTACTGTATATGGCGCTGTTGCAGGCAGAAGCTGCTGCACTTAATACGACTAGATTGATCAAGGATGCAGCAATCGTGATCCCAATTTCCGAAAATACCTCTACAAATGGACTATTATCTGGATTCAAGCTATTCCATGGATAGATGGCCATAATGACAAAAAGAGAACCTAAGTAAAATAAGATGATCCTGATAGGAATATTATTGATAGCTTCCGGCAACACTTTTTCAGGATTTTCTGTTTCTCCAGCGACTAATCCAACTAATTCGATCCCAGCAAAAGCAAAGGTCACCATTTGAAAAGCCAAGATGAATCCTTTGGCACCAGTCGGAAAGAATCCGCCATGAGACCATAGATTCGTGATGCTGGCTGTGCCGATATCTGTCGTATAGTGGGTGAGGATCATATAAGCACCTACGAGGATAAAGGCAATGATCGCTACAACCTTGATCAAGGCAAACCAAAACTCTAACTCACCAAACAACGAGACAGCCACCATATTCAAGCAAAGAAGAAGACCTAATGCAATCAGTTCAGGAAGCCACTGAGGAACACCAGGTGCCCAGTAGCGTACATACATCCCGATGGCTGTTAAATCTGCCATTGCAATCGATACCCAGCAGAACCAATACGTCCAACCAGTGATGAAAGCCGCTTTTTTGCCAAGATATTCTGCAACAAAATCCAGAAAAGAATGGTTATTAGTGTTTGATAACAGAAGTTCGCCTAACGCACGCATAATGAAAAAACAGATGCATCCAGTGATGAGATAGGCGAGCAATATCGAAGGGCCAGCTAGCTGGATAGACTTTCCGGAACCTAAAAAAAGCCCCGTTCCAATCGCTCCGCCAATAGAAATCAGTTGGACATGTCTATTTTTCAGTCCACGCTGCAGTTCTTGCTCTTCATTCATTTTTAAATCATCCTAACTAAAAAAGTTTATATTACTTCCATATTAAGAGAGTTTTCTGAAAAACACAACTAAGATTCCAAAATTTTCAGAAATTTACCTTTTATGAGTAGGCGCAAAAAAAGAACTGCGGTAAACACCGCAGCTCTCTGTCCCAATCAGCGATTGATCCTAAGCATTTAAAATACGTGAAAGGAACTCTTTTGTACGTTCTTCTTTCGGATGGACAAAGATATCTTCTGGTGTACCTTCTTCTGCAATCACACCTTTATCCATAAAAATGACACGGTCAGATACATCTTTTGCAAATTCCATCTCATGCGTCACGATAAGCATCGTCAAGCCAGTATGTGCTAAGTCTTTGATCGTATTAAGCACTTCACCAACCATTTCAGGGTCTAACGCCGAAGTAGGTTCATCGAATAACAATACATCTGGATTCATCGATAATGCCCGAGCAATTGCGACACGCTGCTTCTGCCCGCCAGACAATTGTGCTGGTTTAGCTTCGACATAACGATCCATACCAACTTTTTCCAGATTTTCGATTGCTACTTTTTTGGCAGTTTCTTTATCTCGTTTCAGGACAGTTGTTTGTCCAGACATACAGTTTTCCAAGACGTTCATATTGTTGAAGAGATTGAAGGATTGGAAGACCATACCTAGATTCGTTCGATATTTAGGTAAATTATATTTAGGAGCTAATACATTTTCTCCATTATAAATGATCTCGCCGCCTGTTGGTTTTTCTAGTAAATTGATACAGCGCAAGAAAGTAGATTTACCAGAACCAGAAGAACCGATGATCGTCACAACTTCGCCTTTGTTGACTGTCACGCTGATATCTTTCAATACTTCATTTTCACCGAAGCTTTTTCTTAGATGGTTGATTTCAATAATTTTTTCACTCATGATTCTTCCTCCTTATTCCTGCAAATTTGAATTGTCGATTTCTTCAAGCTTTGTGTAAGCAGAAGGTCCATCGATTTTCTTTTCTACCGCACGCAGGATTCTGGTGATCGTAAAGGTCATGACTAAGTAGATGATCCCGACGATCGTAAATGTTTGGAAGAATTGGAAATTCGCACCGGAAGCAGAGTTCCCTTGGAAGAACAAATCAGCTACGCCGATTACACTTAAAACGGCTGTATCTTTGATATTGATAACAAATTCATTCCCCGTTGCCGGCAAGATATTCCGTAAAACTTGTGGAATAACAACTTTTCTCATCGTTTGGCCATGGGTCATACCAATGGCTTGCGCAGCTTCGAACTGTCCTTCATCTACTGCAAAAATCCCCCCACGGACGATCTCTGTCATGTAAGCTCCAGTATTGAGAGAGACGATAAACAAAGCGGCAATCGTTCGATTCAACGAAATACCAAAAGCGAGTGCCAGGCCGTAGAAGATGACCATTGCTTGTACCATCATCGGTGTTCCGCGGAATATTTCGACATAGATAGATAGAAGTGCATTTCCGATTTTTTGGAAGAAGCGAGTCAGTGCATTTCCTGATTCAGGTACCGAACGGAAGACACCAATCAGTAATCCAAGTGTGGTACCGACAACTGTCCCGATCAATGCGATGAACAAGGTAAGTCCAGCACCTCGTAAGAACATATTGCCGTATTGTTTCCAAATCGTAGTGAAGTCAGAAATGATGCCGGGTTTTTCTTCACTATCAGTTGCAGCAGGCTGATCTTTGACTGCTTGGTCCATGATTTTTGTTCGTTCATCGTTAGAAATGCCAGAAAGAATCTGGTTTACTTTTTGGATATCTGGGTCGCCTTTACGCATACCAACAGAAATCTGAACATCTTCCGGGTTTGTCTGGAAGCCATCTGCACCGCTGAATTCGAGCATTTCCAAGTCTTTATTCACACTAGTTGCCGTTACACCTTCCGGACGTTCGCTGACATAACCATCGATCATTCCAGAAGCTAACGCTGTTCTCATGGCTGAGAAATTATCCATTGCTTGTTGTTTCTGAACATCCGGTATCTGATCGATCACAGTATAATGGAAGGTATTTAACTGAGCAGTGATCTTTGCTCCAGAAAGATCTGCTAAACTTTTTGCCTTTGCGTATTTGCCATCTTTCTGGACTACTACTACTAATTGTGATTCATAATATGGATCGGTAAAATCAATTTCTTTTCGTCGTTCAGCAGTAGGGCTCATTCCGGCGATGATCGCATCGATCTTGCCTGATTGAAGGGCAGGAGCCAGACCATCCCATTTTGTTTGGACGATGACTAATTTTTTCCCTAAACCATCTGCTACTTTTTTAGCGATTTGAACATCATAACCGCCGGCGTAACTATTTTGGCCTTGGATTGGCAAGGCGTTATTCTCATCTGTTTGTTGAGACCAGTTGAAGGGTGCATACCCAGCCTCCATACCTACGCGAAACTCATCGCTCGGTGTTTTTTCATCTGCATTTGCCAGAGATCCCACACTGAATAGTGAGAAGACAAAAGCAAATAGTACGGCAACTGAAACCATATTTTTTTTCATTTTTTTCTCCCTTTCTGATTATATGATACACGAGCGGTCTAGATGAAATGCGGTAAAGCTTTATCTGAAAAAATAAAAAGCGACCGATTTATAGATATAAAAAGGCCGCTAAAATTCCATAAGGTGATAAACCTCTCACAAAACATAGCGCAACTTAGCATCACTGCTAAGACAGTCCGCAAGCTCTTAACTTGCGTCCCAACATACACTTCAAGCAAAAAAGTGTACATTTCGGCGATCCTCCCTATTCCTGCTTCTCCATGTTTGCTTCACTCCACAGGGTTAATGATTCTCGCGACCTCTACCTCATTGATTGAGGCATCTCGTATTCAGTTATTTATACAAAAAAAGTTTACGATACTCGAGAGGCTTTGTCAATCTATAACTGCTGTTTTTTGAAAAAATACTGATAAATATAGAAAACTTTACTTTTACCGAAAAAACAATCACAATGTGAATCATCTATCCATTACAAACGATAGTATAATTATACACAAAAATGTATGTAACACAATAAAAAAAGAACTGAAACAGAAAATTTCCTGCATCCAGTTCCACCTCGATTATTTAAGCAGCCGCTTTCTTTGGCTCGCGTCCTAGGATCGCTTGCAAAAGAACAACGACACCGTAAATGGCTAATATTAGATAAATCAAACTTGAGTATTGGGTGATTCCCCAGCCCCATGTTCGATAAACGGCTAATGTAATGGCTAAAACAATGGCGGCAATCACGTTGAATAAAGCAAAAGCCCAAAGATTTCCGTTTTCTTTGCGTACAAGGTAAAAAACAGAGAAATAAACACTTAACGCTAACCAGGCGATGCAAGCCAGAATAACGCCCCAGTAAATAAAGAATGGTAACATATCGATTCACCTCACTTTTATACAGCAGTATTGTAACACGTTTTCATTCTTTTGTCAGTGAAGATTGTGATAAATTGTTCAAATGTACCTCGCACTTTTTTATTCCTATTTTTCACACTTTTCAACAATAAATTTGTTTGAGTATGGGCTATAATGGAAAGTGAGGTGACAAAACATGAAACAAGGAACAGTAGACGAAGCAGCAAAAGAGATATTGACCCATCAGAAAATCACGTTTTTGACCGGTGCTGGGGTATCCACACCTTCTGGAGTGCCAGATTATCGATCACTGACAGGAATCTACCACGGAATGGAACAGCCGGAATACTTGCTGAGTCATCAAGCAATGGTGAATGAACCGGATAAATTCTATCAATTTGTCAAAAAGATTTATCATCCTGAAGCAAAACCAAATATTATTCATTTAGAAATGGCACAGCTAGCGAAAGAAAAAAATGTCTGGGTCGTTTCACAAAATATCGACGGGTTGCACGCAAAAGCTAAAAGCCCGCAACTCGTCAATTTTCATGGAAGTTTGTATCAATGTCATTGTCGAAAATGTAAGCAAACAGTAGACTGGAAAGAATATCTTCACAGCGACAAACATCAAGCATGCGGCGGACAAATACGCCCAAACATCGTGTTATATGGTGAAGGATTCCAAGATGAAGTCATTGAGCAGGCGGCTTATGCCGTCAGCCAAGCAGAGCTGGTCGTCATTGTTGGAACGAGTTTTCAAGTTCATCCATTTTGTGATCTGGTACAATTTCGCCAACCGTCAGCCAAAATTTTAGTAATCAATCAAACGCCTGTTTATTTAGCGGAACCTTATACGTTTATTCAGGAAGACGGAGCGGTTGTTTTCAAAAAAATACAAGAATTAGGAGTAGACTATGACTGAATTCAAAACAGAAAAAGAAAAAATGATTGCAGGCGAGCTTTATTTTGCCAATGATCCTGAGCTGGTTGCCGACCGTATGTTTGCAAGAAGTCAAAGCCAAATCATCAACCAAGCCGAATCAGCGGAACTGCGATCCCAATTGTTGAAAGAGACATTTGGTCGTACAGGGAAAAAAATCTATATGGAGCCAGTTATCAATTTTGATTACGGATATAATATATTTGTCGGTGAGAATTTTTATGCAAATTTCAACTGTACATTTTTAGATGTCAGCACAATCGAAATCGGTGATAACTGCATGTTCGCTCCCAATGTCCAGCTGTATACGGCAACACATCCATTACATCCAGTGAAACGTAACAGTGGTTTGGAGTATGCAAAACCCATAAAAATCGGTGATAATGTTTGGTTAGGCGGAGGCGTTATCGTCACGCCGGGTGTCACACTAGGAAACAATGTAGTGGTCGGCGCAGGTTCGGTCGTGACCAAATCTTTCCCCGACAATGTAGTGATTGCAGGAAATCCTGCTCGTATCATCAAGACAGTAGAGGAAGAACCGTTAGAAGAGTCTCTTGAAACATTACGTCAAAAGATCGATACGATCGATCGAGAATTAGTTGCTTTATTAGAAAAAAGAATGGATACAGTAACTAAAATAGGACAAGTAAAAAAAGAAGGAAACAAAGCAGTTTATGATGAAAAAAGAGAGCAGCAAGTATTGGATAAAGTTGCTAAACTGCTGAAAAATAAGGGATACAAGGAAACAATAACAGACACATATGTTGATTTGATGAAACACTCGCGCGAATACCAAAACAAAATGAAGGAGGAATAAGTGTGATCGAAGGAGAGGCACGGCGAAAACAAATCATGCAAACCTTGGCAAATACAGAAAAACCAGTGAGTGCTAGCAAGTTTGCGAAAACTTTTGGAGTCAGCCGTCAGATTATTGTCGGTGATATTGCTTTACTACGAGCGGCAGGTAAAAGTATTGTGGCAACAGCAAGAGGTTATATCCTTGAAACAGAAGAAACCAATACTGGACATATCAGTAAAATCGCTGTTCAGCATGGAAAAGATCAGACAGAAGAAGAGTTGAGACTCATCGTTGAAAATGGCGGTGAAATCATTGATGTGATCGTAGAACATCCGCTTTACGGTGAATTAACAGGTACGTTGCACATTAAAACACCACAAGACATCGATTCATTTATGAGACGTTATCAAAAAAGCAATGCTTCTTTATTATCCGAACTCACAGGAGGAATCCATCTGCATACGATCCGCTACCCAGAAAAGCATATGCTGAAAACAATCAAGCAAAAACTAGCTGAAGCAGGTATCTTGTACGAAGGATGACATCGTAGCTCATGTTCTTTATCTAAGAACCTGTCTAAACATCCCTGAGATAAAAAGATAAAGATAAGGTAGAAATGAATATCTATATGATAGGAGTAAGAGAAACTGGCGAGATTAACGCCAGTTTTTTTATTTTCAAGAAAAAGTAGTTTCTTTTATTTAGATAAAAGTAAGTTACACTTTGTAATAACTAAAATTAAGAAGAGGTGCAGCAATGGAAAATAAAAACGATAAGAAGACATATATGCTATTTGGATACAAAGAAGAAATGAAGAGTGCTGTTTATTCAAATCCGACATGGGAAAAACAACTTAGAAATCAGTACAAAAACAATAACCCTAGTACCCCTTATGCCTATTCTACAAACTTGGTGTTTGAAGCTGATCTTATGAAAAATAAAACAATTGAAGTAAAAGAACTGTTGTTTAAACATTATCCAATAGTTATAGAGCCTAAAAGAAAAAATTTTATTTTGTGGGATGATGTTCATCAGGTCATGCAATCCATACGGGCATTCCAACCAGAGAATCTGGCAAGAGGAGCAGATTTGGAAGCTTGTTTCGAAATGATTATGTTAGAAGTAGCGAAGAAACACCCTCAAATGGAAATCGTCGTGTGTATTCATGCCGATCCTCATAATGAATCAAAGATTATTGATGGAACAGATAAAGATTCAATTGCCTCAGTTATTCGCTACATTTATCATTCACCAGAACTTAAAAACAGAGTAGTTTTTTACGATGGAGCAGAAAGAATGATAGTACCATGGGTTAGGAACCCTGAATTATGGAAAACATGTGTCAAAGACTTTGGCATGGACCTAAGACCAGTGGGACAGTCGACTCAGTCAAAAGGGTTATATCCAAACAAGTCAGCGCAACTAACTGATTTAGCTTCTCGCCATCACCAAAAGTCGCTGTCAGATTTCATAACATCAGCTAATGTACAATATAAAGCGGATGATCAATTAAACAATCGGCAACAAAATGGTCCAACAAAACAAAACGTGCGTATGAATACACGAACAGAAAAACCGTTGGTAAAAGTAGATTCTTGGGAAAACAGAGAGGGATTGAAGCAAGAGACCGATAAAAATCAAGGGAAGAAGCGAGTGGGACAGTTAATAAAGTCATGGGAAAATCGGCAAGACAGTAACTCAGGACAGGTTCTAGACAATCGCACCCAAACAACGGGCATAGCAACACTAAATTCAAGAAAACAGAGGTTAAACCAACTCCAAGAAGGCGCAACGAAACATAAAAGCTATCTTTTAGGAGATAAAAAACATATAATCCCCAATAAAAATTTATCTCTATCCAAGACACAGCCGTATGCTGAATTTTGATTTTAGTAATTTTGATTTCAGTCAGTGACAAAACATAAAAAGGGAAGTGACGATTTTCTGTCACTTCCCTTTTATAAAGCTTTCTTATGCCATAGAATCGAAGGATCAATCCAAGTCTCTACTCGATCACCAATACGCCTTCTTTTAATGCAAATGGATTTTGATCGTTGATGTGGTCATAGAACATCACACCGTTGATATGGTCGATTTCATGTTGAACGACGATCGATTCATAATTCTTCAAACGAATCTTGTGTTTTTCACCATTCATATCATAATAAGACACAGTGATTTTGGCATGGCGAACGACATATCCTGGTACTTCTCGGTCAACAGATAAACAGCCTTCACCTTCCCCTAAACAAGCATCTTGAACAGAATGGCTCAAAATTTTAGGATTATACATAACAGTACTTAGAGAAGGTTCATCTACCTCTGGGTCTGCACTTGGTACGTGAACAGCAATGATTCTTTTAGAAATATCTAATTGAGGTGCAGCTAAGCCAACACCGCCTCGTAAGTGCAATTCTTCAGCTTTGATTGGATCTTGGCTGTTTTTTAAGAACTCAAGCATCTCTTTTCCTAAAGAGATATCTTCTTCGCTTAATGGAAGAGAAACTTCTTCTGCTACTTCGCGTAAGGTCGGATTTCCTTCACGAATGATATCATCCATTGTAATCATGGAATATGTACCCCTTTCTTAAAAGACTATATTCAAGTCTATTTTCGCATTATAGTTTACCACAAAAATGGAAAAGTAGTAGTAAGATTGTTTGAAAACTACTTTTTCTTAATGATTAACCACTTGATTTCCAGCCCGGTTTCAGGTAAAGTATAGCTGTGTGCTCTAGGCGCACGGCCTGCCACTTGGTTAAGCGAATCACCAACGTTTTACTCAGTCGCAGGGGAATAATCGAAAGAGGTGAAAGAAATGGCAATTTCAAAAGAACGCAAGAATGAAATCATCAACGAATATGCTCGCCATGAAGGGGATACTGGTTCTCCAGAAGTACAAATCGCTGTATTAACTGAAGAAATCAACCACTTGAATGAACATGCACGCGTGCACAAAAAAGACCATCATTCATACCGCGGCCTAATGAAAAAAGTTGGTCACCGTCGTAACTTGTTAGCTTACTTACGTAAAACTGACGTTCAACGTTACCGCGAATTGATCAAACGTTTAGGCTTGCGTCGTTAATTTTAGTCAAAAAGAGTGGGATTCACATGAATCTCACTTTTTTTACTCGTATATCAATTAAGCAAAATTCCGTGATCAAGCTAGATGGACTCCTACTAACCAAATGAAAGCTGCTCGAAAAACGGCTTTCAGCAGTTTTCATTTGTTTAGTAGCGTCTTGCTTTCACGAGAAGGAAAAGGAGAAGTTATGTCAGAAAAACAAGTATTCAAAACGACATGGGGCGGCCGTCCCTTACAAATCGAAGTCGGTCAGCTAGCAAAACAAGCAAACGGAGCCGTTTTAGTCCGTTATGGAGATACAGTGGTCTTAAGTGCAGCTGTGGCCTCTAAAGAAGCAAAAGATACAGACTTTTTCCCATTAACGATCAATTATGAAGAAAAAATGTATGCAGCAGGGAAAATCCCTGGAGGTTTCATCAAACGAGAAGGACGTCCAAGTACGGAAGCAACATTGACTGCTCGTTTGATCGACCGTCCGATTCGCCCGATGTTTGCGGAAGGCTTCCGTAATGAAGTCCAAGTAACGAACATCGTGATGAGTGTAGAAACTGACTGTTCACCAGCTATGGCAGCGATGTTAGGTTCTTCTTTAGCACTATCGATCTCAGATATCCCATTTGATGGTCCAATCGCAGGTGTAGAAGTTGGTCGTGTAAATGGTGAGTATGTCTTGAATCCAACGGTAGAGCAAGCAGAACAAACAGATATCGAATTGACTGTTGCTGGTACGAAACAAGCGATCAACATGGTTGAAAGTGGCGCGAAAGAAGTTTCAGAAGAAGACATGCTTGGTGCATTGCTGTTTGGTTTTGACGCTATCAAAGAATTAGTTGCTTTCCAAGAAGAAATCGTTCAAGCAGTAGGAAAAGAAAAAATGGAAGTCACTTTACTGCAAGTTGATGAAGTATTGAAAAAAGAAATCTTTGATGCTTCTTACGCTACAATGAAAGCAGCAGTAATGACCGAAGAAAAACTTGCTCGCGAAGAGAACATTGAGCAAGTGAAACTCGATATTCGTGAAGCTTACGCTGAGAAATTTGCAGGTCACGAAGATGAAGATCACTTATTGAAAGAAGTCAAACAAATCACGGAAGATTTGGAAAAAGATGTCGTACGTGAATTGATTACCATCGATAAAATCCGTCCTGACGGGCGTAAATTGGATGAAATCCGTCCATTGTCATCAGAAGTCAGCTTATTGCCACGTGTACATGGTTCAGGATTGTTCACACGAGGACAAACACAAGCTTTATCTGCTTGTACACTCGCACCTTTAGGAGAGCACCAAATCATTGACGGTTTAGGGGTTGAAGTCAGCAAACGATTCATCCACCACTACAATTTCCCTCAATTTTCTGTTGGTTCTACAGGACGAGCAGGATCTCCAGGACGTCGGGAAATCGGACATGGCGCATTAGGAGAACGTGCATTGGCACAAGTAATCCCTTCAGAAGAAGAATTTCCTTATACGATCCGCTTGGTAGCAGAAGTATTGGAATCAAATGGTTCTTCTTCCCAAGCAAGTATCTGTGCTGGCACATTAGCATTGATGGATGCAGGGGTACCAATCAAAGCACCTGTTGCCGGTATTGCGATGGGACTTGTTTCTGATGGTGAGAACTATACGATCTTAACAGATATCCAAGGGTTGGAAGATCATCTTGGCGATATGGACTTTAAGGTTGCCGGTACAAAAGATGGGATCACTGCTTTGCAGATGGATATCAAGATCCAAGGAATCACAGAACAAATCCTAACTGAAGCATTGACGCAAGCAAAACAAGCACGTATGGAAATCTTAGAAGAATTGACTTCAACGATTGCTGCTCCACGTGAAGAATTAAGCCAATATGCACCAAAAATCGAAATGATCCAGATCGAACCTGCTAAAATCAAAGATGTTATCGGTAAAGGCGGAGACACGATCAATGGAATCATCGATGAAACGGGTGTAAAAATCGATATCGATCAAGATGGAAAAGTAAGTATTGCTTCTGCTGATGCAGAAATGATCAAAAAAGCCATCAAGATCATCGAAGATCTGACAAAAGAAGTCAAAGTCGGTGAAGTTTATCTAGGGAAAGTTGTCCGTATCGAAAAATTCGGTGCATTCGTCAACTTGATCAAAGGAAAAGATGGACTTGTCCATATTTCTCAATTGGCAAACGATCGTGTCAATAAAGTCGAAGATGTTGTTAAGCTAGGTGATGAGATCCTTGTGAAAGTAACTGAAATCGATAAACAAGGACGCGTAAATCTGTCAAGAAAAGCAATGTTGAATGAAGATGGTTCAACGAAAAACGAAGCAAAATAATTTTAATTCTTATGAATATTGTGTCTTGTGATCAAGAAGTTGGCAGGAGAACAACAATTATTCGAAAAAAGGGGACTGTGACAAAAAACTGTCACAGTCCTTTTTTTGCGAATAAACGGTGTTCAAAAGCTTGCATCTGCGGTAATCAGTCCAGCCAAGTTAAAAACATTAGGAGCTGTTTTTACTTGGCTGTTCTTATTACTTGATGCAGAACAGCTTTTTTACAACCTCTCCAATAAACGGTGTTCAATCAGCTGTCCCTCGATATTAGCTCAAAAAACGGCAAAATATGAGGAACTATTTTTCCGTTTGTTTCTCTAATACTCAGGTCAAACCGCTGATTTCACAACCTCTGATTCACGTTGTTCCAGAAGTAGCTTCTTCGGAAATAAGCTGAACACTTTTGTCACAACTTCTTTTTTTTCTGGAGTTTCTTGGTGCATATTTTTGGAGTCCTTCTAAATAAAGCGTAAAATAAAAGTGAGATAAAGGGACGAAGGAGGGGAAGGCTATGCTGAACTTTTTATGGTCGTTGTTTATCGGCGGTGTGTTAGGTTTGATAGCTGGTGCCATTTTGGGAAAGGAAGTCCCAGGTGGTGTATCTGGAAATATCATTATCGGCTTTTTAGGCAGCTGGCTTGGCGAATTTTTACTAGGGCCGCTTGGACCGGAACTTGGCGGTTTTTATTTGATCCCAGCATTATTGGGTGCAATTTTTTGCCTTGCTCTTTATTCATTTGTGGCAAGACGCATCAGGGAACGATCAAAGAAAGAATAATTTTATTCAAATAAGTTGACACTTCAGTGCGTTACTTGGATAATTAGAAGCAATTTAGGAAAGCGGGTGTCATGGATAAGAAGATCGTCTATCATTCAAGCTTACCTAAAGGACATCCATATAACAAGAAATGAGGGAAAAACGTGGCAACAACGCACAATACCAAAAAGATATCAATGGCTGGCCTACTTGTAGCGATGGGAGTCGTCTACGGAGACATCGGGACAAGTCCGCTTTACGTGATGAAATCGATTGTTGAAGATAATGGCGGATTGACAGGAATCAATCCTGATTTTGTTATCGGATCAGTCTCATTGATTTTTTGGACATTGACTCTACTAACAACGATCAAATATGTCGTGATTGCATTGAATGCAGATAACCATGGGGAAGGTGGAATTTTCTCACTCTACACACTTGTCCGAAAAGGTGGGAAATATTTGATCATTCCTGCAATGATCGGAGGAGCTGCCTTATTAGCAGATGGGGTATTGACCCCTGCTGTGACGGTAACGACTGCGATTGAAGGATTGCGGGGAATTCCGCAGTTTTTTGACCGGTTCGGTAATAACCAGAATGTGATCGTCATTATCACTTTAGTTATTATTTTTGTCTTATTCATGGTCCAACGCTTTGGGACAGATATTGTCGGAAAAGCATTCGGACCAATCATGTTCGCTTGGTTTACTTTTTTAGGAGTAATGGGGTTGCTGAATTTTAGCCAGGATTGGACAGTTATCCGTGCATTGAACCCTTATTACGCAATCCAGCTGCTTTTTAGTGCAGATAACAAACTAGGCTTGTTCATTCTTGGAAATATTTTCTTGGCTACGACAGGTGCAGAGGCGCTTTATTCCGATCTTGGACATGTCGGCAAACGAAATATTCGTTTGAGCTGGCCTTACGTCAAAATTTGTTTGGTTATCAATTATTTTGGGCAGGCTGCATGGTTATTGAATGTTTATCAAAACCCTGAAGCACAGCAAATCAAGAACTTGAATCCATTCTTCCAAATGATGCCTCAAAGTTGGATCGTGATTGGCGTTGCTTTTGCAACAGTTGCTGCGGTGATTGCTTCGCAAGCATTGATTACAGGCTCGTTTACGCTGGTTTCGGAAGCCATCAAGTTGAAACTGCTGCCTCGATTAAAGATTATGTATCCTGGGAACAGTATCGGGCAAATGTATATCCCAGCAGTCAATCTGATTCTATGGATCGCCTGTTCTCTAGTGGTTGTCACATTCCGAACCTCCCATCATATGGAAGCTGCTTATGGTCTGTCGATCACGGTGACCATGTTGATGACGACGGCACTGCTTTACTTTTATCTTATCCAAAATGGGCATTCTCGTTGGTTTGCATATTTAGTTACCTTTTTCTTTGGTGCAATAGAAGTTGTTTTCTTTATCTCAAGTGTCGTCAAATTCTTCCGTGGCGGTTTTGTAGCCGTTCTGATTGGTTTGATCATCTTAGTTGTGATGTTCATTTGGGAACAAGGAAACATCATCCGCGAATCGTCAACTGAGGATGTGTCTTTGAGAGATTATATCCCTCAGCTTAAAGAATTACGTGATGATACTTCTTTACCAATCTATCAGACGAATGTAGTCTTCTTAGTGCCTGATATGGCTGAAGACAAAGTGGGACGACAGTTCATCTATTCGATTTTAGATAAGCGACCTAAAAGAGCACGAGTTTATTGGTTTGTTCATGTGGAAGTGACGGATGAGCCATATACGAAAGAATATCAAGTAGATATGATGGGCACCGACTTTATTGTCCAAGTGAATCTGTTCTTAGGTTTCAGGGTCCAACAGGAAATCAATGTATATGTTCGCCAAGTCATCCATGATTTGATGAAACAAGGCCGTTTGCCAAAACAGCCACAAAGATACTCTCTGACACCAGGACGGGAAGTTGGCGATTTCCAATTTGTCCTGATTGATGAAGTAGTCTCCAATGTGACAACTCTAGGAAAATGGCAGCGTCAAATCATGCAGGCAAAACTGGCAATCAAAAAAATCGCTACCTCGCCAGAAACATGGTTTGGGCTAGAGTACAGTGAAGTAAAACATGAAACTGTTCCGCTTATCATTGGAAATACTCGGAAAACATGGTTGAAAGAGCGATTGTGAAAGTAGCGCTTTGATCTGAATTCAGCTTTTGAATACCGTTTTTATCAGAAATCACGAAAAAGCTGTTTAGCAACAAGTAATGCAATGCTTTTGAGTAAGAAGGAGATGTGGCATTTTTCAGCCACATCTCCTTTTTTATTCCTAATATAAATACGCATTATTTTCAATCTTTTTGTAGAAAAAGGGTACAATAGAAAAAGAGAAAGGCGGGAGAATATGGTTATCAATTTCATTATTTTATTTTTGATGATCGCAATTACTTCATTTTTTGTAGCAAGTGAATTTGCTTTAGTGAAAATCAGACGATCAAAATTGGAACAACTAGAAAAGGAAAACGTAAAGAACGCCAAGCTAGCTCTTCATGTTACACACCATTTAGATAATTATTTATCAGCTAGTCAATTAGGAATTACGCTAACCGGTCTGATCATCGGGTGGGTCGGTGAAGGCTCTGTCGCGGCTCTACTGGAACCAGTGATCGGTAAACTACCTTTCAGTTCGGCTATCAGCAGTACAATCTCTGTGGCGCTAGGATTTATTTTAGTGACGTATATCGATGTGGTTATTGGCGAACTGCTTCCTAAGAGCTATAGTATCGTCAATACGGAGAAGGTCGTCTTGTTCGTAGTCAAACCGCTTCATTATTTTTATAAAGTAATGTTTCCTTTTATTTGGGTATTGAATCATTCGGCAGCGGGTCTAGGAAAGCTTTTAGGTGTGCGCCTCGTATCTGAAGGAGAAGAAACCTTGTCTCAAGAAGAGCTGACATTAGTCGCATTGAATTCTTATGAAAAAGGTGAGTTAACCAAAGAAGAATATCATTATTTGGAAAACGTGTTTGAATTTGATGATACCTTGGCAAAAGATATACAAGTAGACCGTACGTCTATGCAAGTATTCGAAGCTTCAGAAACAGTAAAAGAAGCGATAAAAGCTTCGATCGAGCAAGGACATACTCGCTATCCAGTGATTTTAGAATCCAAAGACAATGTTCTAGGTTATGTTACCTTACCAGATTTGATCAAGCAATCATATAAAGATGACCAACTGACAGTAGAACATTTGATTGAAGAGCCAATCGTAACAACTGAAACGATCCCTATAAAAAAATTATTGACGATCATGCGAAAAAAAGGAAAACATATTGCTATCTTAAAAGATGAATATGGAGGGACAAGCGGCTTAGTGACGATTGAAGATATTTTAGAAGAAATCGTCGGGGAAATCCGGGATGAGACAGATTTGGACGAAGCGTTGATAGCGGAACAGTCAGATGGCTCTTATATCATCTCCGGCAAACTAACATTAGATGATTTCCAACGTTATTTTCATGTAGAGATTCCAGAGTTTGAAGAAACGAATTTTACTACACTTGCGGGATTTGCTTCTAGCCGATACAAAGAAATAAACGCAGGAACGATCATTGAGATTGCCTCATTTCGCTTCACGGTATTAGAATACCAGCATGCACATATCGATTATTTCAAAGTAGAGACCATGGAAAGAGAAGCAGAATAAATGAAAAAGGGCTGTGACAAAAAATGTCACAGCCTTTTGTTATCTAAAAAAACTGTTTTCGGTAAACGAAGAAGATATTTTCAATAAAAGTTTTCATTTTTAGCCGCACCGATTTCTTTTAATCAAGGTTACCTTGCTTCGGCATGTTCTAACGTGAAATGCTCCTCTTCACCCATGTGTTTCAATTGTTTCATCGAACGCATGTAAGAGTAAAGCAACACAGCAACAGAGCCGATCCAAGCTAGAGGAGAAGCTGCTGCGGCTCCTGGATACCCCCACATTCCTGTAAGAACGATAGCTGCAAAAGAACGCATAAGCAATTCCATCATACCGGCGATCGTAGGAATCTTGCTTTGTCCAAGACCTTGAAGCGTGTAGCGTAAAATGAACAGGACTGCTAAGATCCAGTAAAGAGACCCATTGATATTGAAGTAGGTTTGTGCTAATTCAAATACATGTGTTTCTGATGGGCTAACAAACAGTTGAACAAAGAAATGTCCAAAGAAAATGACGATAGCACCTGCTAAAAGACTAAATCCGACACTCATCAATAAAGTTTGTCGTACACCTTGCAAGATTCGGCCATATTCCTTTGCACCATAGTTTTGTGCAGTGAAAGTCGCCATTGCGATACCAAATGACATCATCGGTTGATTGGCAAATTGATCAATACGACCAGCAGCGGCTTGAGCAGCCACAACATCTGTCCCTAAGCTATTTAGTGCTGCTTGTAATACGATAGCACCGACAGCGATGATTGAAGACTGGAACGCCATTGGCAAAGCTGCATTTAGATGTACACGAAACTCTTCTTTGTCAAAATTGAAATCTTTTTTGCGTAACTGTAATAAAGGCATCTTTTTCTTGATATACACAAGACACAGTACGCTAGAAGAAACTTGTGCGATTACGGTAGCAATAGCTGCACCTTCCACACCCATACCAAAATAGATAATAAAAATCAAATCAAGTACGACATTGATGATGACCGCAATGATCAGAAAGAATAATGGTGTGCGGCTGTCACCAAGTGCGCGAATGACATTAGAAAGCAAATTGAAACTGACGGATGCAAAGATCCCTAACAAAATAATTGAAATAAATGTTTGTGCTTGATCAATTATTTCAGGAGGAGTTTGCATCAACTGAAGCATCGGACGAATAAACAGGAGACTCAGGACAGTTAAAATCACAGTGACGACAAGACTAATAACAACACTAGCAGCAAAACTTTTCTTCAGACCCCGATAATCTTTTGCACCGTAACGTTGTGCAGTAATAATGGCTAAACCAGCTGTTAACCCTTGGGCAAAACCAATGATCAAAAATGTCAGGCTTCCAGTTGCACCAACCGCTGCCAGCGCATTTTTACCTAGTGTCTGACCCACGATGATCATATCGATCATATTATAAAACTGCTGAAAAACGTTTCCGATCAGTAAAGGAACAGTGAACAGCAAAATCAGTTTAGCGGGGCTTCCTTTTGTTAAATCGCGCATCTTTTAAACTCCTTATATCTTTAAAATTTAGTTAGTAGTATATAGCGTTTATCCTGAGAATACCAATTAGAAATCAATGATAATTGATGAAATTCCATAAAAAGAAGCCAAGAATTGAGTCAAAGAATCAACAACTTGGCCTGGTCTGTAAAATAAGGGACATCCACGTTTATCTATCACCTTAATATTGTCTGATCTCACTTGGTAAAAGGATCGTTTCTCTCGTACCGTCATCATAGGCGTATACTTGAGCAGGAAATTGGTTCGAATAGGCAAACGGCAAATCAATATCCATTTCCACATTGCTTCCTGCTTGAGAAAAATGCATCGTCACTTTTCCACGATTTTCGATCAAATCAAAGGTTAATATATTTTCTAATGGAATGACTCCCTTAAGATCTAGGTCAATAATAAACCATATACTGTCAATCAATTCATCTGGCAAACTTGATACTACACCAACTGAAGCGTAACGGTTGCGGCTGCTATCAAAACTTTCAAACATCTGGTTAACCTCCTTCGAATCAACGAATGTTTTTATTTTTATAATCAATCATAGGATAAACTAGAAATACTTACTTTAACGAGGGTTCATTCTAATAAAGAATCAGGAAAAATGCAACAATAATTGAATACTTTTTTTCAAAGTATAAATTTTTATAAAGGTACGATAAAAATATGCGAGGGAAAGCTTGGTAAATCAGCATTTTTCGTTTGCAAAGCTATTTACAAAAGCGGAAGCTCCATATGAAAATAAACGATTAGAAATAAAAAAGGCGTGTTAAAAGCTGCTGACCCGCCGCTTCTAACACCACCTGATTGTTTCAGTATTATTCTTCTTTTGAACCGATTACTTCTGGTTCGCCGCCTTCACCTGTGCTTTCTTCTTCTTCACTTTGAGCGACTACAGCAGCAATTTGTTCTTCACTGTCGGTCACGAACTTGTAATCGTCGTTTTTTGGAAGATCGGCTACTGTAATAGAATCGCCTAATTCCAAGTTTGTCACGTCGACTTCAATTCGTTCAGGCAATTTGTCTGGTGTAGCAGATACGACTACTGTATACAAGTTTTGAGCTAACACTCCACCCGATTTAACACCAACTGATTCGCCAACAAGAACGACTTCTGTTTCGACTTCTGTTTCTTCCGACATGTTGACAGATAGAAATTCTGCATGTTCGAAATGATTAGTAAAAGTGTTCGTTTGGATCTTATGAACCAATGTATTGACTTTTTGTCCGTCAATGTCCATCGTGATAACTGTGTTTGCTCCATGTTCACGTAGCAATTTGCTTAGTGTCAAACCATCGAATGAGATAGGGGTACTTTCTATTTTATACCCATAAACAACAGCTGGAACTTTCCCTTCATGACGAAGTTTATTTCTTAATGAACGGGGACGTACTTCTCTTTTACTTACTTCTAATGATACTGACATAACCAAAATTCCTCCTTAAAATGTGACTGTCTGCTTTGGTAACGGACAGATTTTATTTAAGTGAATTCTAAAGGCTAATCTCTTGCACATCATCGAAGGCAGGGCGCTTAAAAAAACGCAAAAGGAGAGATGTGCGCATCTCCCCTTAGAAAGTCAGGATTCAACTTTTCTCCACCAGGTCATTACGCTGTGTATGAGAAATCCAATTCACTTTACTCTTTAACCGTAACGCGAACTGCTAGTTAAGTCAAGGAATAACGCTGATGATTTATTTGCAAGCAAACATATTCAAGGTATAATTCTTATTAGTAATAAGAAAGGAAACGGTATGCGCTTAGATAAATTAATAGAAGAAAAATTAGAAACGACACGTAAGGAAATGAAGCGGCTGTTTGCTTTGAAGCAAGTGATGATCGATGGCACAGTCGAATTTCGACAAAATCGAAATGTAGACAGTTTGTTGCATCGGATTGAAGTAGCAGGTGAACATTTAGAAACAAATGAGTCCTACTATCTTCTCAACAAGCCTAAAAAAGCTGTGACTGCTGTGTCAGATCCAGAAAAGACGACGGTAATCGATCTGATTGCAAGTGCCGATCGTTTTCAGCCGCTCTATCCAGTGGGAAGACTGGATAGAGATACAACAGGACTATTGCTGATTACTTCGAATGGCCAATTGGGATATGAAATGCTCCTTCCTGAAAAAAAGGTCTCAAAGACTTATCAAGCAGTGGTGAACGAAAGGGTGACATCAGCAGACGTAGCAGCATTTGAAAAAGGAATCGTATTCGCTGATGGGTACCAATGCCAGCCGGCTTACCTGAAAATACTCAAAGCAGACAAGCACCAAAGTACCGTTTTATTGACGATCCAAGAGGGGAAATTCCATCAAGTCAAAAAGATGTTTTTAGCCCAAGGAAAGAAAGTGATCGCATTGAAGCGGTTAAGCATGGGACCATTGGAATTAGATGAACAGTTGGCAGTAGGCGAGTACCGATCGTTGACGCTAGCAGAGATGAAAAAGTTAAGTATTTATTTTAAATAGGAGATCAAAAAGATGAGATATAACACTTTATTGTTTGATGTTGATGATACATTGCTAGACTTTCAACAAACTGAGGCAAATGCTTTAAGTGCTTTGTTCGCAGAGCAAGGGATCACATTGACACCAGAAATCAAAACGAGCTATAAGGCTTTGAATCATCATTTATGGCAGGAATTTGAAAAGGGCAGACTATCACGAGAAGAAGTAACAGGCAGTCGTTTTGGATTACTCTTCCAGCAATTTGGGAAAACAGTAGATAGTCGCCAAATGGAGAAACGCTATCGTCACTACTTGAATCAAGGACATGATCTTGTTCCGGGAAGTCTAGAACTTCTGAAAAAGCTCCATCCTCACGCCGAACTTTATATTGTAACGAATGGTGTGTCGCATACTCAATATCAGCGTTTAACAGATGCAGGAATGCTTGATTATTTTAAAGATATATTTGTCTCAGAAGCTGTCGGAGCGCAAAAGCCGATGAAAGAATTTTTTGATCATGTATTTTCCCACATTCCTGATCTTGATAAAAAGCAGACGGTGATCATTGGTGATTCACTGACTTCTGATATCAAAGGAGGGAACATGGCAGGAATCGATACGATTTGGTTCAATAAAAACAAATTGCCGGAAATCGAAGAAATCCAACCCACTTATCGAATCGATTCTTTAGAAGAACTTTACTCATTATTGGAAATTGAAAAGGATTAATTTTCAGAAAAATATAGCATTTTCGTGTTTTTTCGCTATAATAGATTAGAATGAAAAAACGGATACGAAAGAGGTTTTAGTCAATGACAAAAAGCAAGCCAATTATCATTGGTGTGACGGGTGGGTCAGGAAGCGGAAAGACAAGTGTCAGCCGTGCGATTTTCAACAACTTCCCGGACCATTCCATCATGATGCTTGAACAAGATTCTTATTATAAGGATCAGAGCCATTTGAGTTTTGAAGAACGATTGAACACAAATTACGATCACCCTTTTGCCTTTGATAATGATCTGCTGATTCAGCATGTAGGCGACTTACTGAACTATAAAGCCATTGAAAAACCCGTGTATGACTATGTAGCGCATACAAGAAGTCAGGCAACGATCATTCAGGAACCAAAAGAAGTGATCATTCTAGAAGGAATCCTGATCTTAGAAGATGAACGTCTGCGTGACTTGATGGATATCAAGGTATACGTAGATACAGACGATGATATTCGTATTATTCGTCGTATCAAACGGGATATGGAAGAACGGGGACGCACATTGGACTCCGTGATCGAGCAATATTTGACAGTTGTTAAACCGATGTATCATCAATTTATCGAACCAACGAAGCGCTATGCGGATATCATTGTTCCAGAAGGCGGAGAAAACCACGTTGCTATTGATTTGATTACAACAAAAGTGGCTAGTTTCTTAAACCATAAATAGTGCGCAGCGAAACAGTTGAACGGACTGCGACCGTTCGAAAAGCAAGGATCCTGCTTTTTGAACAGTCACCAGTCAACTGTTTTTTTATTTATAACAAGAGGTTGTGAAATCAGCGTCTTGACTTGAGTATTAGAGAAACAAACGGAAAAATAGCTACTTATATTTTACCGTTTTTTGAGCTAATACCGAAGGTCAGCTGATTGAGCACCGTGAATCAGAGGTCGTGAAAAAGCTGCCCTGCATCCAGTAATAAGAACAAATCAAACAAAAACAGCTTCTCATGTTTTTCGTTTGGTTGGGTTTATTATCGTAGATGCAAGCTTTTGAACACCGTTTAACAAGAGGTTGTGTCAGAAGTAGTCAGCTTCAATAAATAAGAAGGAATTTTCCGAAGAAGCTACTTTTGCAGCACCCCCTAAGGAGGCAGTTTTAGCAAATGAAAAAAGATATGAGGAAGAAAGATGTCTAAAAAAGCATCAGTTTTACAAAAATGTCTTCAGATCATGCCAATCATCGGTCTGTTGTTTTTCTTTGTGTTGATTCTCTATGCTTATCATCATGGGATTTTTCGTTCAAGCACGTCTTTGCAAGCGTTTATCCAGGAATTCGGCAAGTATGCAGTGATAGTATTTGTTCTGCTGCAAGTGATCCAAGTGATCATTCCTATTTTGCCGGGAGGGATTTCTTCGGTAGCTGGCATGCTGATGTTTGGCAATGGATTTGGGCTTTTATATAGTTGTATTGGTCTAGTGATTGGGGAAGCAATCGGATTTTTGCTTGTCCGTTACTATGGCGTAGCCTTTGTCCAGCTTATTTTATCGCCAAAAAAGTATCAAAAATTTGATGAATTGCTGACAAGAAAAACGAAAGATATCAAAAAAGTATTAGTCGTTACCTTGCTGCTTCCCTTTGCGCCAGACGACTTGATCTGTCTAGTAGCTGGTTTGACGAAATTATCTTTTAGAGAGTTTATGCAGATCGTGATTTTCTTGAAGCCGTGGTCGGTAGGTGTGTACAGTATGATCATGCTCTTTTTATTCCATCAAGCGCAAGGTCATTTATAATGTAAAAAAGGACGTGGGTGTATGGAAAAAATAAAAGTAACAGAAAATGAACTGGATGAGCTGATGGCAGTCATTCAAGAAGTATGGCCGGAAGCTTTTGTACCAATTATTGGTCAAAAGCAAGTCGATTATATGCTGAAAACTTATCAGTCAAAAAAGCAGATCCAAAAAGAACTGGCAGAAGGCGTTTCTTATTTTTTATTAAAAAGTGAAGGGAAGACTGTCGGTTACACTGCTTATGAAGAGATAAAAGGTAAAATCTATTTAAGTAAATTATATTTGCTGAACAAAGCCCGTGGCCAAGGATTGACTTCTTCGGTTTTTCGCTGGTATGAAGAACTTGCTGCGCAAACAAAGGAAAAAGAGATTTTTTTACGAGTGAACCAGGGAAACCACCAAGCAATCGAGGTTTATAAGCATGAAGGGTTTGAGATTACAGAAGAACTTGTTTCAGATATCGGTCAAGGATTTCAAATGGTCGATTATAAAATGAAAAAAGCTCTCGCATAATCTTAGGAACTGTGTTAAAGTAACTTCATGCGACGGGTCGAGAAGGACTCTGGTTTACAGAGCTCCTAATTGATTTTGGAGGCACAGGATAATTGATTTCTATCTTTATCACCTGCCGGATGCAGGGGTGTCGGGCAAGACTTTTGTGGAGAAGGGCTTGTCTGCTTGAGTAATCAAGTACCGTAAAAATGCGGAAAGAAGCTTATGCTTCTTTCTGCATTTTTTTTTACAAGAATATATTCTGTAAAATTGGTTTATTTCCCCTTTAATGCTAAAATCGAAGAGCAGATTAGTTATAAGACTGTTTAAGGGAGCCATTGTCATGTTCGAAAAACTCAAACGATTTGGGCGCAATTTTACGCAAACAACGCCCTTTATCTTAAGCAATACGATTATTTTGATTCCTTATCTTTTATTTTTGGGAATAACAGATTCGCATAATTGGCTGACGATTTTGCCATTTACGCTGTTTTATGCCTTTCGGATGACTGGGCTGTTTTTAGTCAATAGTCTACGATTTGGTCTAGATAGTTACACGTTGCTGATGATCGCTCTGCTGATGGGTGGTACTGGTTCATTACTTGGAATACTAGGCGTATTTTATTTTCCCTTGTTTTATTTTTCAAGTGTTCTTCTAGGGCTAAGTGCAGCATGGCTTGTACCTGCTAATATCACGGTCAATTTCCATGAGAAGACGCAAGGCTTTATCAATATGGATGGGAAAAAATACTTATTTGCAGCTATCTGGCTATTTCTCCTGTATCAAGCGATCGGACTGCCTGCACCGACTCAGATTGCAGCAAGCTTTACGATTTATACACTTTTTTACGTCATGGCCTACCATACGGTCAGTCATTATCCGCGTTACGAACTGGATTTCAAAGATATTAAAAGAAACCTAGTGGCTACGCGGGAGCTTGTTTTATTTTTGGTGTTCTTTGGCTTATTGTTTCTTTTGAGAAATGCCCGATTGTTATTCGATGAAAGGCTTTTTGATCTTGCTGTTTATGGTTTCTTGGTGTTGTTCATTGTGTTCGTGTTCGTCTTAGGCCACCAGAAGAAGGAATGGAAGTTGCCAAGTTGGCTGAATCTGTTTACTTTTCTAAACGGAATGCTAGGGAATTTTCTTTTTTTGTTTAGCAGTTTTTATGTTGGCATACTGTACGGATTAGAGAAACTTCCGTTTTATATGTATTTTCCTTATGCTGCCGGTTTGATTGCAGCAAAAATAGTCGGACCATTGATTTTGAAACGTTTATCATGGTCTCCATTGGCTACGCAATTGCTTGGACTGAGTTCTTCTTTGTTGGTCCTCTTGATTCCAAATGGTTTTGCGATAGGTGTCTTTCTGCTTAGTTTCTGGCACGTAGTAACAGGCAGTTGGCTAAATAAGGAATACTATCAAACCGATGTAGCTATTCCAATGGATCGTCGGATTATTGCCAAATACACTACTCAAAATAAAGGAAGTGTGATCCACCAGTTTTTATTAATGACGCTTTTGTTTATTTTAGCAAAAGAAATGGGAGAGCCAATCCATCTACTACTGATCATGCTGAACCATGGAGCAGTGCCGATAGCAAGTGCGCAACTGCTTATTTTAGCCAAATGGATCAATGTCGGTCTCTTAATGAGCGGATTGGTGACTGTATATCATTTATGGAAGAAGGCGAAAAAGAATGAGGCTATTCATTGATGGGGATGGTTCTCCAGTAAAAGAAGATGTCATAAAGTTAGGAGAATCCTATGGTCTCGACGTGATTATCGTAACCAGTGTAGATCATTATACGACCAAAGAATACGCTAATCATGTCCAAATCGTCTACGTAGACCGTGGAGCTGATAGTGCAGATTATAAAATCGTCGGTATGGTTAAGAAGAATGACTTTTTGATCACGCAAGATTATGGTTTAGCTTCACTTGTATTGCCGAAGGGTGTTCGAGTGTTCCATCACTCTGGAAAAGAATTTGACGAAGCGAATATCGGTACGCTTCTCGAACAACGTTACCATAGTGGGAAATTAAGAAAAGCTGGTATAAGGACAAAGGGTCCAAAACCTTTTACGGAGAAAGATCATACGGCTTTTCGTCAAGCGTTGAAAAAGGCAATTGACCAAGGTTTACCAAGTACAGAAGATAGTAGGTAACGAAGGTAGTTTACTTGTGCGCGAATACACCAAAAAGGAACAGGGAAACAGGATAATTGGATTCCTTGTTCCTTTTTTTTGTTGTTCTTCGGTACTCGCTCAAAAAACGGTAAAATAGGAGGAGCTGTTTTTATTTGGTCGTTCTTATTGTTTGAGACAGAACAGCTTTCTCCCAACTTTTTTCTACTTTTTCCTCTTCTTGTACATTTGGATCAATGCATCGATTGCTAAAAAAATAATGACAAATGCGGCAATAGCATACGTAAATATCCCTAATAAGGAAACGACCTCTGCGTTTTCTACAGGTGCAGCTTGGACAAGGAGGGAAGATCCTACGATCAATGCAGCTAAAATCATGCCGAAAACAAGCCGATTGATCATACTTTCGATCCTGTTCAATAATTTGTCTTGCTTTTTTAATTCCAAATTGACTTTTCCTTGTCCCGAAGTCCACATTTCTAATAGATGATGGAGTTGTTGTGGAATCTTAGGCGCAGCCTTCATTCCTTCTAATAGATCTAATCCACTTTGTCTCAATGTATCTTCTACATCCAAATGGGTGAGAAAGTAATGTTGGGCAAAAGGCGAAGCAACTTCCATGAGGGAAACTTCAGGGTCAAGGACACGGATTACCCCTTCTAATGTCCCGAATGCTTTCAGCAAAAGCGTGATATCACGGTCGAACTGCAGATTATTTTGATGACAGATCATCACGACTTGTGCGAATACTTCTTGCAAGTTGATTTCATCAATAGGGGAATCATAATATTGTTCAAGAAAACTTGTCAGTTCTTGATGAAACCGACTTTCATCAAATAAGCCTTCCTGCTGACAAAGTCGAAGGACCGCTTTTTCGATTCGATAAGCATCTTTCGTATACAGCGCTAAAACGGCTTGTGTGAGCTTTTGCCTAAGTCCTGCAGAAAGATGCCCCATCATGCCAAAATCAATGTAGTTGACCGTATATGGCGCAACAGGGTCTTCTGTAGAAGTAGAGGCTCGAAAAGCAAAGGGGCCGAACTCTTTTTCATGAACTGTTTCAGCTGTTCGGCGAGCTCGTGTCTGTTCTTCTTTTGTTAGCACATGGAACAGCAAATTCCCCGGATGAGGATCAGCATGGAAAAAACCATCATCAAACACCTGTTTCATAAAGTTCTCAACTAAAAGCTTTGCAACTTCTTGTTTCAGCTGCTTGTTTTGAATACCGGTGATAAAAGTTTCTGTTCCGTTTTCGGCATTCATCAAATGATTCAAGTTTTTACCAGACATTTCTTCCATCACGATCACTTTTTTCGAACAAAAAGCGTCATAAATTTTGGGGCTGCGGATCTCTTTCCAGCCATTGTTCTTTTGATAGAATTGTTCGCCATTTTGACTTTCTTTTAAGAAGTCCATTTCATTGATCAAGGAACGTTTTACTTCTTGGAGTACCCCTTTTAGATCAACTACGCTAGTTTCAGGAATGTATTTGATCAAAGGGATTGCACGTTCAAATAGTTGAAGATCAAGGCGGATCTCTTCGGCAATGTTAGGGTGTTGGATCTTAACAACTACCGCGTCACCGCTTTTCAGCTTGGCACGGTGCGCCTGTCCCATAGAAGCGGAAGCAAAAGGTGATTTGGAAAAATCATCGAATATATCTGATACTGAAAGAGAAAGTTCCGTTTCAATCGTCCTTTTGACCGTTGAAAATGTGTCGCTAGGTACACTGTCTTGTAATGTTTTGAATGTCTGAGTGAAGGCAGAGGAAAGCAAGTCCTCCCGAACAGAAAGCATCTGTCCTATCTTGATGAAGGTGGGTCCTAATTCTTCAAAGGCTTTTTTTACCTGTTCGGGATTTTTTTGCTGTACAAAGTTTGGCACTACATTGTAGTTGATGAACACTCGAATGATTTCTGCCAAGCGGCTGCGTGGATTTGTTTGCGCCATCATCATCCCTCCTTTCCTTTATCATAACTTTTTATAAAAAACGGGACAAATAATCTAGCTGACAAAAAATAAATGACGTTTGTTCTTTTAGAAACCAACTCGTTTTTTTATAAATAAGTTATTCGTTTGTTTTTGTTTTGTGCTAAAATATGAGAGTAAATCACTGAACGATTTAGAATACAGGAGGACAATCTTTTGAAGATTACTTTACTATATGGCGGACGCAGCGCAGAGCATGAAGTGTCCATTCTTTCCGCATTTTCAGTTTTAAATGCCATTTATTATAATTATTACCAAGTTCAACTCGTATTTATTACAAAAGAAGGACAATGGGTCAAAGGTCCATTACTAACAGAAAAACCTGCCAGCAAAGATGTCTTGCATCTTTCATGGGACCCAAGTGGACAGACAGAGGAAGGCTTTACAGGAAAAGTGATCAATCCGGGCGAAATCAAAGAAGAAGGAGCCATCGTTTTTCCAGTTTTACATGGGCCAAACGGAGAAGATGGAACGATCCAAGGCTTCTTAGAGACATTGAATATGCCTTATGTCGGCGCAGGCGTATTGACCAGTGCATGTGCCATGGATAAAATCATGACCAAATATATTTTACAAGCTGCTGGTGTGCCACAAGTTCCTTATGTACCAGTACTTAAGAATCAATGGAAAGAAAATCCTAAAAAAGTATTTGATCAATGTGAAGGTTCTTTGCTTTATCCGATGTTTGTCAAACCGGCGAATATGGGTTCTAGTGTCGGTATTACAAAAGCAGAAAACCGCGAAGAATTGCAAAATGCTTTAGCAACAGCCTATCAGTATGATTCTCGAGCAATCGTTGAACAAGGAATTGAAGCGCGCGAAATCGAAGTTGCTGTATTAGGAAATGAAGATGTTCGGACGACTTTGCCTGGTGAAGTCGTAAAAGACGTAGCATTCTATGATTATGAAGCCAAATATATCAATAATAAAATCGAAATGCAGATTCCAGCCGAAGTGCCGGAAGAAGTTTATCAAAAAGCGCAAGAGTACGCGAAGTTAGCTTACACGATGTTAGGCGGAAGCGGATTGAGCCGGTGTGATTTCTTTTTGACAAATAAAAATGAATTATTCCTGAATGAATTAAATTCTATGCCAGGATTTACGGAGTTCAGTATGTACCCACTCTTATGGGAAAACATGGGCTTGAAATACGGTGATTTGATTGAAGAACTGATTCAATTAGGAATGAATCGATACCATCAGCGTCAATCTTTTTTTGAAAAAAATGAATAAAGAGAAATAAAGAAGAAGCTGGAGTGATTGCGTAACCGCGTTCATTCTAGCTTCTAAATACGAATAGAGAAATTTACTTGGAAGTGAGAGTCATGCGAACCCGCCGTTTAGGCCAAACGCTTTTTTCACAACCTTTTTTAGGAGAGATCTCAATGAATCTAACAATACAAGAAATTGCACAAGCCGTGGGCAGCGAATGCTCTGCACTGACAAAGATTACCAATGTCGAATTTGACAGCCGGAAGATAACCGAAGGAAGTTTATTCGTTCCTCTTGCCGGTACGCGAGATGGACATGAATTTATCCAGCAAGCGATCACAAATGGCGCATCTGCTTCATTTTGGAGCTTGCCTGTTGAACAAGCACCAAAAGATTTTCCAGTTATCCCTGTAGCAGATCCTTTGAAAGCCATGCAGCAATTGGCAACCTATTACTTGGAAAAAGTAGGCGCAGAAGTCGTTGCAATTACAGGAAGCAATGGTAAAACCACCACGAAAGATCTAACCGCGTCTGTCTTGTCTGAAAAATACAAAACATATAAGACGCAAGGAAATTACAACAATAATATTGGTCTTCCTTACACGATTTTGCACATGCCGCAAGATACAGAAAAAATCGTTTTGGAAATGGGCATGGATCACGCCAATGAAATCACAGAACTTTCACTTATGGCTCAACCAAAAGCTGCAGCAATCACAATGATCGGTGAAGCACACATAGAAAATCTTGGGTCGCGAGAAGGAATCGCTAAAGCCAAAATGGAAATCACTGACGGACTTGTACCAGACGGATTACTCGTTGTGCCCGCAGATGAACCGTTGCTGACACCTTTAACGGCAACATTAGTACAAACAGTCACAACATTCGGTATTGGAAATGGCGATGTTCATGCAGAAGTGACAGCAGAAGGAAAAGCGCAAACCGATTTTGTAGTAGAAGGAGAAACATTTACGATCCCGCTGCCTGGAAGTTATAATGTAACGAATGCTTTGATTGCGTATACGATCGGGCGCTTCTTTGGACTGTCCATACCTGAGATACGCCAAGGGCTCGCTCATGTTTCTATCACACAAAACAGAACTGAATGGCTAACGGCAGGAAATGGTGCAGCTATTTTGAGCGATGTCTACAATGCAAATCCAACAGCCATGGGACTAGTATTAGATACTTTTAAAAATCTGCCAACAAAAGGGCGCAGAATCGCTGTGTTAGCAGATATGCTGGAATTAGGGAAAGATTCATTAAACATGCATGCGCAAATGAGTGAACATATCGATCCTGAGAAATTTGCCATGATTTTCTTGTACGGGGAACAAATGCATGCATTAAAAGAAGACTTGAATCAAAAATATCCGCAACTACCTGTGTTCTATTTTGAAAAAGAAAAGAATAAATTGATTGAAGCTGTCAAACAAAATCTTGAATCAACAGACAGTATTATGCTGAAAGGCAGCAACAGCATGGGCTTATTCGAAGTAGTAGAACAGCTTCAGCAAATGAAATAAAAATCTGTAAACTTGCAGAAAATGAAAAGCTATGTTAGAATAACCTATTGCCGAAAGATGAAGAGAAATTGGACTGGTTTTGCCATGGAAGCAACTTGTCGAAACCAGATGTCATAATCATGATAAAGCTGAACGCGACCCGTTTGGCTTTTCTAATGCCTAAACTTCGCAAAGTGATTTTTCGGTGGTGCCACAGGGGCTAAGAATGGATAAAAACGTGCGTGGCCACTGTCAAAAAGAAACAATACACTTTGACCGAACAAATCGACGGGGTAGCAAAAAAGCTACATCCTCAGTTAACAACCATATAGGAGGATTCATTTGAAATTTAAAGAACTAGAATTATCACCAGAATTGTTGAAATCAGTCGAACGCGCTGGTTTTGAAGAAGCAACACCTATCCAAGCAGAAACGATTCCGCTAGCATTAGCTGGAAAAGACGTTATTGGACAAGCACAGACAGGTACAGGGAAAACAGCTGCATTTGGATTACCAATGTTAGAAAAAATCGATCCAGATCGTCACGAATTACAAGGTCTGGTTATCGCACCAACACGTGAATTAGCTATCCAAACACAAGAAGAACTATATCGTTTAGGGCGCGACAAAAAAGTGCGTGTACAAGCTGTCTATGGTGGAGCAGATATTGGCCGTCAGATCCGTGGCTTGAAAGATCGTCCACATATCGTTGTGGGTACACCAGGACGTATGCTTGACCACATCAACCGCCATACATTGAAGCTTGGAACTGTTCAAACATTAGTCTTGGATGAAGCAGATGAAATGTTGAATATGGGCTTCTTGGAAGATATCGAAAAAATCATTTCTCAAGTTCCTGAGCAAAGACAAACATTACTTTTCTCAGCAACAATGCCGCCAGCCATCAAGAATATCGGCGTTAAATTCATGAAAAGTCCACATCATGTGAAGATCAAAGCGAAAGAAATGACAGCTGACTTGATCGATCAATACTATGTCCGCGCAAAAGAATACGAAAAATTTGATATCATGACTCGCTTGTTTGATGTTCAAACACCGGAACTAACAATCGTCTTCGGACGTACAAAACGCCGCGTAGATGAATTGGCACGCGGATTAGAAGCACGTGGTTATCGTGCAGAAGGAATCCATGGCGATTTGTCTCAACAAAAACGGATGAGCGTATTGCGTTCATTCAAGAACGGTCATTTAGATATCCTTGTAGCGACAGACGTTGCCGCACGTGGATTAGATATCTCAGGTGTCACTCATGTGTACAACTATGATATCCCTCAAGATCCAGAAAGCTACGTTCACCGTATCGGACGTACAGGTCGTGCCGGAAAAGGCGGTATGTCTGTGACTTTCGTTACACCAAATGAAATGGACTACTTGCATGTGATCGAAAACTTGACGAAAAAACGGATGACGACTTTACGTCCGCCAACTGAAAAAGAAGCATTCAAAGGTCAATTAGGTGCTGCAGTTGAACAAATCGAAACAAAACTTGCAGAAAACGGTCTAGATAAATACCTGCAAACAGCAGATAAATTATTAGAAGAATATTCTGCACAAGATTTGGTTGCTTTACTGCTGAAAACGACAGCAAAAGATCCAGCTGATGCAGTACCAGTGAAGATCACACCAGAACGTCCATTGCCAATGCAGAAAAAAGGATACAACAAAAATGGCAAACGTGGCGGCGGAAACAACCGTAATCGTCGTGACGGCGGGAATTATCGTGGAAACAAATCAAAAGGCGGTTATAGCAAAAATAATAACAGCCAAAAAGATGGCGGTAAACGTCACAATGATAAAAAACGCGGATTTGTGATCCGTTCAAATAACGATTAAACCTAAAATGAAAGTTTCTCTGTTTTAAGAGAAACTTTCATTTTTGTTATTTGTGGACTTATTTGTGGCAAAATGGTTATAATTTGGTAGAATGAGAGTGTTCTAAATTTATTGAAAAGAGAAAAACATATGATAAAAGGAATTGGGATCGATGCAGTCGAATTGTCTAGGATCACTCGGCTGATCGAAGAAAAACCAAAATTCATTGCACGAATCTTGACCTCTGAAGAAACGAAACTGTTCCAGTCCTTGCCTTTTCATCGCCAAGTAGAATTTTTAGGCGGGCGTTACGCCTGTAAAGAAGCTTTCTCTAAAGCTTGGGGAACGGGGATCGGGAAAGTTACCTTTCAAGATATCGAGATTTTAAAAAATGAAAACGGTCAGCCCGTTGTTACGCGTTCCCCTCATGAAGGCAATGTATGGGTCAGTATTACTCACACAAATGAAACAGCTTTTGCACAAATTATTTTGGAAGACTAGAAAGAAGGAAAAATGATGGTTGTCGCTTGGCACCGCCCAACGAAAGCAGTGATACATAAAAAAGCTATAACTGAAAATGTAGCAAATGAAGTGGCAAGACTTCCGCAAGGGAAAGAATTGTTTGCAGTAGTAAAAGCAAACGGATACGGTCATGGAGCTGTAGAGACAGCTGAAGCAGCAGTTGCTGGTGGAGCTTCGGGTTTTTGTGTTTCAAATTTAGATGAAGGAGTCGAGTTGAGAGAAGCTGGATTTACTCAGCCCATCCTTATCTTGAACATGGTTCCTTACGACGCACTGGCTTTAGCTGTTGCTCATGATTTGTCAGTAACTGCAGGTACTCGGGAATGGTTGCAGGCAGCAGCTGCTATTTTAGAGGAAAGTAAGCTAGAGATGCCTCTTTCGATCCATTTAAAAGCAGATACTGGGATGGGGCGTATCGGTTTTTGTACACCTGAAGAAGTAAAAGAGGCAGCTGCATTCATCAGAGAAAGTCGTGTATTAGAATGGGAAGGATTATTTACCCATTTTTCTACAGCAGATCAAGCAGACGATACGTATTGGAATCTGCAAAAGGAACGCTTTATGGAAGTGCTAAAAAAACTTCCTGAACTTCCTCGATATGTACATGTCAGTAACAGTGCAACGGCTTTATGGCATGATGAAACAATCGGCAATATGATTCGTTATGGAGTAGCAATGTACGGACTGAACCCATCTGGACATGCACTACCGGAAGTTTATCCGTTACAGCCAGCGCTTGAACTGGTTTCTGAATTGATCCAAGTCAAAAAACTCCCAGCAGGTGAAGGAATCGGCTACGGGGAAACATATATCACTCCTGAAGCAGAATGGATCGGAACGATACCGATCGGTTATGCAGATGGCTGGCTACGAAAGATGCAAGGTTTTTCTTTATTGGTAGAAGGAAACTATTGTGAAACGATTGGACGTGTATGTATGGATCAACTGATGATCCGATTGCCTCAAGAATTTCCGGTCGGAACAAAAGTGACGCTTATCGGCAAAAATGCAGACAAAGAAATCACTATGCAAGATGTAGCAGATCAATTAGGTACGATCCACTATGAAGTGGCATGCGGATTAGGACAGCGGATACCAAGAGAATATCAAGAATAAGGAGGATCCTATGGTAAAAAGAGGAGATATTTATTTTGCTGATCTTTCTCCAGTCGTGGGATCGGAGCAAGGCGGAACACGTCCAGTTTTGGTTATTCAAAATAATCTAGGTAACCATTTCAGCCCGACGATCATTGTTGCGGCTATAACGGCAAAAATGGCTAAGCCTAAGCTTCCGACTCACATTGGGATCAAAGCTACTGGAACAGGAATAGAAAGAGACTCCGTTATCCTGTTGGAGCAGATCAGAACGATCGATAAATCAAGATTGAAAGAAAAAGTCTGCCATTTGGATCGTCCAATTATGGCAGAAGTTGACCGAGCATTAAAAATTAGTGTGGGCATTGAGGCACTCACTCCTGTTACTAAATAAGTATAGCGAAGTAACCATGCAGCCTTTACATATAAAAAAAGGACCAACTGTGCGTAAAAAAAGATACGTCCGCTTCTAGTACCAGCATTTCTGCTAGAAGAAGCGAACGTATCTTTTTTGATGATCCAAGGAGTGGTCCATGCGCCCTCCTCCTTTACAGCCAGACTTGGACTACCAGCTGGCTTTTTTTACTCCTGGAATCAAACCTTTATGTGCTAACTCACGGAATTTTATACGGGACATCCCGAATTTACGCATGTATCCGCGAGGTCGTCCATCGATTAGATCGCGATTTTTCAACCGTTCTGGACGAGCATCTAAAGGAAGTTTACGCAAGCCTTCATAATCTTTTTGCGCTTTTAATTCCTGACGTAAAGCAGCATAGCGTTCAATCGTTTCTTGCTGTTTTTTTGCTTTGGCAATCTTTGATTTTTTAGCCATCAACAAATTCCTCCAATTTTTTTATTAGCGTAAATCGTAATCTTTACGCTTTTAGATGAATAATTTAACACGATACGCGAAAAAAAACAACTATTTTGTTTTGGATCATGTTCCAAATCGAAAAGACATTTTTTTTGTCAAAATAAAGGCATGAACGTAAACTTAAAGAAAAAGGGAGATGGTAACCATGCGAAGATTTGCAATTAACGGTTACGGAGAAGCGCAAGATGTTTTTGAAGAAATCGATGCTCAACCCAGAGAAGTCCATTCCGGACATATTCGTGTAGAAATAAAAGCATTCAGCGTGAATCCGTATGATGTTGCCTTGCGTTCAGGAGAGATGAAAGAGATACGAACATTGAAATTCCCTTATGTACTAGGTAATGATGGCGCTGGTATCGTGACAGAGATTGGTTCAGATGTCACAACTGTTCATGTAGGTGATCGAGTAGCTGTCCATGCAGTCGGCGGGACTTACGGAGAAGAAGTCGTACTGCCATCAGCAAAAGCAGCAAAAATTCCAGATGAAATGAGTTGGGAAGAAGCAGCCGGAATGGTCACACCAGGGATTACGGCGTACAATCTAATCAATCATTTGACGGAAATCCAGCCGACAGATACAGTAATGATTCTAGGTGCATCAGGTGCGGTCGGGTCTAGTCTGATCCAGCTTCTCCACGAAAAGGGTATCCGAATCTTAACCAGTGCCTCTAGTAAAAACGAAGAAAAAGTAAGGAAACTAGGAGCTTCAGCATTTGCTGCTTATGATAAAACAGACCCAGGTATGCAATTTGCTGATCAAGCAGACCTTGTGATTGATGCCACGAAAGGAAGCATCAAAGGAGAAACCGGCATCCAGATCCTGAAACCAGGTGGGAGATATGTTGCATTAAATGACCTCCCAGACCTAGATTTGCGGCAAAAAAAGGAAGGCTTTTATGAATCATTTGTTCCAAGAAAGGAATATCAAGATGCAGAAGCCTTTGCTGGCATAATCAAAGCCTATCAAAAAGGTGCCTTTCATATTTTTATTTCAATGAATCTGTCTGCTTCCCTTGCACATGTCATCCAAGCACATCAGCAAGTTGAAGGGCATCCTCCTGCTGGGAAAATCATTTTGTCATTCGAAAAGTAAGAAATATAGGAATAAAAAATGAAAAAAGCTGAAACATTTTTGTAGGGGCAAAGACCAAAAAAGTGTTTTAGCTTTTTTGCGTATACGTATAATAGATAAAAACTTTGGCATAAAATTATCTTTCCCTTTTATTTCATGATAAAGTAAAGGCTGTAATCCTTAATTATTTCTCAATATGTAAGAGATTACAATGAGACAATTGCCGTGATATGTCCAAAAATTCGACTTTTTTGAAAAAAGCCGATTGAAAAAAGTATGAAATACATGGTAAAGTAATTCAGCTGAAAAAAGAAGAAGGGGGAGAACTATGCAGTCAATCAAAAATACACTTCGTTTATATTTGCTTGACTGGAAACGGATTTTCAAAAACCCGATTGCTACACTTTTGATCATTGCGATCATGATCATCCCTTCGCTATATGCGTGGTTTAACATTAAAGCACTATGGGATCCATATGGAAATACTGGAGAGCTGCCAATTGCTGTTTACAGTGCAGACAAGCCAGCAGAGTTTCAAGGTAAAGAAGTGGCCATTGGGAAGCAAGTCATCGAATCGCTTCATAAAAATAAACAATTAGGATGGCAATTCGTTGATTCAAAAGAACAATTAGAAGACGGAGTCCGTTCCGGAAAGTATTACGCAGGTATTTACCTGCCAAAGGATTTCTCAGAAGATTTGCTGAGTTTTACTAGTGGTGACATCAAGAAACCCAAAATCGAATATACGGTAAATGAAAAAATCAATGCGATTGCACCGAAAATCACCGATAAAGGAGCAAGTTCGATCCAATCGCAAATCACAAATGAATTTATCAAAACAGCCAGTTCGACTTTATTGAAAGTATTCAATGAAATAGGTTACGACATCGATACGAACCTAGTAAGTATCAATAAAGTCAAAGATATGATTTTATCAACAGATGAAAATCTGGACACGATCGACGGCTACACAAAGCAAGTCCTCGAATTACAAAGTCAACTACCTGACATTAAAGAAAAACTGAATAAAGCAAATGAATTCGTGGATTACATCCCTAAAGTAGATGAGATGGGCGAAAAAGTTGTTGCATTGAATAACAAAATGCCTGAGTTGAAAGACCAAGCAAAAATCATCCTTGATTTGCAAGAAAAAATCCCAGAGATCCAAAATGCCGGTAAACAACTAGCAGAGATCGACGGTGATTTTGCTTCGATCCAAGAGACAATGAATCAAGGAATTGACGAAGCAAAACAAGGCTTGACGATCATCCAACAAGTACAAGATATCTTGCCAGATGTGAAAAATTTAGAAAACCAGGCAAGTGATCTAGCAAACCAAACAAAATCAGGTGCCTCTCAGCTGAAAGATGCGATACCAAGCATCACAAACAGTGTAGATGTTACATTGAAGTCAATTGGACAAGTGGCAACAACGACAGGTTCGCTAATTGACTCTATCCAGGTTGGAACTGAATTAACGGATGAGCAAAAACAAGCAATACAAACTATCATTGATGGTATTCCACAGCAACAAGCTACGATTGACAAATTGATTCAGTTTTTGACTGAGTTACAGAATAACGCCGGTAATGATAAATTACAGGGAATTATTGACAAATTGACTCAAGGCAAAACGTTATTGGATGTATTAAAAAACGCCTTGAATACTGCTGTTCAGGCAGGAAGTATCAGTCAAAATCTCTTTGATGAGATAAAACAAGCAGTTTCTAATGTTAATAGTTTAATCAATGGTATTGATGTAAACAATGTCAGCTCTACCGTCACTTCTCTACTAGACCAAGTCATCGATACGATTGGGACTGCACAAGGCGCACTGAGCAAAGCGGACCAGATCGACTTTGATTCGCTTCTCAGCTCAACGAAAGCAACTGTAACAAATGCAGTGGCAATCTTAGAAAAATATCAAAAAGAAATGCCTGCAATTGGACAAGAAATCCACGATGCCAATACAATGTTGAATGGCAATATGGAGACCATCGTCAATGGCATCAATGAAGGGGCAGACCTATACAACAATGAATTACCGATCCTTCAGCAAAAATTAGGGTTGGCCGCTGATTTTATCCAAAATGATTGGCCCACACTAAAAAATGAAATCACCGGTACATTGACAACAGTAAATGAAAAAATGCCAGAAGTCGAAACAGCTGTGAATGCTGCTGCGGACTTGATCAACAATGACTGGCCAAATATCAAAGCTGGTATCCAAAAAGCAGCAGATGCGATCCGAAAAGGCGAACAGGAAGTCGATCTAGGCGAAGTCATCAAATTATTGAAACTAGATGCAACAAAAGAAAGTGACTTCTTTACACAACCTGTTGAGCTGCAAACCAATGCGCTCTATCCAATCGCAAATAACGGTTCAGCTAGCACCCCATTTTATACTGCACTATGTCTGTGGGTCGGCGCTGTTCTTCTTTCAAGTGTTGCTACGACAGAATACTATTTAGGAAAGAAAGACCGAAATAATTTTACGAAACGAGAACAATTCGTTGCTCGTATGCTGACATTCTTGACAATGGCAATCGCGCAAAGCTTGATTGTTACATTAGGAAATATTTTCTTACTAGGAGTAGATGTCCAAAATCCAGTCTACAGCGTGTCATTTGCTGTCTTGATCGCCTTAGCGTTCATGATGATCGTTTACGTCTTGGCTGCATTATTCGATAACGTCGGTAAAGGGATCGCTATCATTATTTTAGTACTGTCGATCTCTGGTGGAGGCGGGAACTATCCGATCCAAGTCTCAGGAAAATTCTTCCAAATGATCAATCCGTTCTTGCCATTTACGCATGCGGTAAACTTGTTGCGGGAATCTGCAGGAGGCATTTACTGGCCAAATGCTACGAATGCAATCTGGATCATGGTCGGTTTGTTTGTTGTCTTTGGAGTCGTAGGAACGGCAGTCTATCCGTTCATCGAAGAAAAAATGACGAAATTCAAAGAAGCGGCGCACGAGAGCCATATTTTTCATTAAAGAAAAGAGGTTGTGAAATCAGCGTTTTGAGCTAATACCGAGGGTCAGCTGATGGAACACCGTGTACCAAGAGGTTGTGAAAAAGCTGTTCTGCACCAAGTAATAAGAATGACCAAACAAAAACAGCTTCACATTTCTCTTTCAAAAGTTAAGATATAAAAAAGGATAGAACCTGATTTTCTAAGTCAAGTTCTATCCTTTTATTATAGAATTCAAAGAAAAAGCCCATAAAAAAATGTTAGATTTTTGCTGTATTAAAGCGTTTGAAAAAGCGCTTGATATTTTTCTGTTTTTTTCCAATTATTTTCTTAAAGTTTATTGACTTTTAAGGTCAGTGAGCGTACTATAACATCTTGTTTACTATAAATTTTCGACTATAATACTTGAAGTAAAATTGCGTGTAAAGGAGTTTAAAAATTGGATTACTTAAAAAGGTTGTTAGTAGGTAAGCCTTTAAAATCTGCTGAAAATGATGAGCACAAATTAACCCGTTTTGCTGCTTTGGCATTATTGTCGTCTGATGCGTTATCATCTATTGCATATGGTACGGAACAAATCGTTGTCGTTTTAGTCGCTTTGTCTGCTGCAGCTATCTGGTATTCGCTGCCCATTGCCGCTTTTGTTATTATTTTATTGATTTCCTTAACGCTATCATATCGTCAAATCATCCATGCTTATCCTCATGGCGGTGGAGCATATGTCGTCAGCAGTGAGAATCTTGGGAAGAATGCGGGCTTGATTTCCGGTGGCTCTTTATTGATCGACTACATGTTGACGGTAGCAGTATCTGTCTCAGCAGGTGCTGAAGCAATCACATCAGCGGTGCCAGCATTATACGGGCATCAAGTTGCTATTTCTGTGACAATCGTTTTACTACTGATGATGCTGAATCTTCGTGGTCTGAGAGAATCTGCATCGTTCCTGTTATTTCCGGTGTACACATTTATCCTTGTAATCTCGTTGCTAATCGTTGTTGGGTTATATAATATCGTGACAGGTGCTGTGCCATTGCAAGCTACTGCGCTTCCAGGAGCGGCTGTTCCGGGGGTTTCTATCGCCTTGATTTTACGAGCATTTTCTTCTGGTTCCTCCTCTTTGACTGGGGTGGAGGCTATCAGTAATGCCGTACCATTCTTCAAAAAGCCAAGAGCCAAAAATGCCGCTGCCACATTGACGATGATGGCATTGATCTTAGGTTTCTTCTTCGTTGGAATCACATTTATCAATTATTGGTATGGAATCGTTCCAGAAAAAGAAGTCACTGTTTTGTCTCAAATCGGTAAAGCTGTCTTTGGACATGGTATTTTGTATTACGTCCTTCAATTTGCTACAGCACTGATTTTAGCCGTTGCTGCCAATACTGGTTTTTCTGCTTTTCCAGTTCTTGCATACAATCTGGCAAAAGATAAATTCATGCCTCACATGTATCAAGATCGTGGGGATCGACTAGGCTATTCCAATGGGATTATCACTCTAGCGCTAGGTTCGATCGTGTTGCTGTTTATTTTCCATGGCTCAACAGAACGCTTGATTCCGTTATACTCTATCGGCGTGTTCATTCCATTTGCTTTATCTCAAACAGGGATGGTCGTCAAATGGAAAAAAGAAGGAAAAAGATGGTTAAGCAAATCGATTGCCAATATTACAGGTGCGTTCATCTCATATGCAATCATTGCGATTTTGTTCGTCTATCGGTTAGGAGACATTTGGCCTTTCTTCATCATCATGCCAATCGTTATGTTCATTTTTTATAAGATCCATGATCATTATAAAAAAGTGGCAGAACAGCTTCGTTTAGAAAATGATGCAAAACTACATGACTATGACGGAAATACCGTTCTTGTATTAGTTGGGAATGTGACACGGGTGAATATCGGTGCGTTGAATTATGCACGTTCGATCGGTGATTATGTCGTTGCGATGCACGTTTCGCTAGACGAAGATGTCGAAAAAGAAAAAGAAATCGAAGCAGAATTTAAAAAGCATTTCCCAGATGTCCGTTTCTCAATCGTCCATTCTTCTTACCGCTCGATTGAAAACCCAATTATTCGGTATGTAGATATCGTAAGTAAAAATGCAGCGAAACAAAACTATACAACTACTGTGCTGATTCCTCAATTTGTACCAAACAGACGCTGGCAGAATATTCTCCATAACCAAACAAGTTTGCGGTTAAGATTGCGATTGTCTTGGCGTGAAAATATCGTTGTCAGCACCTATAGCTACCATTTGAAGAAATAAGTCCATCAAGAATCTGGGACACAAAGTAGTTTATTGAATATCATCTAAATAAAAAAGGTCGTAGCGCTCAAGCGTTACGACCTTTTTTTGTCTTGATTCATTCTGTCTGCGATTTTTTTGAAGCAGGATCTAGCCGTCTTTCCAAAATACCTAAAAGCCAGTCCGTGATGATCGCCATTAATGCAGTTGGCAATGCACCGGCTAAAATAATCGATGTGCCATCTGTTGCATTAGTTCCTCGGATAATGATATCTCCAAGACCACCAGCACCGACGAATGCACCGATCGCGGTTATCCCGATGGCAACAACTAGCGCGTTTCTTATGCCTGCCATGATAACAGAAACAGAGAGTGGTAACTCTACCATGAATAGCCGTTGTCTAGCAGTCATCCCCATGCCTTTGCCGACATCAAGGATGTTCTTGTCTACTTGGATCATCCCAGTATACGTATTCTTGATGATGGGTAACAGGGAATATAAAAATACAGTAACAATCACGACATTGACTCCCAGACCTAATCCAATGATTAAAATGGAGATCATGGCTAGAGAAGGGATCGTCTGAATGATATTCGCCAAACGAATCACCGAGTTTGCTAATTTACGTCTCCTAGAAATCATGATCCCGACCGGAATCCCGACAACTGCTGCAAAGAGGACACCATAGATAGAAATCAGGAAGTGACGGATAAATTGTGCAAAGATATAGGAGCCATTTTCCTGGAAATAATAGAAAAATTGTTGAAAGACATTCATTTTATCCAATTGCTTCACTTCCCTTCAAAATAGTGGTTTTCTTGTAAGAAACGTTGTGCTACTACTGATGGTTCCACTAGATTATTATCTGCTTCGTAGTTCAATTCCTGCATTTTTTTCGTACTGATGGTATGACCTAACTTATTTAAGGCTTCTTTTAAATGAGGTGTATCAGCTAATACCTTGTTGTCTACAACTGGAGCAGCATCATATGGAGGGAAGAATTGACGATCATCTTCCAACATGACTAGATCATAACTGGCAATCCGTCCATCCGTAGAGTAGCCAAGAACAATATCCATTTTACCTGCTTCGACTGCATCGTAAACAAGTCCAATCTGCATAGGTAATATCGAGTTGAAAGAGAAGCCATAAGTTTCCTGGAAGCCGTCGTAACCGTCTCCTTTACGATTGATCCAAGAAGTATCTACACCAGCTACTAATTCATCCGCTACATTTTTCAGATCGCTGACTTTAGATAGATGGTATTTTTGTGCGGTGTCTTTTCGAACAAGAAAGACATACGTATTTTCAAAACCATAGGATGGGAACCATGTTTGGTCATATCTTTTCTCAAATTCATCTTTCACGATTTCAAAAGCTTTTTTCGGATCTTTTTCAGGAGGAAGATTCAATGTAGTGGTTAAATCTGTTCCTGTGTAGCGAGCTGCTGAAATCGAAGCATCTCCGTTCATCATCGCTTGGTGGTTGATAGTTGTAGTAGCCAGATTGTTGATGATCGCTGTGTTTTTATCTGTATAATGTTCAACCATCCCGGCAACTAGACTTGCTAAGATCTGAGCTTCAGAAGTGATCCCACCTGTGATCGAGATGGTGTCTTCATCTGTATTGCTGGCAAGTCCAGGGAAGGAACAACTCGCAAGTATAAGAAGAGAGAAAAGAACCATGGTCATTTTTAATATACGTTTCATTCTTCATTCTCCTCTCTAAGTGCGATCGGTGTCAGCCGGTGTTCCAAGAGACCTAGAAGCCAATCAGCCAACAGTGCTAAAATCGTTACAGGGATCGTACCTGCCAAAATGAGATCTGGTTGGTAATTATTCAGTCCACTAAAAATCAAATCACCTAAACCACCAGCCCCGATATAAGAGGCAAGGGTAGCCCATGCAATCACGTAAACGGCAGCTAAACGAATGCCGGCCATGATCGTTGGCATAGCAATAGGCAGTTCGACGGAAAAAATGGATTGGAACTCAGTCATTCCCATCCCTTTTGCCACATCCCGATAATTCCAATCGACATTTTTCATCCCGATATACGTATTTCGTAGAATTGGCAATAATGAATAAATAAAGAGAGCGATGATCGCAGGTAATTTACCTACGCCAAATAGCGGGATCATCAATGCCAATAAAGCAAGAGAAGGGATTGTCTGCAAGGCACTGGTTAAGCCAATCACAATCGTAGCAGCTTTCGGAAAACGTGTCAGTAAGACACCAAGCGGTACAGCAATGATGATACCAATGATCAAAGCAAGTCCCGAAATATAAAGATGTTCAAAACCTTTTGAGAGAATTTCTGAACCGTGCTGATGAAAAAACTGCTGCATAGGTCAGACCTCCTTAGATTCTTCAGGAGTAGCTGACTCTGCAACATCAGTAGTTGCGGGGTCTTCTCCCCAAATCACATCGTAGACAATATCCACTAATGATGCGCGAGTCAAGATACCTACGACTTTGTTCTGTTCATCAACGACCGGCACGTATTTCAGCCCGCGTTTTAAAATGCGTTGCAAGGTATCACGAAGATAGGCGGATTCTTTTACGTAAAAAACATGTTTATTCAAAATGTCGCCTACACTGGATACTTTTCCTCGTTTTTTATTCAACGTTTCTACATCGATAAATCCTTTTAATACATTCGAATTATCGGTAACTAACAACGTATCTACACGTTTTTCCCTCATCAGTTTGATTGCTTCTTGTAATGATTTTTCCGGTGTAATCGTGATTGCTGTATTTAGCATAACTTCTCCGACTCTTGTCGCATTTGGTTTTGCTTGTAGTAAGCGATCTTCTCCAATCAACTCTTCTACGAAATCGTTTGCAGGATGACGTAAAATATTTTCTGGTGTATCGAATTGGATCACACGACCTTCACTCATGATGGCGATACGGCTTGCTAGTTTAATCGCTTCATCCATGTCATGGGTTACAAATACGATCGTTTTTCCCAAGCGCTCTTGTAAATCTTTGACAAGGTCTTGCAAAGAATCACGAGTGATGGGATCAAGCGCACCGAATGGCTCGTCCATCAAGATGATATCTTGATTGGCTGCCAAGGCACGAACGACTCCAATACGCTGCTGCTGACCACCAGATAATTCATGTGGATAGCGATCTAACATCTCTCGGGGCAATTCCACAAGATCAATCATTTTTTCAGCTGTTTTATTCCGTTCTTCTTGACTGACTTTCAACAATTTTTGGACAAGAGTGATATTTTCACGGATCGTCATGTGAGGCATCAATCCAATACTTTGGATAACATAGCCGATCTGACGTCGCAATTCCACTGGATCAATTTCTTGGATGGATTTGCCGTCGATCAGGATTTTTCCTTTGCTCGGATCAGTCATGCGGTTGATCATCCGCATCGTCGTCGTTTTTCCGCTTCCGCTCGTACCGATAAAACAGATGAATTCACCCTTTTCAAATGAAAGATTGACGTCCTCTACAGCAACTTTTCCACCTTTATAAATCTTTGACACATTTTGAAATTCAATCATGGTGCCACCTCTTTTTCTATTTTCAATGAAGAACTATCTATTACTAGTATGCCTAAAACAATGAAAAAATACAAATAGGGTAGTTTTTTTATTTAAGGAAATAAAAAGCTAGGATAAAAATGTGCTGATTTTGCCAACAGAACGAAAAACATGATAGAATGATGAAGCACATGATAGAAAGTGAGTGACGATATGTTAACAACAGAAGATTTTGATTTTGACTTGCCGGAAGAGTTGATCGCACAAACACCATTAAAAGACCGCGATCATTCTCGTTTACTTGTTTTGGATCGGAAAACTGGAGAAATGAAAGACAAGCATTTCCATGAAATCATTGAAGAATTACACCCTGGTGATGCGCTAGTCATGAATAATACACGAGTTCTACCTGCTCGTTTATATGGAGAAAAACCAGATACTGGTGCTCATTTAGAAGTCCTTCTTCTAACGAATACAGAAGGAGATACGTGGGAGACATTGATCAAACCTGCGAAACGTGCCAAAGTTGGGACAAGAATCTCTTTTGGTGATGGCAGATTGCAAGCAGTAGTGAAAGAAGAATTGGAACACGGCGGACGGATCATTGACTTTGAGTATGAAGGAATTTTCCTAGAGATTCTTGAATCATTGGGAGAAATGCCATTGCCTCCATATATCAAAGAACGTCTGGAAGACCCAGATCGCTATCAAACTGTCTATGCGAAAGAAAATGGGTCTGCTGCAGCGCCAACAGCGGGATTGCATTTTACGAAAGAACTGCTTGATGAAATCGAAGCAAAGGGTGTTGAATTAGTCTATCTGACACTACACGTAGGGTTAGGTACGTTCCGTCCTGTCAGCGTAGATAAGATCGAAGAACACCATATGCATAGTGAATTCTACCGTTTGACGGAAGAAGCAGCTGAACGATTGAATCAAGTACGTAAAAATGGCGGGAAAATCGTGGCTGTCGGAACAACTTCAATTCGAACATTAGAAACGATTGGGACGAAATTTAATGGAGAAATCAAAGCAGACAGCGGATGGACTGATATTTTCATTACGCCTGGCTATGAATTCAAAGTGGTAGAAGCTTTCTCAACTAATTTCCATTTGCCAAAATCAACTTTAGTCATGTTAGTAAGTGCTTTTGCCGGAAGAGAATTGACATTATCTGCTTATCAGCATGCGATTGACGAGCGCTATCGTTTCTTCAGTTTCGGAGATGCGATGTTCGTGAAATAAGACTGTTTAGAACAATCGTACTCTGAGTATGAAAAAGTCAAGAATATCTCCGTAAAAACAAAGAAAAAAGCTGCCGATTTTTTAACTGGCAGCTTTTTTCGATGCTTCTATTCGCAGATAATTATGCAGTTGCGTTTCTGCTTTGAAGCACGTGTTATTACTAGAAACTTCATTAACGAGTAATAACATTGAAGAAGTTAAGAACTATCTTTATGATACACCAACTTTTCAGCGACAATCGATCAATTTTTGTATGAAAAATGTAGTAAAATGCAAGTTAAAAGTTAAGAAAAATGCGTACAAATAAGAAAAAGCCGAGCTCTCGATAAGCTCGGCTTTCTTGTATCTCGGAAGGATTCAAATAAACAGAAATGATTGTAACTTTCCATCATACATGCAAAGCACGGTGTTGAATTTCTTCATGTTAAACAAAAATTTTGTTTTCGTTACATCTTCAACATTTGAAACATCTCTTGTTCCTATTCAATTTTCAGACGTTTACGTTATTCAATTGTTACGTATCGCATTACTTCTTGTTTCGGATACTTCGTGATCCAAACATCCATACGCATTCACTATTTATAGTTTTGTACTCTACACGCATGTCTGGGTGAAACCTGTACTTCTAACAACTTTGTTTGCTTACACTGTTCTATCGAGAAATTCTTCTGTTTATTTGATGGTATCCTCCTTCCTTACATCTATATAATAGCATCTTTTGGTAGCGTTTGCAAATGTAAGTGCTTTGGATTTTATACTTTCTTAACAAATAATCAATAGGCCCTTTGTTTGAAGTAATTAAAAAAAGGATGTTATAGTAAAATTAGTACCTTTTTTTGTACGAAGATTTTAAAGGAGGAATAGGATGGAAGAATACAAGCAGACAATAGAAGAAGTAAGGAAGGTAACGGAAGCAGATCCAGATACTGGGTTGTCTTCACAAGAAGTGGATGAACGACGAAAAAAGCAGGGATTGAATAAATTCGATGAGGCACCAAAAGAATCAATGATCAAAAAATTCCTTCGAAGCTTGTCGGATTTTACAACGATCGTACTTCTTATAGCAGCGGTGATTTCCTTTTATACTGCATTTGCTACAGAGCATGGAGATTTATTTGAAGGACTGCTGATCATCGCTATCGTTGTGATCAACTCGGTATTGTCAATCGTCCAAGAAGGAAACGCAGAAAAAGCACTGGAATCCTTGCAAGATATGAATAAACAAACGGCAACTGTCATACGTGATGGCAAAGTGACCACTGTTGAGTCAGAGCAACTGGTGGTTGGGGATATTCTTGTTTTAGAGTCCGGTGATGCTATTTCTGCCGATGCCCGTTTGATCGAAGCATCCCAATTACGTGTAGAAGAATCGGCGCTGACTGGAGAAAGTGAAGCAGTCGAAAAAGATGCAGCATTCGTCGCAAAAGAAGATGAGTCATTAGGTGACCAACTTAATATGGTATTTAAAGGGTGTACGGTTGCTGCAGGTCGTGGGAAAGCCATCGTCACTGCTATTGGTATGGCTACTGAAATGGGTAAGATCGCGGATCTTTTGAACGAAAACACCATGCAAAAGACACCTTTACAGGTCCGGTTGAATCAGCTAGGCAAACGAATCAGTATGATCGCTTTAGCGGCTGCGGCTTTAGTATTTGTGATTGGTGAATTACAAGGAGAACCACTCCTTGAAATGTTCATGACTTCGATTTCCTTGGCTGTTGCAGCTGTACCGGAAACCTTGACTGTTATTGTTACGTTGACACTTGCCTACGGTGTGCAGAAGATGGCGAGGAAACATGCGATTATCCGGCAGCTACCAGCAGTAGAGACGCTAGGAACCGCTAATGTTATCTGCTCAGACAAAACAGGAACGCTGACACAAAATGAAATGCGCGTCCGCCGAGTCTGGAGCAAAGAAGATGAAGTAACGAATATCGAAGACTCAATGACGAACAGCGCGATGGAAATATTGAAAATGGCTGCATTATGTACAGATGTGACGGTCGAACAAGAAGACGATGATCTTGTTATCAAAGGTAATCCAACAGAAGTAGCCATCGTTAGGGCTGTTGAAGAGAATTATCATACAAAAGCAGAATTAGAAGAAAAATATCCACGAGTAAACGAGCTTCCTTTTGATTCTGAACGAAAAATGATGACAACGGTTCATCAAATGGGTGAAAAATACATCTCAATCACCAAAGGAGCATTCGATGTTCTGGCTCCGCGCTTTAGTTCAGGCGATGTAGAACAAGCAGCAATCGTTAATGATCGCTTTGGTAAACGGGCACTGAGAGTGATTGCTGTTGGTTATGCTACTTATGACGAAGAGCCGCAAGATATTTCTTCTGAAGCATTGGAAAAAGACTTACGTTTGATTGGCCTGATCGGAATGATCGATCCGCCACGTCCAGAAAGTAAAGGAGCAATCAAGCGAGCGAAAAAGGCCGGCATCAAAACAGTCATGATCACTGGAGATCATGTGGTAACTGCCAGTGCCATAGCGAAAGAATTAGGTATCTTGAATGATCCGTCAGAAGCACTCTCAGGATCAGAACTGCATCAATTATCAGACGAAGAATTAGATGCGCGTGTCAAAGCTCTCTCTGTCTATGCTCGGGTAACGCCAGAAGACAAGATCCGGATCGTCAAATCTTGGCAACGTACAGGTGCAGTCGTAGCGATGACTGGTGATGGTGTGAATGATGCACCAGCGTTGAAAGCAAGTAACGTCGGATGTGCTATGGGGATCACAGGAACAGATGTGGCGCAAAGTGCCGCAGATATGATTCTGACGGATGACAACTTTGCGACGATCGTCGATGCTGTCAGTCAAGGACGCTCGGTTTATCAGAATATTCGTAAAGCAATCAACTTTTTGCTAAGTTGCAACATTTCGGAGATCTTTATTGTTTTGATTGCGATGCTGTTAGGCTGGGGAGCGCCATTCACAGCTGTACAACTACTGTTTGTCAATGTAGTTGCCGATGGACTTCCAGGATTTGCATTAGGAAGAGAACCAGCAGAACACGGTATCATGGATCAGCCACCTATTCCGAAAAACGAAGGAATCTTTGCTCGAGGCTTATTGCAAAAAATCGCCATAAACGCAGGGGTCTTTACCATCGTGACACTGTTTGGTTATTATTTAGGTAGTTATGTCGATACCATCAGTCCATGGGTAGACGCAAGTCAGCATGTCGGTCAAACAGTTGCATTCTTGATCTTAGCTTATTCATCAATTTTGCATGTGTTCAATGTACGCAGCAGTCAATCGATCTTCAAAGTCAATTTAGCAACGAATAAAGCGTTGTTTGAAATGGCGTTACTGGCATTAGCTATTACAACAGCTGTTGCTTTGCTGCCGTTTACGCAAGAACTATTCGGCCTAGTACACATCAGTTTGAATCACTGGTTCTTGGTAGGGATTTTGTCTATCGTACCAATCGCGGTCAATGAACTGATCAAGTTCCATCGATTACCGGAAGCAGAAGAAGAGGAATGATCAACTGTTTCTAAGTTGATTTTCTTTTTACTGGAACTATACAAAAAGGAGGTGTGACATGAATGTTGTCACACCTCCTTTTTGCTAATGGGCTGAATGTTTTTTTTACTGCCTTTCGATAAACGGTGTTCTCCTGCCAACCCCACGGTCACAAGTCACGATATTCATCAAACATGAGAAACTGTTTTTTGTGACTCGGAATTAAACGGCAGGCTCACACTCTCTTTTAAATATCTTTTGGCAATTGTTCATAAAATGCTGCTTTTGTTGCGGAAATATATGGGCTGAGCCATAGATAACCGATACCAGCAGTTGCTAATGCTAAGATATGCCAGCCGATAAATGAAAGATCTAACCAGAAAAGTTTTCCTTTGTAACCATCCATCAATTTTCGACTTGCGGTGATCGTATCCAGTACTTTAGGCGTTTGACCTGTTTCTTGGACGATATCATAATAGATAAAATAGCTTTGAGAATAAGAATAGCTTTTAATGATTCCAGGAATAACTAATAACAAACCCCATAATGTTGTAAAGATTGAAATCAACACAGCTAAACCGATCACTCCGCCGATAAACAAACCTTTGAATCCACGAAATGCATCTTTGAATGGTTCAATCTGATCTTTTTGACCACGTAAAACATCAAGATAAGTCCAAGAAATACCACTCATGAACAAAGCGCTGATAATGCTAGAAATAATTCCACCACCGCCTCCTGAACTACCGCTTCCTGATGCCATCGCATCTGAGACGTTCGCTGAGCCATCATATGTGGCAATAGCAAACAAGATAATAGGAATCATAATAAGAAGAATAGCAACAATACCAATCAATGTAGGGATTAGATTTAATAAAACAGCTTGACCCCACCGACCTTTTAAACTCTCTTTTGCTTGGCGTTTTAATTCTGCAGAAGATTGCATGATTTTCCCCTCCTTTCTTTCATAAAACCAATATACCATGTATCAAAAAATATTTCTGTCATAATGTTTTTTTCTTTTTTGTTATTCATGAAAAAAATAAAAAAAAGAATATTAAATAAAGTAGAAGGAAGCCGAGGGAACTTGCAAAAAGCACTTGAAACGATTATGATGGTGGGAGTTGTCAAGATATTTTATATAGAAAGTAGGGAAATGAATGACGCAACCTGCCATTCGCTATCGTTTAATCAAGAAAGAAAAACATACTGGCGCGCGTTTAGGGGAATTGATCACGCCGCACGGAACTTTTCCCACACCAATGTTCATGCCAGTAGGAACATTAGCTACAGTAAAAACAATGTCCCCAGAAGAGTTGAAAGAAATGGGTGCTGGCGTTATTTTAAGTAATACATATCATTTATGGCTACGCCCTGGTGAAGACTTAGTAGAAGAAGCTGGCGGACTGCATAAATTTATGAACTGGGATCAACCGATTTTAACAGATTCAGGCGGCTTTCAAGTTTTTTCATTAAGTGATATGCGGAATATCGAAGAAGAAGGCGTGCATTTCAAAAACCACTTGAATGGTTCGCGTATGTTTTTATCACCAGAAAAAGCAATCAACATCCAAAATAAATTGGGCTCTGATATTATGATGAGTTTTGACGAATGTCCACCATTCGATGAAAGTTACGACTACGTGAAAAAATCAGTAGAACGTACGTCTCGATGGGCAGAACGAGGATTGAAAGCTCATGCTAACCCAGACCGTCAAGGATTATTTGGAATCATTCAAGGCGCAGGATTTGAAGATCTTCGTCGTCAAAGCGCGAAAGATCTAGTCGGCATGGATTTCCCTGGTTACTCAATCGGCGGGTTATCTGTCGGGGAACCTAAATCAGAAATGAACCGTGTATTAGAATTCACTACACCGTTGATCCCCGAAAACAAACCACGTTACTTGATGGGTGTCGGTGCTGCTGATTCATTGATCGATGGTGTTATCCGTGGAGTAGACATGTTTGACTGTGTCTTGCCTACTCGAATCGCTCGAAATGGCACATGTATGACTTCTCAAGGCCGTCTAGTAGTGAAAAATGCGAAATATGCCCATGATTTCCGTCCAATTGATGAGAAATGTGATTGTTACACATGTAAAAACTATACACGTGCATATATCCGCCATTTGATCAAATGTGATGAAACATTTGGCATTCGTTTGACTTCTTACCATAATTTATACTTCTTGTTGAATCTAATGAAACAAGTGCGTCAAGCAATCATGGATGATAATTTGCTTGAATTTAGAGAAGCCTTTTTTGAAGAATACGGGTTCAATAAAGAAAACGCAAAAAGTTTCTAAAGGAAAATCTTTTAAAAATTAAGTAAAAAACTAGTGTTAGCAGCATTTTTCTGCTAAAGTGTTTTTTGTAGATACAGAATTAGTGAGGTGAAAAAAATGGGATCATTACCAATGCTTGTGATGTTTATCGCGCTATTAGCAATGTGGTTTTTTATGTCACGTTCGCAAAAGAAACAACAGCAAGAACGTCAAAACTTGTTAGATAGCATGAAACCAGGTGATTCAGTCGTAACAATCGGCGGATTACACGGAGTTGTTTCAGAAATCGACAATGATAAACGGACAGTCGTTATAGACTGCGAAGGGATCTTCCTTGAGTACGATCGTGCAGCAATCAAAACGGTCAAACCAGGAACTGTCGTAACAAATGATGCAACGACTACTGTTGAAACAACAGAAGAACCAGCTGAGACAGTTGAAGTAAAAACTGAAACAACAGAAACGCTGGAAGAGACAGAAGAGAAAAAAGAAAAATAAGTATCAAAGCTTATTTAAAGACGAGGTAGGGCAGAAAGGTGTTCTACCTCATTTTTTATTCAAAAAAGAAAGAGATAAGAGCATAGGATACATTGCTCAACGTTGAATAATCGGATGTGTCATATAAATAATAATAAATAACTTTATATATTTTTCCATGTAAACACTTATAAATAAAGGGATTTTATATTTAAAAATAACTGTGAAAAAAATCACAAAAAAGTGTTTACATAGAAAAACAAATATTGTATGATATACATGTGAATGATTTAACAAATAACCATGACCCATTAGGAGGATAATGATGGCTAAAGTAATGGAAAAAGAAAAAACGAAGACAATTGACGTACAAGCAATGATTGATGGTTTGGCAGAAAAAGCAAATGTAGCATTGAAAGAAATGGAAAGCTTTGATCAAGAAAAAGTGGACCATATCGTGCATGAAATGGCAATGGCAGCTTTAGATCAACATATGCCATTAGCAAAAATGGCTGTGGAAGAAACAGGTCGCGGTGTTTACGAAGATAAAGCAATCAAAAATATGTATGCGTCTGAATATATTTGGCATAATATCAAACATGATAAAACAGTTGGTGTAATCAATGAAGATGTCCAAAAGGGATTGATTGAAATTGCTGAACCAGTCGGTGTGGTTTGCGGAGTAACTCCAACAACGAATCCGACTTCCACAACGATTTTCAAATCAATGATCGCGTTGAAAACAAGAAATCCAATCGTTTTTGCTTTCCATCCAAGTGCCCAAAAATCTTCTGCAGAAGCAGCACGAGTGGTACGTGATGCTGCTATCGCTGCCGGAGCTCCTGAAAATTGTATCCAATGGATTGAACATCCATCGATCGAAGCGACTTCTATGCTAATGAACCATCCAGGTATCGCGATCGTCTTAGCGACAGGTGGAGCTGGAATGGTCAAGTCTGCTTACTCTACAGGAAAACCAGCTTTAGGTGTAGGTCCAGGTAACGTACCAGCTTATATTGAAAAAACAGCAAAAATCAAACGTGCAGTGAACGATTTGATCGTTTCGAAAACATTTGATAATGGGATGATCTGTGCTTCTGAACAAGCTGTGATCGTGGACAAAGAAATCTACGCAGCAGTAAAAGCAGAATTCCAAGCACACCAAGTTTATATCGTAAAACCAGATGAATTGCAAAAATTGGAAGATGCAGTGATGAACGAAGGGAAATATGCGGTCAATCCATCAATCGTTGGACATTCTGCGATGGAAATCGCTAATTTGGCAGGAATCAGTGTACCAAAAGGAACGAAAATGCTGATTGCTGAATTGGAAGGCGTAGGACCAGATTATCCGCTTTCAAGAGAAAAACTTTCTCCAGTTCTTGCCATGATCAAAGCTAACAACACGGACCATGCGTTCGATTTGTGTGAAGGTATGTTGAATCTTGGAGGATTAGGACATACAGCAGTTATCCATTCAGAAAACGAAGAGTTGCATGTCAAATTCGGTCTTCGAATGAAAGCTTGTCGTATTTTAGTGAATACACCATCTGCAGAAGGCGGCATCGGTGATATCTATAACGAAATGATTCCGTCATTGACTTTGGGATGCGGTTCTTATGGTAAGAACTCTGTTTCTCGTAACGTCTCTGCTGTAAACTTAATCAATGTCAAAACTGTAGCGAAACGGAGAAATAACATGCAATGGTTCAAATTACCGCCAAAAATCTTCTTTGAAAAGAATTCTCTATTGTACTTAGAGAAAATGGAAAATGTTGAACGTGTCATGATCGTTTGTGACCCAGGTATGGTCCAATTCGGTTACTGCGATACAGTTCGTGAAGTATTGGCACGACGCAAAAATGATGTGAAGATCGAAGTCTTCTCAGAGGTTGAACCGAACCCATCGACAAATACCGTATACGCAGGAACGAAATTGATGGCAGACTTCAAGCCAGATACAGTGATCGCTCTTGGAGGCGGTTCTGCAATGGACGCGGCTAAGGGAATGTGGATGTTCTATGAACACCCAGACACATCTTTCTTCGGTGCAAAACAAAAATTCTTGGATATCCGTAAACGGACATACAAGATCGATAAACCAGAAAAGACACAATTCGTATGTATCCCGACAACATCAGGGACTGGTTCTGAAGTAACACCATTTGCGGTCATCACTGACAGTGAAACACATGTGAAATATCCGTTGGCAGATTATGCATTGACACCGGATGTCGCAATCGTCGATCCTCAATTCGTTATGTCAGTTCCAGCATCTGTCACAGCAGATACAGGAATGGATGTGTTGACGCATGCAATTGAATCTTATGTTTCAGTCATGGCTTCAGATTATACACGCGGATTGAGTCTGCAAGCGATCAAATTAGTCTTTGACTATTTAGAAAAATCAGTGAAAACACCTGATATGGAATCACGTGAAAAAATGCACAACGCTTCTACAATGGCTGGTATGGCGTTTGCTAACGCATTCCTAGGTATTTGTCACTCAGTCGCACATAAAATCGGTGGGGAATACGGGATCCCTCATGGGCGGACAAATGCGATTCTTTTACCGCATATTATCCGCTACAATGCAAAAGATCCACAAAAACATGCGATGTTCCCTAAATATGACTATTTCCGTGCAGATACAGATTACGCAGATATTGCAAAATTCTTAGGTCTGAAAGGCGAAACAACAGAGGAATTAGTCGAAGCTTTAGCAACTGCTGTTTATGAATTAGGAAAATCTGTCGGCATCAACATGAGTCTAAAAGCTCAAGGAGTCACACAAGAAACACTAGATACTACCGTAGACCGTATGGCTGAATTAGCTTACGAAGACCAATGTACGACAGCTAATCCGAAAGAACCATTGATCTCTGAATTGAAACAAATCATCATTGATGCTTACAATGGATAAGCAAAAGAAAGCATAGAAAAGAGATAAAAAAATAGATGAAAAAGAACTTGGAAAACGTTGTTTCTCCAAGTTCTTTTTTTGTTTTCTAAGTATTTGAAAGTTACTTTTGTTATTTAACGTTTAGGTCAATTTTAGACAGTTTTTGTTCAAAAAGCGATATTTATAGTGAACGGTATTACTGCTATATTAAGGATATAAAAATGAAAGCGTTTAAAAAAGGTGGCATAAAGATGATTATTAAAGAAGAGATTTTTGTACCTAAAGAATTAGTGAAAGAAAAAATTGACCTGCTCGTTGAAAACCTGACAACGATCAAAGACGATAACGGTGAATTTTTATTGGACTTTGATGGATTGAAAGTAGATGACAAAAGCTGGACAGTATGGAATTGGCCACAAGGTGTCGGATTATACGGTATTTATAAAAATTACCAGATGACAAAAAATCCTCGCGCTTATCAAGTAGTCAATGAATGGTTTGAAGATCGGATGGAAGAAGGCGCTCCGCCAAAAAACGTCAATACGATGGCCCCGTTGTTGACGATGGCTTACTTGTATGAAGACACGAAAGATTCACGCTATTTGCCTTATTTAGAACAATGGGCAGAATGGGTCATGAATGACATGCCTCGGACAAATGAAGAGGGGTTGCAACATGCCACATATGGACCGGAAAATAAGAATCAGCTGTGGGATGATACATTGATGATGACAGTGCTTCCTTTGGCAAAAATCGGGAAACTGTTGAATCGCCCAGAATATTTAGAAGAAGCACGTTACCAGTTTATGATCCACATCAAATACTTGATGGATAAACGAACAGGGTTGTGGTATCACGGCTGGACGTTTGAAGGAAATCATAACTACGCCGAAGCATTTTGGGCTCGTGGCAACTGCTGGTTGACGATTGCTATTCCAGAAATCATCGAGATCTTAGAACTATCGAAAGAAGATGCATTGCGCAAATTGTTGATTGAAACACTTGAAGCACAAGTGCGCGCATTAAAAACTTATCAATCTGAAAGCGGTTTATGGCATACGTTGTTAGATGATCCTTCTTCTTATGTGGAATCTTCTGCAACTGCAGGATTTGCTTACGGTATTTTGAAAGCGGTCCATAAACGTTATTTGCCGCAAGAATATAAAGAAGTCGCTTATCGTGCTATCCAAGGATTGCTTGAACAAATCGATGAAAAAGGAGAAGTCCAAAACGTTTCAATCGGGACAGGAATGGGGGATAGTTTAGATTTTTATCGGAATATCGGAATCACAGCAATGCCTTATGGACAGTCGTTAACGGTGCTTTGTTTGACAGAATTGCTCGTCTCTTATTGTTAAAAGAAAGGAAACCCATATGAAAAAAACATCACTGCTGTTTGCAGCAAGTTCGCTTAGCCTAGGTCTGCTAGGTCTAAGCGGCTGCGGAAATAATTCTAGTGTGGCAACTGTCGCAGATGCAGACGTAAATGAGACAGTTACCTTGCGCTTTGCTTACGCAAGCAACAGCCAGCCGGTAATTGATGCAATGAATGAATTTGGGCGTTTAGTAAAAGAAAAAACAGACGGTTCCGTACAGATCCAGTATTTTCCAGATGGACAACTGGGTGGAGAACGGGAACTAATCGAGTTGACACAGTCAGGAGCAGTAGATTTCACAAAAGTAAGTGCCTCAGCATTGGAAAGTTTTTCTAAAGATTATTCGATTTTTTCAGTCCCTTATCTATTCAATGATGAAGAACATTTCTTTAAGGTGATGGATAACGAAGAAATAATGGAACCAATCTACCAATCAACCAAAGATTTAGGGTTTACCGGATTGACCTATTATGATTCTGGTCAACGCAGTTTTTATATGGTAGACGGTCCAATCCATACACCGGAAGATTTGAAGGGAAAGAAAATCCGTGTGATGCAAAGCGAAACAGCTATTAAAATGGTCGAGCTTTTAGGCGGTTCGCCAGTCCCCATGGGAAGTGATGAGGTATACACTTCTCTTCAATCCAATTTGATCAACGGATCAGAAAACAATGAGTTTGTCTTGTATACAGCTGGACATGGCGGGGTAGCTAAATACTATTCTTATGATGAGCATACACGTGTGCCCGATATCATCATCATGAATGATGCTATCAAAGAACAGCTAACTGCTGAACAGGAAAAAGCGATTGAAGAAGCAGCAAAAGAATCGACGGTTTTTGAAATCGAAGCTTTTGCCAGAGCAATTGAAGAAGAAAAAGCTTTAGCACAAGAAGAACATGGAGTTCAATTCAATGATGTAGATAATACACCGTTTCGAGAGGCAGTCGCACCGCTTCATGATACATTCAAAAATGATCCTGCCTACAAAGACCTTTATCAAAAGATCCAAGAGCAAGGAGCGTAGCTGTGATGAAAATGATTTTAAATAAGGTGTTAGAGATCCTAGGAGCTGTTTTGCTTGTTGGGATGGTCGCTGTCGTTTTATGGCAAGTATTTTCCAGAACGGTTTTAGGAAATCCGAATACGGTGACAGAAGAGCTTGTTCGATTCGGACTTGTCTGGTTTGCCATGTTGTCTTCCGCGTATGTTGTGGGACAAAAAGCACATCTAGCCGTAACGGTTTTAAGTGAAAAATTATCTGGTAAAAAAAGTAAAATTTTAGAAGTCGTTGTTCAAAGTTTGTTTCTGGTATTTGCTGCGATGATCATGGTGTATGGCGGATGGAATGCTGTCACGTTGACAATGGGGCAGATCTCGCCTTCTTTAAGCATTCCGATGGGGTACGTCTATTTGTCAGTACCTGTCTCAGGGATACTCATCATTATCTATAGTCTGATCAATCTAATCGATACATTAAGCAACAAGCCAGCAATTCAAGAAAAAATATAAAAATGGAGGAATAAAATGGCAATAGAAGCCGGATTAGTGTTATTTTTTGTATTTGTCGTGTTGCTTGTATTAGGGATGCCGATTGCTATAAGTATTGCGTTCTCATCAATGATGACTTTATTGTTAGTTATACCGTTTGATGTTTCTGCTTTTAGTTCAGCTCAAAAAATGGTGGGAAGCATCAACAGTTTTTCGCTCATCGCTATTCCGTTTTTCGTTCTTTCAGGTATTATCATGAATAATGGAGGGATAGCCAAGAAACTAGTGGATTTTGCGATGTTGTTCGTCGGACGCGTACCGGGGGCTTTAGCTCATACGAATGTGTTAGGGAATGCTTTATTTGGTTCCATCTCTAGTTCAGCCATTGCCGCTTCTACCGCGATTGGCGGAGTCTTGATCCCTCAGCAAGTGGAAGAAGGATATGACCGGAAGTTTGCAACAGCGGTCAATATCGCGTCAGCTCCGACAGGTATGGTCATTCCTCCAAGTACTGCTTTTATCATGTATTCACTTGTTGCTGGTGGTGCTTCGATTTCGGCTTTATTTATGGGAGGGTATCTCGTAGGGGCTTTGTGGGCACTAGGAATCATGCTAGTAGCATTCATCGTTGCTAAAAAGAATAAATACCCTGTTGTCGAAAAAGGACAGATGGCTCATGCTGGAAAAATAATAAAAGAGGCGATTCCTAGCCTTCTATTGATTGTCATCATTATCGGTGGTATCTTGACGGGGATATTTACAGCAGTAGAAGCTTCAGCGATAGCTGTCATTTACTCCCTGTTGATTGCTATGTTTTACTATAAAACGGTAAAACTAAAAGATATACCTAATATGTTGTTTCAATCAGTAGCAATGTCAGGGACGATCATGTTCTTATTAGCTACTTCTTCCATGATGTCTTTCGCCATGGCGTTTACCGGTATTCCTCAGGCAATTAGTTCGTTGATTATGGGGGTAACGGATAATAAGCTAGTGATTCTGTTATTAGTCAATCTTGTGTTATTACTTGTGGGTATGTTTATGGATGTAGCGCCTGCTATTTTGATTTTTACACCAATATTTTTACCGATCGTCACAAGTGTAGGGGTTGATCCTGTACATTATGGATTGTTTTCAATCATGAATCTGTGTGTAGGCTCAATTACACCTCCTGTAGGTACAGGGTTATATGTCGGTGCAAGTGTAGGAGGCGTAAAAGCAGAAGCCATGCTGAAACCACTTCTTCCGTTTTATGGGATTATCCTAGTCGTCTTGTTTTTGATTACCTATTTCCCGCAAATCGTCATGTGGCTACCCAATATGCTGAGTTAGGAGAATAATTATGTTGAACATTACAATTAGAGGACATGATCTTTCCCAAGTCCAAACGATAGAAGATCTTGCAGAAAAAACAAAAGAACAAGGGATCCATACACTGCAGCTCGCCTTAGGTCTTTCGTTTCCTGAAATGTCTTCTGGCGCAAACGAAATCAATTCTGGGATGGGAAATTATGTCAAACGTGTCTTAGAAAAGCAAGAAGTGTCCGTAGGAATTTTAAGTTGCTATATCAATATGATTCATCCAGATTTAACGATACGAGAAGAGTTGCTGACAAAGTTCGAGCAGTATCTTCGCTATGCTTCTTCCTTTGGTGCGTCAATGGTTGCTTCGGAAACGGGATGTGTTTTGCCGGAAATCCAATATACGGAAGAAAATTTCACAGATGAAGCATTTGCTGAAGCAGTGTCCGTTATCCGTCGCTTGGTAAAAGCTGGAGAAAAATACCAAATGATGGTGGGGATAGAACCAGGTTTGAATCATCCGGTGTATTCTTTAGAAAGAGTAGAGCAGCTGATCCAAGCAGTGGATTCGGACTATCTAGGAATCATTTTAGATCCGACAAATTTGATTACAAGTACTGATTATCAAGGACAAGTCCAATTGGTAGAAGAAGCTTTTGAGCGTTTTGGTAAAAAGATATGTGCGGTTCATTTGAAAGATTTTCGTGTCGAACAGGAAAAAATCGTGCCGGTAAATTTGGGAGACGGTGTGATCGAGTACACAAAAATCAAAGAAATCATCAAGAAGAACCGTCCGTATCTGTATGTGGTTCTTGAAGAAACAAAAGATGATGGGATTCGTTATGGAAGAAGTCTTCTTGAATAATGTAAAGAAGACATTGATTAACTAATATTTAGAATGGAGGGGGCGGGGCTAGAAGATGTCACGTCTCTTCTTTTTTATAAGAGTATATAAAAGCAGCTCTTTTTGATTGCAAAAAACGTGATATAATATAATTGTGCACAACTGAACAAAGGAGGTGCAGCACATGCTTCAAAAGAAAATAAGCGGTGAGCAAGTCAATACGATGGTTTCTGATCAGTATGAAATCTATCATGTCAAAGATGTCGTTAGCCAAAATAAAACAATCTACCATCACCATGATTTCTATGAAATCCATGCTACATTAAAGGGCGAAGCGACTTTTTATTTGAACGGACGGCAATTTACGATCAAAGCAGGAAGTGTGCTGCTCATCCATTCCAACGATTTGCATCGTATCGTCCGCCAGTCTTCAGATGTATTTGAGCGTGTCTATATCTTTGTTACCCCTTCTTTTCTGGGAAGTCGTTCCACACCATGGTCTAATCTATCGGCTTGTTTTCAACCAATGGGAGAGAAAAGGAGTCGTGTATTGCAAGTCGAACAGGAAGTATTGAAGCAAAAATTATCATTTATCGACCACCCTCCTGATAAAAAAATTTACGGTGAAGACATAAAATATGAACAAGCTCTGGTAGAATACTTGATTTTTCTCAATCAAGTAGTACAAAAAGAAGAGAGTGCGCAAGAACAGAATGCTGTAGTTCCAAATGAGCGTGTGGAACAAATGTTACAATATATCTCAAAAAATTTATCTCATCCGCTTTCTTTAGAGGAAATGGAGAAGCAATTTTTTGTCAGCAAATACCATATCACCCGAGAATTCAAAAAGTACACTGGATTTACGTTTCATCAGTATGTAATGAAGAAAAAGCTGATCTATGCCAAGCACTTGTTGCGAGAGTACCGTAGTTCTAGTGCTGTATATAGTAAAAGTGGTTTTTCATCTTATCCGCATTTTCTGAAAGCATTCAAGAGAGAGTTTGGTATAACGCCTAAAGAATTTTTGAAACGCGATACACAAAACCAGCTTATTCATTATGAACATTTTGAAGATGAACAATGAGAATAACCACCCCAAAATAACCGAAGTAGCTGCTGTTGTTTATATAGAAGCAGAAACTGCGGTTATTTTATTATTCTACTATATCTTTTAAAAAAAGTGCGTACATATTATATGAATCAGCTAAATTTACGAAAATCTCTCGGTGATAATCCAGTTTTTGCTTTGAACAAGCGACTAAAGTAAGCAAAATTCTCGATTCCGATTTCTTCGGAAATCATTCGAATAGTAAATTCTGTATACCGAAGAAGGTCTTTAGCGTAAGAGAGTTTTTTGCTGATTAAATAATCGATTGGCGGAGAACCGATGAATTTGGAAAAATCTTTGCTCAGCTGATATTTATTCAGTAAAAATTGCTGTTCTAATTGATCAAGTGTGATCGTTTCTTTGAAGTGTTCGTCCAAGTATTGCTTAAGCTTATAAACGTAAGGGGGAATATCTTCTTCTTCGAAATCCAGCTGATACTTCTGCAAAATCAGTTCATTCAACAGCTCGTGGATAGCTACAGAGGACTGGAAATCGGTACGGGCATTCGCACCTTGCTGCATGTGGATCAATTCTGTGATCAGATGATGGATCTTGTTTTCTGATGGATCACCTGTCGAATGGAAGGTGTTATGGCCGTCTTTTGTGAATTCTTGATAAAATGATTGGACGCTCTGACCATTCAAATGGATCCAATCCATTTCCCATGGTTCTTCGCTAATCGTTTGATAACGCTGATATTCTTGGCAGTCAATAAAAAAGAGGTCTCCAGCTTTTAGCTGGTGCTGATTAGCTTTATATGTAAGCAAACCCTCGCCAGACAAAGTAAATTTTATCAAATAAGAAGGTAAATGTGCTCGTTCAGTATAGTAAGGGACCGGCGCTTTAAAGTAGCCGATTTCTTGGATATAAAAAAATAAATTCCTACTTCTTTGCGTAGGTGTCAAGATCACTCTTTTTGAGTCTTCCGACCATGAGTGATTGGCTTTTTCCCAGTAATCCATGTAAACACTCCCAACTTGTCAAGATAATGCAATTATATACCAAAATAGTGTGAAGCAAAATATAAGTTTATGTAATATGATAGCATTGTTAATAAATGATAACGCTTTATTAAGGAAGTGTTAATCAACAATAAAGTAAAAGAGGTGGAGAAATGAATCCGACATTTGTTGCCATCGATATCGGTGCGTCAAGCGGACGACTAATGAAAAGTACGAGAAATGATGAAGGTTCTTTAGTCTTGGAAGAAGTACACCGATTCAAGAACGGCTTTCGAAAAAAAGACGGTCATGACCGCTGGAAGATCGATTATCTTATCGAAGAGATTTTGATTGGATTTGAAAAATTAAAGAAAACAGGGATCGATCGCTGTTTTGCAGGGATCGATACATGGGCAGTCGATTACTGTTTGATTGACAAACAAGGGGAACGGCTGAATGATCCGATCGCTTATCGGGACGATCGTACCGATGAAGCAGTAAAACAGTTTTCTGAAAGCTATTCTCTAGATAAGTTGTATGAGCAAACAGGGATTCAGATCCAGCCTTTCAATACCTTATTCCAATTGTTTGTCGAAGAAAAAGACCATTTGGCAAAAGCACATAAATTGTTATTGATTCCTGATTATTTAGGCTACGTCTTTACTGGCAATATGGTGACGGAAAAAACCAATGCGTCTACTATGCAGCTGCTGAATGCAGGGACAAAAGAGTGGGAAACAGAACTTCTTGAAAAAGTTGGTGTTTCGAAGGGATTATTTCCTCCATTGACAGAGCCGGGAACGATACTGGGAGATTTGCAAAAAGAAAAATTCTCAAAATATGATTTGCCAGATGTGACCTTTATCACAGTAGCAAGTCATGATACGGCGTCAGCTGTATTAGGCACACCAGGGCAAGGAGAACAGTGGGGCTATATCAGCAGTGGGACATGGTCGCTTTTAGGGATGGAAACAAAGATCGCCAATGTTTCTCGCGCCGCTTTTTCTGAGAATTACACGAATGAATGGGGCGCTCATAATACGGTGCGTTTCTTGAAAAATATCATGGGGATGTGGTTGATCCAGGAAGTTGCTCGAATGCAGGAGTACGAATACAGTTACGCGGAATTGGCAGAACTTGCTGCAAAAGAAAAGCCACTGCAACAAGTGATGGAAATCAATGACCCTCGATTTTTGAATCCTAAAAATATGATAGAAGAGATTCAGCAATACTGTTTTGAAACAGAGCAGCCAGTCCCTGTTTCACCGGGAGCTCTCGCTCGTTGTGTGTATGATAATCTTGCTCTTTGTTACGCACAAGAGCTGATCAAAGTAGAACACTTGACTGGAACGAAATTGGAAAAACTGCACATCGTAGGGGGCGGATCGAATAATCGCTTACTGAATCAATTGACAGCAGATTATGCCGGAATCATTGTAGAAGCAGGTCCTAGTGAAGCCACAGCAATCGGGAATGTAGCCATGCAAATGCTCAGTACAGGTCAGTTTTCGAATATAGAACAAGCAAGAAATGTAATCAAACAGTCGTTTCCATGTGAAACTTTTTACCCAGATGAAAATAAGCAAAACACGATGGAATGGTACGTGAATAAAATCAAAGGAGTAATCGTATGAACACGATTGAAAGAAATTACGAACAAGCAAAAGAAAGATATGCAACTATCGGTGTAGATACAGATGCTGTACTAGAAAAGATGCAAGACATCAAAATTTCTATGCATTGCTGGCAAGGAGACGATGTCAAAGGTTTCTTGACACCGGATGGCGAATTGACTGGTGGAATCATGGCAACAGGAAATTTCCCAGGAGCTGCACGGACACCCGAAGAGCTTAGACAAGATTTGGAGAAGGCATATTCGTTGATACCGGGCAAACATAAGTTGAATCTTCATGCTATCTATTTGGACACAGAAGAAGCGGTCGATCTCAATGAGATTGAGCCGAAGCATTTTGAGAAATGGGTAGAGTGGGCAAAAAAAGAAGAGATCGGTCTTGATTTCAACCCGACTTTCTTTTCGCATCCAATGATGAAAGACGGCTTTACATTAGCTCACCCAGATAAAGAAGTTCGTGAATACTGGATCGAACACGGGAAAAGAAGCCGCAAAATCGCAGAATACTTTGGAAAAGAAACTGGACAAACATGTATCAATAACTTTTGGGTACCTGATGGGATGAAAGACAATCCAATCGACCGTTTTACCCCACGGAAACGTTTGATGGAATCGCTTGATGAAATTTTTACAGAAGAGCTAGATGAAGGGTATGTACAAGATGCAGTAGAAAGCAAACTATTTGGTTTAGGCGCTGAAGCTTATACAGTCGGTTCCCATGAATTTTATATGGGTTACGGGTTGACTCGTGACAAACTTGTTTGTCTAGATGCTGGACATTTTCATCCAACAGAAGTGATTTCCAATAAATTGTCTTCCTTAGCTTTATTCAGCAAAGGAATCATGTTGCACGTTTCTCGTCCAGTTCGTTGGGATTCAGATCATGTCGTTTTGATGGATGATGAATTGCAGGAAATTGCTAAAGAATTAGTCCGTAACGAATTACTGGAAAAAACGAATATCGGTCTGGATTTCTTTGATGCAACAATCAATCGTATCGCTGCTTGGGTCATTGGTACGAGAAATACACAAAAAGCATTGATGAAAGCTATGCTGGAACCAGTTAAGCGATTGAAAGAAATGGAGCTGGCTTTTGACTTTACTTCAAGAATGGCTTACACGGAAGAATTGAAAGATTTCCCGTATGCCGATGTATGGAATTATTTCTGTTACAAAAATCAAGTTCCAGTTGGTTTGGATTGGCTAGAAGAAGTCCAAGAATATCAAAAAGACGTGTTGGGATTAAGAAAATAGGAGTGTGGCTATATTGAAAAAAATAGATATTTTACAAGCGCCTTATGTGAAAGAAATGATTGAAACGACATCGAATCTTTATCGCTTGGGATGGGATGAACGAAATGGCGGGAATATTTCTTATTTACTCAAAGAGGAAGAGATCACACCGTTCTTGGATCCTGAAAAAGTGACCCGCCGCATCTCGATGATTTTTGATGCCAGCCGTTTAGCAGGATGCTATTTTATTGTAACTGGTTCAGGAAGATATTTTAAAAATGTAGCGAGCGAACCTGCCGAAAACCTTGGAATCGTTCGAGTTGCCGAGGATGGCAAAACATTAGAGCTTTTGTGGGGGTTAGAAAATGACTGCCTTCCTACAAGCGAGTTGCCAAGTCACTTTATGAGTCATATCGCCCGTTTAGAAGTAGACCCAGATAATCGGATCGTTATGCATTGCCATGCTAGCCATTTATTAGCGATGAGCTTTACGCATGAATTAGACGAACGTTCCTTTAGTCGTACGCTGTGGCAAATGTGCACGGAATGCTTAGTTGTTTTTCCAGAAGGGATTTCCATCATTCCGTGGATGGTTCCGGGAACAAATGAGATTGGGGAAGCAACAGCTGAAAAAATGAAAGAAACTCGATTGGTTTTATGGCCGCAACATGGAATCTACGGGTCAGGAAAAGACATGGATGAAGTCTTTGGTTTGATCGAGACAGCAGAAAAGGCAGCAGAAGTCTATACGTACGTCAAAGCGCAAGGACCAATCTTGCAAACAATCACAGACGAGAATTTGTGGCGCTTAGCAGATGCGTTTGGTGTTACTCCGAAAGCAGGTTATTTGGAGGAAGTTCATACGAAAGCAGGTGTCTGACATGGTGAAAAAAGCCTTTTGCATGAAAGTTTACCCAGAAAAACAAGAAGAATACAAAAAAAGACATGATGAACTTTGGCCAGAGATGCGCACAGCGCTTCGTGAACATGGGGTCATCGACTATTCGATCTATCTTGATCCGAGTACCAGTTTATTATTTGGTTACCTAGTGGTCGAAGATGAAGAGTTATGGGGAAAAATGGCAAATACACCGATCAATCAAAAATGGTGGAAATATATGGAAGATATCATGGAAACAAATCCAGATGCCTCCCCAGTCAGCCGTGAATTGACGCCAGTCTTTGAACTGTAGCAACAAGCAACTGGGCAACCGGTTGCTTGAAGTTCTTTCATTTTTATTGTGAAAAATAATACAAATTAGGAGGAATAGAAAATGAGTAATCGAATGATTTTAAATGAAACATCGTATTTTGGAAAAGGAGCGATTGAGTCAATCGTTCCCGAATTTCAGCAGCGAGGATTCAGCAAAGCAGCTGTCATTACTGATAAAGGATTGATCGAACATGGCATAGCGACAAAAGTAACAGAGCTTTTGGATAATGCAGCAATCGATTATGTTTTATACGACGGGATCGTACCTAACCCAACAATCCAAAACGTAAAAGACGGAGTGGCTTTTGTTAAAGAGGCAGAGGCAGACTGTTTGATCGCAATCGGTGGAGGTTCGCCAATCGATACGGCAAAAGCCATTGGGATTATTTTGACGAATCCAGAGTTTTCAGATGTCATCAGCTTAGAAGGTGTTGCTGATACAAAAAATCCATGTTTACCTATCTTAGCTGTACCAACGACTTCTGGGACAGCAGCAGAGGTAACGATCAACTACGTCATCACAGATGAAGCAAATCACCGAAAATTCGTCTGTGTCGACCCTCATGATATCCCAATCGTTGCGTTCATCGACAGTGACATGATGATGGGAATGCCGAAAAAATTGGCTGCATCAACAGGGATGGATGCTATGACACATGCTATCGAAGGGTTGATCACAAAAGGCGCTTGGGAAATGACTGATATGCTGCATTTGAAAGCAATTGAAATCATTGGTCATTCTTTGGAAGCTTCTGTAGAGGGTGATCAAAATGGACGAGAAAAAATGGCATTAGGACAATATATTGCAGGAATGGGCTTCTCAAATGTAGGTTTAGGACTGGTACATGGGATGGCTCATCCGTTAAGTGCATGGTACAACATCCCACATGGTGTAGCGTGTGCAGCGCTCTTGCCAACGATCATGAAATATAACAAAGAATATACTGGAGAAAAATACCGTGAAATCGCTCTTGTACTAGGAATCAAAGGAGCAGCTGAAATGTCTTTAGAAGATGTAAGAGATGCAGCTTGCGGTGAGATCGATCGATTGAGCAAAGCGGTTGGAATCCCAGCGACCATTTCTGAGTTAGGTGTAAAAGAAGCGGATATCCCAGCAATTGCAGAAGATGCTTTGCGAGATGTATGTACACCAGGAAATCCAAGAGAAACGACAGTAGAAGAAATTATTGCCTTATATCAAAGCTTGATGTAAAAATGAAGCGGATCTTTAACTTTGAGTTGCCTATAAAGAGAAATAGCAGTTTGTATTCGGTTATCTCTTTTAAATTGATGATATTTCCGCTATAATTTTTCTTATAAAGAAATAGGAGAATATTATATGGAAAATAAAAAACCTTATGGAACTGTATTGATCAAAGCTTCTAAAATACTAGACTATTTAGCGGAAAATCCAGACATCTCTTTGCAGACGATCGCAAAGGGTGTGGGAATGACTTCTTCTACAGTCTTGAAAATACTAGATACTTTACTGATGATCGGCTACGTAAATAAAAATTCAGAGAAAAATTATCGTTTAGGTGCAAAGCTTATTCGCTACGCGAATAAAAACATTGAGCAAATCGATTTGGTAGAACTGACTTTACCATTTTTAGAACAGTTGCAGCAAAAGATCGATGAGACTATCCACTTAGGGGTATTGGACAACAATGAAATCTTGTATGTGAACAAACTAGATCCAAAACATCAAACGATCCGTATGTCTTCAAAAATCGGAATCACCCGACCATTATACAATTCTGCGATGGGTAAAGCCGTATTAGCAGAATTCAGTGAAGAGCAGTACACTGATTATCTTGAAAAACATCCGTTGATCCCTTACACGGAGTACACGATTACCAATGCCTTGCGTTTGAAAAAGGAAATCCAAACGGTAAAAGAAACCCACGTTGCATTTGACGATGAAGAAATCGAACGTGATATTTTTTGTATAGGAGCCTCAATCGTGAAAAATGAACAAATCATTGGTGCATTTAGTGTAAGTATGCCGAAATATCGTTTAACAGATGAGACAAAAGAACAAATAATCAGTGCCCTCAAGCAAACAAAAAGCGAAATCGAGCAAAGAATTCAAAAATAATGAAAAAAGCGTTTGCATTTTTTCTTTTCTGCCGTATAATATGGGTATGGATTTCCAAGTTATAAAATAAAATTTCTAAATAGGAAATAGGTGGAGAAGATGAAAAAAATTGATATTTTATCTCGATTGAAAAACGCCGGAGTGATTGCGGTGGTACGCGGAAAAAGTAAAGAAGAAGCTTTGAATGCTTGCCACGCAATCATCAAAGGTGGTCTAACTGGTATTGAGTTGACTTTTACAGTCCCTCAAGCGGATCAAGTAATCAAAGAACTTTTATCATTCTATAAAGACCAACCAGAAATAGTGATTGGCGCAGGCACAGTATTAGACGCTGTCACAGCTCGCTTGGCTATCTTAGCTGGCGCAGAATATATTGTTAGCCCTTCCTTTGATCAAGAAACGGCAGAGATGTGCAATCTGTATCAAATTCCTTACTTACCAGGATGTATGACGATTACCGAGATCAAAACAGCCCTGAAAAGCGGGGTAGATATCGTCAAACTATTTCCTGGAAGCGCTTATGGACCAAGTATCATTTCTGCCTTCAAGGCACCGATGCCTCAAGTCAATATCATGCCAACTGGTGGTGTGAGTCTGGACAATATGAAAGAGTGGTTCGATGCTGGTGTCGTAACAGTCGGAGTAGGTGGGAACCTTTTAGCACCTGCAGCTACAGGAGATTTTGACAAAGTAACGGAAGTCGCGCAACAGTATGCAGCAAAAATGAAAGAAATCAAGAGGTAACTGCTTATGGGAAAAGTAGTGACACTCGGAGAAATCATGTTGCGATTATCCACAGAACAGGGAACCCGCATCGATTCAAGTGAACGATTCGCAGCCCATTATGGCGGAGGGGAAGCAAACGTAGCAATTTCTTTAGCTAATTACGGACATGACGCGGTTTTTGCTACCAAAGTACCTGATAACGCGTTGGGAAAAGCAGTCAAAAAGCACTTGCAATGTTATGGAGTAGATACGAAACAGGTATTATCTGGTGGTCCAAGACTAGGTACTTATTATATGGAAACTGGTAGTGGCGAACGCGCCGCCTCAGTGATCTATGATCGTGCCGGATCAAGCTTTGCTGAAATGGATCATTTGGAATGGTCGCTAGAGGAGTTATTCCAAGGAATAGATATATTTCATGTTTCAGGAATCACCCCAGCTTTGTCTAAAAAATGGCAAAAAATGACGAAACAAGTGATAGAAGCTGCAAAAAAAGCCGGCTGTCTGATCAGCTTCGATATCAACTATCGCGGGAAATTATGGACACAGCAAGAAGCCAGCGAAGTAATCCATCAGCTTTTACCTTTAGTAGATATCTGTTCAGCTGGAAAAATGGATGCTCTTTATTTGTTAGGTATCGAGAAAGCGCCAGAAGCAGAAGAACAACCGCTAATTTATTATTATCAAAAAATGCAGGAAAAGTTCCCGAATATCCAGGTGTTTTATTCGACCAAACGTACCGTTCATTCAGCAAGTGAAAATGAATTGAAGGGGACATTGTGGATGAACCATGAATATGTGGAATCCCATGTCCATAGAATCACCCCAATCGTGGATCGAGTAGGTGGCGGAGATGCTTTTGCAGGTGGCGTGCTCCATGGGATTTTATCCAATATGCCCCCGCAAGAAATCATTGATTTTGCTACGGCAGCTTCTGCCTTGAAGCATACGATCCATGGGGACTGCAACCAATTCAGTCAAGAAGAAGTCGCACAATTTTTAGCATGCGGCTCTGGAAAAATCATTCGATAGAAGGAGTAGAAGAAAATGCAAGAAATGGAAACACGTTATACACACAGTCCAGAAGATATCCGTCATTATTCAACAGAACAATTGAGAAAAGAGTTTTTAGTAGAAAAGGTATTTGAACCAGGAAAAATCAGTTTGACTTATACGCACAACGATCGAATGATCTTTGGTGGCGTGACACCTACTGAAAAAGAATTAGAAATCACATTAGACAAAGAACTAGGTGTTGATTACTTCTTAGAACGTCGTGAACTAGGTGTGATCAATATCGGTGGACCAGGATTCATCGAGATCGATGGGCAAAAAGAAGAAATGAAAAAACAAGACGGCTATTATATCGGAAAAGAAACACGACATGTCGTATTTTCTTCTCAAGATGCTGAAAACCCAGCTAAATTCTATATTAGTTCTGTTCCAGCTCATCATAAATATCCAAATGTAAAAATCAGTATCGACCAAGTAAAACCAATGGAAACTGGTGAAGGTCTGACATTGAATGAACGTAAAATCTATCAATACATCCATCCAAATGTATGCGAAAGCTGTCAATTACAAATGGGTTATACGATTTTAGAACCAGGAAGTGCTTGGAATACGATGCCTTGTCATACACATGAACGTCGTATGGAAGCGTATGTCTACTTTGATTATGCCAATGAAGATACACGTGTGTTCCACATGATGGGCAAACCAGATGAAACAAAACATTTAGTCGTAGACAATGAACAAGCCATTATTTCACCAAGCTGGTCGATCCATTCAGGTGTAGGTACAAGCAATTACTCATTCATCTGGGCAATGTGCGGAGAAAACATCACCTATACAGACATGGATATGGTGCAAATGGATCAATTAAAATAAGCATAAGGGAGAGAAAATGATGGAATTTAATATGGATATGTTTCGTTTAGATGGAAAAGTAGCATTAGTCACCGGTGCCGTCTATGGTATTGGATTTGAGATTGCACGCTCTTTAGCTACAGCAGGAGCAAAAATCGTATTTAATAACTTGAATCAAGAATCAGTTGATGAAGGTATAGCGCATTATAAAGAAGCGGGCATCGATGCAAAAGGTTATGTCTGCGATGTAACCGATGAAGAAGCGGTTCAAGCAATGGTTCAGCAAATCAAAGAAGATGTAGGTTCAGTTGATATTCTAGTCAATAATGCAGGGATCATCAAACGGACACCGATGATCGAAATGGATGCGGCTGACTTCCGTCAAGTGATCGACGTGGATTTAAATGCTCCATTTATCGTTTCAAAAGCAGTTATTCCAGATATGATCGAAAAAGGCGGCGGTAAAATCATCAATATCTGTTCCATGATGAGTGAATTAGGACGCGAAACAGTCAGTGCTTATGCTGCGGCAAAAGGCGGATTAAAAATGCTGACGAAAAACATCGCTTCTGAATACGGTCAATACAATATCCAATGTAATGGAATTGGACCAGGTTATATTGCTACACCGCAAACTGCTCCATTACGCGAAACACAAGAAAACGGTGAACGTCATCCATTCGATCAATTTATCGTTGGACGTACGCCAGCAGCACGTTGGGGCGAGCCAATCGATTTGGCTGGGCCATCTGTCTTCTTGGCTTCTAGCGCATCGGATTTCGTTAACGGCCATGTCTTGTATGTAGACGGCGGCATACTTGCCTATATCGGAAAACAACCTTAAACGAGGTTTAGTACACTGTTTAGTGGAGAGGTTATGAAATCAGCAGCTTGAACGAATACCGAAGGACAGCTGATCAAACATCATTTATTTGAAAAAAAGGAGTATGACGTAAATCAGTCATACTCCTTTTTCTGTGCGTCTTCCATACTTCACTAAGTCGATTCCTCTTGCTTCGCACCAATCCTTCACTGGACCGGAAAAGATGAGAGATTGTTGGTGGAGGGTCGCGATATTCGTTGCGCCGACCATGGTATAAAGCAGACGAAGTTCCTCTTGCCATTGTTTCATTAGCATAATGGTTTCTTCTACGCCATGATTCATCAGGTGAGTCAATACAGTTCCTGAAGTGCCCACTGCTTTTGCGCCTAGACAAAGGGCCTTAAATATGTCATAGGCATTGCGGATACCTCCGGAGGCTAGGATTTCCATAGAAGTGTCTGCTTCATTTGCTTCAAGCAATGAGGCGACTGTCGATTGCCCCCAATCAGCTAGATAATTCAGTTCTCGCTTGGAGCGACGGGCATTTTCAATCTGGGTGAAACTTGTCCCGCTTCGACCGCTGATATCAACTGTATGAACCCCTAAAGAAGCTAAATCTTTGATCGTTTCTCTTGTCATGCCAAACCCGACTTCTTTTACGATGAGGGGGACATCAATGGCTGTTTGAATCTCTTGGATAAGTGCTTTCCAGTTAGTAAAATCACGGTCTCCCTCAGGCATGACCAATTCTTGAGGTGCATTCAAATGAATCTGTAAGGCATCTGCGTGAAACAATCGGATAGCTTCTTGGGCTCTTTCGACAGAAGTTCCTGCACCGATGTTGGCAATGATTTTCCCGTGAGGATATTCTTGTCGCACAATTGTATAAGTATCGGCTAAAGAAGGGTCCTTCAAGGCAGCGCTGACTGAACCAGTGGCAATCATCAAATCTGCTTCTCTTGCGACGATTGCAAGATCTTGGTTGATTTTTTTTGTTTTTTCGCTTCCGCCTGTCATCGCATTGATATAAAACGGGCTGCTTAGTGTAAACCCAGCTGCCTGTGTACTTAGATCGACATCAGCAACTGCTGTTTGCGGCAAAGGATTATGAATGACCCGTACGAAATCAAATTCATTTTTTTGCTTATCATGAAAGGCTTTAGCTAGTGAAACATGTTCATCTTTTCGATTCATCGTTTTTCCTTTCTTTGATCGCTATAGACATGTAACGGTAGGGGGGTGATTTCTGCTTTTTCCCATGCACTCATTAAAGGAAGGATGCCAGATTTCTGATCAACGATTACGATGCCGCAATCCCCACCACCTGCACCGGAAGACTTTGCAGCCCCTTCATACTGTTCAGCTAAATTACATAATTTATTCAAAGCAGGCGTTTCGATAACAACCCCGGTGATAGCCGATAAATCATGCAGTAATTGTCGGTTTTTTCGAATCATCTGTTGGATCAACGTAACATTATCTTCTTTAAACCCTTTGATCATTTCGTTGACGCATTCTGTACTGTTTTTTAAGAAAAGCTGATAAGCCACCATTTTATCTTCTCTCGAACGGTGAACTTGATCGACCAAATCAGAGGTAGAGGCAGGGCTACCCGTCCAACCAATCAATAAACGTAAATCTTCAGGAGCAATCAATGGCTCAATTGAGAGACCTGGCCAATCCATGGCAAGTAACTGACTGATGGAATGCTGAGTTTCTTGTTCTTGGAGCCAAGGATGGTCGAAGGTCGAGAAGGCGATCCAGCCACCATAACAGCTAGCAGCGATGTCGCCGCAAGAACCATTATCTTGAACTGCTAAATTAGCGAGTGCTGCGATCTTGAAAATCTCTAGCTGAGATAAATTCAATGCGTAAAAAACATTCAAGGCTTTGACCGTTGCAACAGTAACGGCGCCGCTAGAACCTAATCCGTATTTCCGACCATTTGAACTGTCTAGCTCGCTTGTTACTTTCAGATCATAAAAGGATAAAAGAATGTTTTTTTCTTGTGCATACTTTTCAGTCAATCGAATAGCAGCAAGGATATAATGAAAAGGATTTTCCCGAATATCTAAAACTAATTCCCCGTTACGTCTTGTCCAACGTATGGGCATCCCGCTATATTGTGCAGATTGAATACTTCCGACTTTTCGTGCGGACTCTACAGTGACTGTCACGAATTGATCGACTGCAGCGATAACTGCCGGATGACCTGTTTCAACAACTGCATATTCTCCGGCAATATAGAGTTTGCCTGGTGCAGATACTTCAATCATAAAAATCTCCCTTTATTCAATAATCGCAATTCCTGGACCAGCATGGGCAGTAATTACTTGTTCTTTGCTAAATAATTTGGTAAATGTTTCTTGTACCTCAGATAAATGGCTGTTTTCCACTAAAACTTTGACATTAGGGCCAGCATCCATCGTAAAGTAGCATGGAATGCCTTGCTTTCTCAATTGCCGCACCGCATCCATCGCTTTTAAGCTGTCAGGAGACCAGTAAGTGAAAGGTGGTTGGGCAGCTAAAGTCGTTCCGTGCATTTTTAGTCCGTTTCTTTCCATCGTTTCTCCGAGAAGTTGGAAATCTTTTGTTTTGATTGCTTGTTTCAATTGATATAGATCCCCTTCAACGGAATCTAACCAGCCTTGATAAAAACTGGATGTTTCGACTGTCCGCCGCATCCCATTTCTGCTAGACACTTCTTTTTTCTGGTCGTTGATCAAAATGAAAACCATTGCTAGATCGTCTTCGAAAGAATCAGAAGGGACTGGCTTGGCATAAGAGCTTAAGTCATCATGACCTTTTTCCCATTCGACGAAACCACCAAAAATACTTCGGCAAGCTGAACCAGACCCGCGTCGAGCAAATCTTGAAAGAGAAAGATCGTCTAATCCAAGCTTAAGGGCAGTATTACAAGCGCCTGCTAAAGCAGCTAGCCCGCTAGCAGAGGATGCTAATCCGGCTGCGGTAGGAACGAAATTCTGACTGATTACTGAAGCTTTTAGTGAGATGCCGGCTTCTTTACGAAAAAGGTCAAGAAACTGACTAACTTTTTTTGTTGCTTTTTCGTCTTGCAAGGTGTCATCTAGATAAAATTCATCTGCTATATAGCTATCAGAAAAGATGACTTCTGTTTCGGTATAAAATGCATCCAATGTCAACGAAAGACTGTTGTTCATCGGAAGGATGAGTGCTTCATTTTTCTTACCCCAATATTTGATTAGGGCAATGTTGGTATATGCGCGTGCTTTGCCTTTAAACATAGGTATGTACTCCTAATCCTTGTATCCAAGTTTCAGCCGCACCCGCATCTTCAAGTGCTTGACTGATTTCTTGGGCTTTTGTTTTTGTTTGTGCTAATGCAATCATGCAGCCACCGCGTCCGCCGCCAGTTAATTTAGCACCTAATGCACCGGTATCTTTAGCTGTTTGGATCAGTAAATCAAGGAAATCGTTGCTGATCGTCAGTTTTTCCAGAAGTGATTGTGATTCATCCATTGTTTGAGCTAACATTTCTGGTGAATTTTCAATGATTGCTTGCTTCGCTTGCTTTGTCAAGTATCCTAATTTTTGGATCATTTGTCCAGTTTCATGTGGTTGTCTTTCAAACAGGTGAGCGACATCTTTGACGGCTTCTCTTGTTTGTCCTTTGATTCCTGTATCAGCGACAATCAAAAAAGCATCGATATTCAAAGAAAAATAATCAAAAGGATGCCCTTTTGTAAAATAAATTGGCTGCAAGCTGCTAGTAGCGGCTGCATCGATCCCACTAGGATTGCCATGTGCGATTTTTTCCGAAAGTTGTACTTTCTCTAATAGTATTTCACGAGACAAAGGGAGTGCTAAGTAATCATAAAAAGCACGAGTAACTGCTGTGGCGACCGCAGCACTTGATCCCATTCCACGTTCAGCAGGAATCGTGCTTTCGATGGTTAGTTGCAAGTTTTTATGGATATCATGCTCTTTTTTTAAATGGATGAATAATTTTTTGATATTTTTTAATGTATGAGGAGCTTCGGCTAAATTTCCTGAATAGTAGGAAGAAACCAATTGATCGTCCATTGCATCCAGCTCTTCAAGGAATGCGGTGACTTTTGTTGCATAAAAAGGAAAGGCAATCGCCGGTTCTCCATAAACAACCGCGTGCTCGCCCATCAAGATAATCTTTCCGCTTGATTCTCCTTGGCCATAGTTTGCCATAATCTAACTCCTTCTCACGTAAAAGTGATTTTTAAGCAAAAAATAAAGCGCCCAAAACGAGTTGCGCTGCTTCACGAAATTTTTTGTCCGCTAAGGGTCTCAAAAAACATTCCTTCTTTATTTTACTAAAATCATCCCAGAAGTAAAACTAAGAATACGTTTTCTAAAGGAAAAACCCTTTTTTCTTAAGAATTTTTTGACCTTTTTTCTTTTTTGACTAGAAAAAAATACAATTGACACTACTAGATATTGGGGGTATATTTAAAAAGGTTGGAGTTAAACACAATATTTAGTGATGAAGTGAGCTGGAGGTAAATGAGCGTGATCGTTTTAGCAGGTACAATTGGTGCCGGAAAATCAAGTTTGACAGAAATGATGGCTGAACACTTTGATAGTCAGGCATTTTATGAATCAATTGATGATAATGAAGTCTTGCCCTTATTTTATGCAAACCCTGAACAGTATGCTTTTTTGCTGCAAATTTATTTTTTGAATAAACGTTTTGCAAGCATCAAACAAGCAATGAAAGATGACAATAATGTATTGGACCGTTCGATTTATGAAGATTCGCTGCTTTTCCATCTAAATGCAGATCTAGGAAGAGCGACGGAAACGGAAGTTCGTGTGTATGATGAACTGCTGGAAAACATGATGGAAGAACTGCCCTATGCTGCCCATAAAAAACACCCGGATTTATTAGTTCATATTCGTGTATCTTTTGATACGATGCTGGAACGGATCGAGAAACGTGGTCGTTCGTATGAACAATTGTCCTTTGACCCAAGTCTGTACGATTATTACAAAGAATTGAACAGACGGTATGATCAATGGTATGAAGAATACAAAGAAAGTCCAAAAATCCAAATCGATGGAGATCGCTATAATTTTGTGGAAGATCCTCAAGCAAAAGAAGAAGTCTTGAAAATGATCGAAGAAAAATTAGCAGAAATCCGCCAAACTGAATTAGCTATTTGATTTAAAGCTACTCAAAAAAAGGATGCTCCTTTATTTGAGTAGCTTTTTTCTTTATACTAGAAACAAATATCAGGAGGATGGAGTATGCGGGAAAAACACTATTTTAATCAAGAACGTAATTTTTGGATCAATATACAGCAAGATGATGTGCTAGCTGTTAAAAATTTAAAAGAAGAATATGGCATCAGCGATGAGATGCTGACTTATTCTCTAGATAAAAATGAGCGGGCACGCGTAGAGTATGACTCTTTTGATGAAGCGTTACTACTTGTATCAAATGTCCCACACCAACAAAAAGTCGATAACCATTACGAAACTAGTCCTATTGCTTTTATTTTAAAAGAAGATGGTTTGTTTACATTTACCACGCCGAATACCGAGTATGTGATTCGACTGATTCGATCACTTTTGGAGCGAATGCCAGACATGAGTGTATACAGTTTATTGTTTCGTACATTATTTTTAATTTCCGATTCCTTTTTTCCTTTAATCGAGGAAGTAAATAGCGAACGTCAACGGCTCAACCTAAAGTTAAGGGAAAAAACAACAAACAAGAATCTACTGCAACTTTCAGATTTAGAGATTGGTTTGGTTTACTTAGTTACAGGAACAAAACAAAATGTAGTACTTTTGGAACAAATCAAGGCATTAGCCATTTATCGCAAGTTGTCAGAAAAGGAAAAGGAAGAGTTGGACGATGCACTGATCGAAGCACGACAAGCAGTTGAAATGACGAACTTAGCTTCGCAGATTTTAGATCAGCTTTCTGGCACTTATAATAATTTACTGAATAACAATTTAAATGACACGATGAAGTTTTTGACTGTCTGGTCGTTGATCTTGACTGTACCGACTATTGTGACAGGATTTTTCGGGATGAATCTTAAGCTACCATTTACCCATTCTGTTTTCGGATGGGGAATCGCCTTGATCATCAGTCTGGTTTTATCTGTTTGGATGCTCATTGCACTATGGCGGCGGATTCGTTGATCTAGTCTTTGATCTGCAAACCAAGGGCTTGAGCAATCACAAGTGCTTGCTCCTGGTTGACGATCAGTCCTGCCAAATAATCTTGAGATAAAGCAATGGCAGTGAAGAAATTAGTCGTAAAGTCTAATCCCTTCAGAGAAGTTCGGAACCAATTCGAACCAGTTAACTGATTGTCAGACAAAAAAAGATTTTTCCAAGTGACCTCATAAAATTCGCTGTCTTCTAACTGGCAATGATCGAAGGATACGGCTTTCAAGTTTGTGCTACTAAAGGAAGCCATCGAAGCAATGCAGTCAGTGAAAGTGCAGTCTCTAAGATAACTTTCGGCAAAATTCGTACCTGTTAATTTACATTGATGAAACACGACTTGGTGGAAACTGCCACCAATCCACTCCAGATTGGAAAAATCACACTTTTCAAAAATGACATTACTACATTCAAAATGACGTAAAACTGTTTTTTGCATGGTCAGTTTTCGGACATGACTCTCTCTTAATACCATATTTTTGGCATCAAGATAGCTTTGATCACCTCCATTGATCAGAAGACCAGAGAGGATTTCTTCATCTTCTAAATAAAAATCTCCTTTTGTCAGAGGAGGAAGAGAAGGTGGGATAGGTTCGATTTTTTTCATGTGGGTTCACCTCGTTTTTCTTTAGTATAGCAAAGAAGCGGGAATCACTGCTAGAAAGTCTGCTAGACCAATCATTTTCAAAAAAGGAAGAAAAACTGTATGAAAAACATTGACAGAATGATTGGTTTTTGCTATACTACGATGGTTGAGAAATAAAAGCAGAAGCACCCGCTTCTCGCCTTAGTTGATAATGTCACTGGGCTAGATAGTTTTCACTGGTTCTATTAGGTGAAGTACGCGCGGGTTCTGTAAGAGAACTCGTTTTTTTATTGCCGTTTATTCGGTAAGCTTTTCTTTCTCTCATAATATTTGGAGGTGAATGACCATAGCAAAGGATATGATGGTTAACGACGGCATTCGTGCACGAGAGTTACGATTGATCGGTTCAGATGGTGAGCAATTAGGAGTTAAGACAAAAGCAGAAGCATTGAATATTGCAGAACAAGCAAACTTGGATCTTGTGTTAGTTGCCCCTGGTGCGAAACCACCAGTTGCGCGAATCATGGACTACGGTAAATACCGTTTCGAACAACAAAAGAAAGATCGCGAAGCGCGTAAAAAACAAAAAGTGATCAATGTAAAAGAAGTTCGCTTAAGTCCTACGATCGACTTGAATGACTTCAATACAAAACTTCGTAATGCACGTAAGTTCTTGGAAAAGGGCGATAAAGTGAAAGCTTCTATCCGTTTCAAAGGCCGTGCCATTACCCATAAAGAAATTGGTCAAAAAGTCTTGAATCGCTTAGCTGAAGAAACTGCTGATATTGCAACAGTGGAACAAAAAGCGAAAATGGACGGACGCAGCATGTTCTTGACGCTGGCACCGAAAAACGACAGTAAGTAATTTGAATGACTAACTGGCTGTTGGACAGCCGATAGTCGGATAACGAAAGATTTTGAGGAGGAAATATAGTCATGCCAAAACAAAAAACACACCGCGGATCAGCAAAACGTTTCAAACGTACTGGTAAAGGCGGATTGAAACGCTTCCGCGCGTTTACAAGTCACCGTTTCCACGGCAAAACAAAAAAACAACGCCGTCAATTGCGTAAAGCAAGCATGGTTTCTAGTGGCGACTTCAAGCGTATTCGCCAACAACTAGCAAAAATGAAATAAGAAGTACAAATAACAGAATCTGAAGATTTATTTTTATTAGGAGGAATTATACATGGCACGTGTTAAAGGTGGAACAGTAACTCGTAAACGTCGTAAAAGAGTGCTAAAATTAGCAAAAGGTTACTACGGTTCAAAACACACTTTATTTAAAACAGCAAAAGAACAAGTAATGAATTCATACAACTACGCATATCGCGATCGTCGTCAAAAGAAACGCGACTTCCGTAAATTGTGGATTGCTCGTATCAACGCAGCAGCTCGTATGAATGGCTTGAGCTACTCAAAATTAATGCACGGTTTGAAAGTTGCTGAAATCGACATCAACCGTAAAATGTTAGCTGACTTGGCTGTTAACGATGCAGCAGCATTTACTGCATTGGCTGACCAAGCAAAAGACGCTTTGGCTAAATAAGCTTACAAACATTGATTTATAAATGTTATCCCTGCTCATTAAGCAGGGATTTTTTTGTCTTAAATTTCCACCCAGAGGTTTAAGACAAACTCAATATTTACCCTTGAAATGAGCGATTAGTGTGAAAAAATATTGAAAATATTAGAAGATGAGTGAGAAAAACAGCGAATGTTGAAAATAATGAAAAATAAAAAGGAATAAAAATCGCTTTTAAGAGATATGTTAAGGATTTTTGTCTTAAGAAGAAAACTGAGTAACTCAAGCGAGACAAATATTTGAGTAAATTCTCCACCAATTTGATAATTGCCAAAAATAGTCCAGAGATATGCAAATAATAAAAGATGATTAAAAAATCTTAAATCGGAGATAGAACACAATAGATTTATAATATAAAGAGGAACAAAAGATTAACAAAGTATTTAGAAGAAAATAGCAAGAATTGAAAAAAGTTGGGCAATGTACTTTTGAAGAATTAGAAAAAATTGAAGGTAGACAATTATTAAAATTGTTGTTTCTTATGTCTTAGTATAAATATTGTTAAAAAGAAAAACGCTTGCAAAATGATATGTAATCATTTATAATTACATCAAATTGAATGGGTAGTTACTGATAAGGCAGGCTATACCTTACTACAAGTGAGATTTTATCACGTGTATTAAGGTATGCCTGTTTTTGCTTGTGCTCAAGGAGGTGAAACAGGTCTTGAAGATCAAAAAGATACTCAATAACAATGCAGTTCTGGTCGGAAAAAATGGGAAAGATTTTATATGGATTGGTACAGGATTAGGATTTCAAATGAAGCCAGGGTTAGAAGCTGATGAAAGCAAAATCGAAAAAATTTTTGTGTTAAAGGAAAAAACTTCTTATCAGCGATTTGAAAAATTGATTGCTTCTATACCAATTAAGTATTTTTCATTAACGGATGATATTATTCAATTGGCAAAGGATAGGTTGGATTACGAGGTAAGCGAAATGCTCTATATTTCTTTAACGGATCACCTATTCAATTTAATGAAGCTTTATCGACAAGGAATATCTCTTCATAATCGTTTATCTTGGGAAATCAAAAAAAGTTATCCGAAAGAGTTTGAAATAGGAAAACAAGCGTTACGATTAATAGAAGAAAAACTGAATGTGAGACTAGAAGATGAAGAAGCTGGCAATATTGCTATGCATCTAATCAATGCCCAGATTAATGAAAACGGCAATCAAAAATTTGATGCTAGGACCATTGCTAAAAAGATCCGTGATATTATTGTGATTATTCGTTTATCGAATAAGTTAACAATTAATGAAGATTCATTAGCTTACGATCGATTCATTACACATCTGCGTTTTTTCTTTCAACGTTTAGATGCAGAAGATCAATCAAAACCGAATCCATTATTAACGTATGTGAAAGAGCAATATCATCAAGCATTTCAGACAATGAAATTAGTAGAAGAGTACTTAGAATCAGCTTTAAATGATGATGAGCAATTATACTTAACCTTGCATATTCAAAAATTAATAGAGAACGATTAGGGTTGTTACTGGTAAAGCAGGCAAGACTGACAGAAGCTTTCTTAGGTGAAGGTCTTTGTTTGTCTTGCCTTTTTTAGTTGAAAATAGAAAGGAAGAAAAAAATGGCCTATGAAAAATTAGTAAAAGAAATCTTAAAAGATGTTGGTGGAAAAGAGAATATCAATGGACTGACTCATTGTATTACTCGTTTACGTTTCAACTTGAAAGATGAAGAAAAAGCAAATACAGAAGAACTAAAAGAAGTACCTGGAGTTGTGACCGTAGTTCAAAGTGGGGGACAGTACCAAGTTGTTATTGGTAATCACGTTCCGGATGTTTACAAGGAATTTATTGAACTTTCCGGGCTGTCAACAGAAACAGAAGTAGTTAAGGAAAAGAAAGGATTATTGGATAGCTTTATTGATATTATCTCAGGGATTTTTACACCTGTCCTAGGACTATTAGCTGCGACAGGGATGATTAAAGGACTGAATGTTCTATTTGTATCTTTAGGTTGGTTTACAAATACTTCGGGTACTTACGCCATTTTACAAGCTGCTGGAGATTGTTTCTTTTATTTTTTCCCAATCTTTTTAGGATACACAGCAGCAAAAAAATTCGGGTTGAATCAATTTGTCGGGATGGCTTTGGGAGCGGCATTAGTTTATCCCGCGATAGCAGGACTGACAGCTAGTGTAGAACCTCTATATACATTGTTTTCGGGAACGATTTTTGAATCACCAATTTATATTACTTTTTTAGGAATTCCAGTTATTTTGATGAACTATGGTTCAAGCGTTATCCCAATTGTCGTTTCAACTTTTTTTGGTAGCAAACTTGAAAAATCCTTAGCTCGCATTATTCCTGGTATATTAAAAAGTTTCTTAGTCCCCTTTCTAACAGTAATAATTATGGTTCCTTTAACTTTTATTATTATTGGACCCATAGCAACTTGGGCTGGAGATTTGCTAGGTGAGTTCGTCTTAACAATTTATAATTTTAGTCCAATTGTAGCAGGAATTGCTGTAGGAGCTATTTGGCAAGTTTTAGTAATGTTTGGTTTACACTGGGGAATTATTCCGATTGCAATCAACAATATCAGTGTCCTAGGTTACGATCCTGTGATGGTTTTAGGACAAGCAACGCCATTTGCAACTGCTGGAGCTGTGTTGGCGGTAATTATAAAATCTCGTAATGTCTCTGTTCGAGCAATCGGCATTCCGGCTTTTATTTCTAGCTTATTTGGCGTTTCTGAACCATCACTGTATGGGGTTACTTTACCACGAAAAAAACCATTCATTGCTACTTTGATTTCAGCCTCAGTTGGTGGATTAATAATGGGTATCTTCGGAACCAAGTCTTTCATTATGGGAGGAATGGGGATTTTTAGCTTACCAAATTATATTAGTCCTGAAAGTGGGATAGGAAGTGGATTTTATGGTTACGTTATTGCGATTGTAGTTGCTTTTGTACTGTCGTTCATCTTAACTCTAACTTTCTTATATGATCCAAAAGAAGACCGAGAAGCACAGAATAGAAGAGACAATGAAAAGAATAAAGTAGAGTCTAAGAAAAATGATTTGATGACAGAAGTAGCGGTCTCATTACCTATTGCTGGCGAAGTTTTTCCGCTATCAGAAATCGCTGATGCAGCATTCTCTACAGAATTATTAGGAAAAGGACTTGCTGTTCGACCAAGTGAAGGAAAAGTATATGCTCCTTTTGACGGTACAGTTGAAACATTTTTTCCAACAAATCATGCAGTTGGCTTGAAATCAGTAGATGGGATTGAACTATTGATCCACATTGGAATGGATACCGTGAATTTGGAAGGAAAATATTTTGTACCTAAGGTGAAGCAAGAAGATACGATTAAGAAGGGACAGTTATTGTTGGAATTTGATGGAAAAGCAATTCAAGAAGCAGGCTATTCCATTGATACACCAATTGTTGTTACAAATACGAAAAAATATTTGGATGTGGTAGAAAAAGTCGCAGAAAAAGAATTGATTATTATCAAATAAAGGAGCGAGATCATGCGAGCAATAATGATTATGTTCGATACTTTGTCACGAGAATATTTATCTAATTACGGAAATGAATGGATGAAGACTCCAAATTTTCAAAGATTAAGGGAACAAACAACAACTTTTGATCAATTCTATGGAGGTAGCATGCCTTGCATGCCAGCTCGTCGTGAGTTGCATACAGGACGCTATAATTTTATGCATCGTATGTGGGGGCAATTGGAACCTTTTGATCACTCTATCTTTGAAATTATGCAAAATAATGGGATTTATTGTCATTTAGTGACAGATCATTCTCATTATTTTGAAGATGGTGGGGCGACCTACCATAATCGTTATTCAACTTGGGAAGGATTTCGTGGGCAAGAAGGAGATCGTTGGATTCCCAGAAAAGCAGGAGAGAACCATCCTCAACAGAACTCTTTAAATAAGACAGGAATTTCTGTCGATCAACATTTTGCAAATCGAACCAAGCAATGCACTGAAGAAACAATGTCTAGTGTACAAACAATTCAAGCAGGACTAGAGTTTTTGGAAGCATACCGTACAGAAGATAATTGGTTCTTACAAATTGAATGCTTTGATCCTCATGAACCTTTTTTCGTTCCAGAAAAGTACCGAGAACTTTATCAAGACCAACCGACAGATCAACCTTATTTCTGGCCTAAATATGGACGAATTACGGAAGATATTACTGAAAATGACTTAACGGGAGTTCAAAAAGAATACGCGTCATTAATAAGTATGTGTGATAAACATCTAGGAAAACTATTGGATTACTTAGATGAAAATAATATGTGGGAGGACACATTAATCATAATTAATACGGATCATGGTTTTTTGTTAGGCGAACATGATTGGTTAGGAAAAAATGTAGCGCCTATGTATGAAGAAATTATCCACCTTCCATTTTTCATTAGTGCCCCAGATAGTAAAGTGGGAAATCATTGTCAAACTTTGAGCCAAACAATTGATATTCCAGCCACTTTACTGGATTATTTTGGAATTGAGAATGAGCTAGATATGGATGGGAAATCTTTACTACCTGCATTAAAAAATGAAGAAACACTGCTTCATCCGGAAATTATTTTTGGTACGAACGGCGGACATGTGAATATTTATGATGGACGTTATGTGTATATGCGAGCATCTATTTACCCTGATAATGGTCCAATTACTATCCAGACTTTAAATTATTCTATGATTCGAGGTTTTCTAAAAAAAGAAGTTTTAGATCAATTAACACTTAAGCCAGGGAATCGTTTTACAAACCAATATCCTTACACCGAAATACCAGTATCAACATATATTGATTCATATTCTATTGGACATTTGTTATTTGATTTGAAAAATGATCCTAAGCAAGAACACCCAATTAAAGATAAAAAAATCGAAAACAAAATGATTCGAAAATTAGTAGAAATTATGGATCGAATTGAAGTACCAGATAGTGAATATGAACGATTAGGACTCGTAAAATAGAGAAGAAATTAGCGAATCTTTAGTAAAAATTTCTAAGGATTCGTTCCTTTTTCGGTAAAAGTGAATAAATAAGGAGTTCAGAAAAAAGGTGAAGGAATGAAACATTTATCGGTTTTAATCAAACCAGCATCTTCGTTGTGTAATCTTCGCTGTAAGTATTGCTTTTATGCCAATGTTAGCTCACTCAGAGAGGTTCGTTCGTATGGAAAAATGAAATGTGAGATTGCGACAGCAATGCTAGAAAGTATTTACATCGATTTAGAAGATGGTGATGAATTAACTCTGGCTTTTCAAGGTGGCGAACCAACTATGGCAGGGATAAGTTATTTTGAAAACATTACTGATTTTGTAGCTCAACAAAACAAACAAGTGCATGTAAACTATGCGATTCAAACCAATGGCGTCATTATTAATGATCAGTGGTGTAAATTTCTAAAAAAACATAATTTTCTTGTAGGATTGTCCATTGATGGACATCCGTTGTATCACGACCTAAATCGTATAGATTCAAGAGGGAAAGGCACTTTTTATCGCGTTCTAGAAACCAAAAAACTCTTTGATCATTATGCAATTGACTACAATATTTTGTGTGTATTAACAAGGCCGTTAGCAGATGAAGGAGAAAAAATTTTTCATTTCTTAAAGGAGAAACGAATTGATTATGTCCAGTTTATTCCTTGTTTAGAAGATCTGGATGCAAAAGGGAAAAACAGCTATCCTTTAACGCCAAGAGGTTTTGCCAGTTTCTATCACAAAATATTTCAACTTTGGCTTGATGAATTGCGGACAGGACGATATATAAGTATTAAGTTATTTGATGACTTGATTAATTTGTTAGTTAGGCAACAAGTAACTGCTTGTGGCATTCTTGGGAATTGCCAAGTTCAATACGTCATTGAAGCAGATGGCAGTGTGTATCCTTGTGATTTTTATGTTCTAGATGATTATAGAATTGGTTATATTCAAGAGAATACTTTACGAGAATTGTTTGAACAGGATGTTTCCCGTAAATTTATTTGTGAACGACCAGTGACTCCTAAAAAGTGTCAAAGTTGTCCTTTTCAGCAAATGTGTGGTGGTGGATGTAAACGAATGAAGGACGTGGTATACATTGACGAAGACGGTTACTGTGGCTATCAGGAACTACTTCAAGAATTTATACCAAAAATAGAAGAAATATTGATTTTGTTGCGGGAGGTGAATATGTGATAGGAATTCTTTACTTTATTGTAATTGTCTTAGCCAATACTGTTGGAGCAGTTTCTGGAATGGGCGGTGGCGTAATCATTAAGCCTATTTTTGATTTTATAGGTGCGCATGATGTGGCAGCAATATCCTTTTATTCTGCCACTGCGGTTTTTACGATGGCTGTCATTTCTACTACGCGTCAATTGACTAGTGGTCGTAAGTTTAATTGGGAAATCGTCAGTTGGGTATCTGTTGGTGCAGTGTTAGGTGGGAGTTTCGGAAATCTAGCATTTGAGGCTTTTTTTAGCTGGTTTGGAAATAAAGATATCGTGCAATTGATTCAAATCGCATTAACAATGGGTACCTTAATTTTTGCTTTTATGTATACAAAATACAACTGGAAAAATTTTCAATTTACACATGTTATTTGGTATTTTAGTTGTGGTTTAATCTTAGGATTTTTAGCTAGTTTATTAGGTATTGGTGGTGGTCCAATAAATGTTTCATTACTTATGTTACTGTTCTCGATATCTATTAAAGATGCAACTGTTTATTCTATCTGTACAATTTTATTTTCTCAGTTTGCCAAATTGCTTACAATTGCTCTTACGACCGGATTTAGTCGGTATGATTTAACAATATTGTGGTTTGTGATTCCAGCAGCAATTATTGGGGGATTACTGGGGGCAAAACTCAGTAATGTTTTATCACCAGAAAAGGTTACTATTGTTTTTCAGAGTGTCATTCTTCTTGTGTTATTTATAAATCTTTATAATGCTTATCAAATATTATAGAAAGAAGGGAACGGGATGATTGCTATTCCAGAAGGAACATTTCACATTGGGACAAATCAACCAGATGGATTTCCTACAGATAATGAAGGTCCAAAAATAACTATCCAACACCCTGCATTTATGATTGATGAAACAACGGTAACCAATAAAGAATTTGCTTTATTCATTAAGGAAACTGGTTATATTACCGAAGCAGAGAAGTTTGGTTGGTCCTTTGTTTTTCATTATTTTTTAAGCGAAGTGACAAAAAAGAAAAGTAAAATAGTTCCTAATATGAACTGGTGGTACGCAGTAGCTGGAGCTGATTGGTCTCATCCTGAAGGACCAGATTCTTCAATTGAAGCCAGATGGGATCATCCGGTTGTTCAAGTCTCTCGAAATGATGCTGTTGCTTATTGTCAATGGGCTGGCAAACGGCTACCTACTGAAGCAGAGTGGGAAATTGCTGCTAAAGGGGGAACTGAGTTTCAAAAATATTATTGGGGGAAAGAATTCTTAAAAGATGGTAATTATCAATGCAACATCTGGCAAGGTGATTTTCCTAGAACGAATACGTTGGCAGATGGTTTTGCCAATACGGCTCCAGCAAAATGGTATGAAGCTAATGAGTATGGAATGTATCAACCTATTGGAAATGTATGGGAGTGGTGTAGTAACCCCGCGCGAATTGATTTAACAGAATTTAAGGAAAAGAACAGTGCTTATTACTGGTCACATCATCAAATAATTGATGATAAAACTTATGCTACGCGTGGAGGGTCCTTTTTGTGTCATGAATCTTATTGCAAACGATATCGGCTTTCCGCTCGAAATGGAAATACTGGAATGTCTGCTGCAAATAATTTAGGTTTTAGATGTGTAAAGTAATTAGTTGTTTAAAAATTCAGTTGATGATAAAGGATAAGACAGCTATTTAGTTTAATAGTTTCTATTTTTGTTTAGATGTTTAAATTCTCTCCCTATATGTCCCACATTATTGATCCAGATTTTTATATGACGAGTTTATAGATTGACCCAGAAAATGACCCAGTTTAATATGAAATTTGTTGATATTGATTGAAATGAGTATGATTATATTTCCTGAGCAATGCTTGATTTTAACTACGCATTCATAAAGAGGAAAGAAGATAACGAAAAGTTATGTTCTTTCCTCTTTTTTAGTGTTGTAATATACATAATTAAACAAAACAGTAAGAGAAATTTAGTAATCATTATTTCATCCTGCAGATTATTGGATTCATCGCGCATTAAAATAGAATAGATGCTATAATTTTTAAGAGAAAAGGATATTATTTAGCTAACTTTTCTTAAACAAAATATAACGAAAGAGGGAAAAAAGTGAATTGGTTAAAAGAAAATATAGACAAGAATAAAAGAATAGCCATGTTGTTATGTACTTATTTAATAATGGTTGTATTAAATTTTTTAACACCTTTAATTGCTGATGATATTGAATACATGTATAAAACTACGGATTTTTCAACTATACTACAAGACGAATATCATCAGTATATGACGTGGACTGGAAGATCCGTGGTGCATATCATCGCTCGTGTGTTTTTATTGATGCCTAAAATGGTTTTCAATTTAGTCAATCCATTAATTTATGTGTTGTTAACCATTTTGATTTACAAGATAACGACAAAAGATAAAACAGAGTTTCATGCTTTTAAATATTTGATGATAAATGTCGTTATATGGCTATTCATTCCCACATTTGGACAGACGATTTTGTGGGAAACAGGCGCTGCAAATTATTTATGGGGTGGAATAATTATAACTAGCGTTCTGTTTATTTACCATCGTTATTGTTATGCCGATAGATTACTTCCTTTTAAATCAGTAGGAAACCTTATAATTATGGCAATTTTAGGTGTCGCCGCAGGTTGGTGTAATGAGAACACATCTGGAGGTGCTGTTTTAATTATTTTAGGTTATATCTATATAACTTACCGTAAGAAAAAGCCATTACAATTATGGATGTTCTCAGGCTTGGTTGGTACTATTTTTGGGTTGTTTATGATGACATCAGCTCCAGGAAATGCGATTAGAGCAACTTACTTTGAACGTAGTACATGGTCTTTACCTCATAAATTGTTTTCAGGAATTGTAGATATTACCCAAACTCTACAAGAAAATGGATTACAGTTATTTATTTTATGTGCAATATTACTGTCATTGGGAATAATTTTTGATCACAGAAAAGAGTGGTTACGTCTATCTTATATTTATATAATAGCGGGATTGGCAACTATTTATGTATTAGCAATATCACCTGCAGGTCTTGGATGGGGGCGTTCTTTTTTTGGCGGAGTATTATATATTCTTATTGCAATGATGATAGAATGGCCCGATAAAATTGAAAAAAATGCGCCAAAGATTGTTTACAGTGTGATCAGCTCTATTTTGCTAGTCCAATTTCTATTTTCGTTTGCCTTAGGATCCATTGATATTGCACGTTCATATCGTAATATTGAAGAACAATACGATTACTTGAAAGCTCAAAAGCAACAAGGTAATTTGAATCCTGTTGTAAGTGAATTTCATTCGTATAATAATACGAGTTATCCTGCCTATTCCAACGCACTTTCGCATATAAAAGGGGATGTTGATGCGCAAGTAAACAGAGCTAACGCAAAGTATTTTGATTTACAAAGTGTCCGTTCTATATCTGAAGAGGACTGGAAAAATATCTATAAAAACGGCGATTCTAAACTGATGAATATATGGAATGCTCAGGATTATCTAAAAAAACTAGCGGACTCTGAAAATCCACTCATTGTTGCTGGATTTGGTGATGTCACACAGATAAATGAAACGTTGATAAATGACATGATAAAATTTTTCCCTAGCTTAGATCCAGAGATTTTTAAACAACACTGGAACTTTTCAGGAATGATTCTAGATAAAAAAGAAGCAATTTTATCACAAAAACAAAATTACAATATTTTCAGTAAAGATGTGGCTAGAAAAGAAATTACTGTTCGAACTAGCTATACGCCTTACGAAGATCAGCAGTTTGGATATATTAACATTGACGGGATAGCAATTTCACGGAATAAACCTGGAATCAATATAGTTGTTCTATCTAAGGATGGAAAGATCTTGGATTCTGTAAACATTGGCATAGTTAATGAAGAAGCGACTTTATTAAGATAAGGTTACTGAGACATCTTTTCATAAGTTTATTTCCTTTTGAACACCGTTTATTCGGAAAAGGGGGACTGTGACACAACTGTTGTCACAGCCCCCCTTTTTTTGTTTCCAATTCTTCACCATATAAAACGGGATAACAACGTATAAGGCTAAAATAGCATAATTAAGGTTTTTTAATTGAAATCCGAATATTTATGGTCATCCTCTAATGAAAGCGCTAACTGCATAAGTTAGAATGAACTTGACTGATATATTAGTTTGTTTATCAGAAAAATAAAATGGACGGAGGAATAACATGAGTGATATTATTATTGGTATTTTGTTAGTTATCTCATTCTTTTTCATGGTCTGGTACTGTGTAAAGGGCTACAACTTGATGGTCGGTTTTGCCATCATGGCGACTGTATGGATGGGATTAGCGCTAGTCGGAAACACGTTTTCGCCGAACCCGGCGATGGAAGGACAAGGAGTAATTGATGTATTGACGCATATCTATACGACTGGACCTGCTGAGTACGCCAAATCGATTTTGGTAAATGTCTTCTTTGGTGCCTTTTTCGGGCGTGTTCTAGTAGATAGCGGGATAGCAGCCACACTGATTCGTAAAGTAGTCGAACTTGGAGGGGACAAACCAAGAATCACGATGAGTTTGCTGTGTGTTGTAACCGCTGTTATATTCATGTCGATGACAGGAATTGGACCAGTGATTTCTATCGCAGTCATTGTTTTACCGATCTTGATGTCTTTAGGAATCTCAGTACCAGTTGCGCTGTTCTCATTTATGGGCTCGATCATGGCTGGGATCTTTGCTAATATCGTCAACTTCAAACAGTATCAAACGATTTACGCTGGTTTCAACCCAGCAGCTGAAAGCTACACTTATAATGACTATTTCCAAATCGGTATGATTGGGATGGTTGTAAGTTTAGTTGTTGTACTAACGGTGGCTAATATATCAATGAATAAAAAGAAACGCTATGCAATGGCAGCAAACGTACCGGCTGAAGGCGGCGACGCACCAATGATCTCATGGTTAGCCGTATTATTACCAGTTTTAGGGGTCGTTTTGTTAGATATTCCAATCATCTTAGGTTTTATTCTAGCAGGTATTTGGGCATTGCTGTTTACTGGAAAATTGCGTGGAGGTTATAAAGAAATCTGTCGTCAATTTGCGAAATTATTTACAGATGGCGCAGTTGATGTCGCACCAATGGTCGGTTTCTTGATGACCTTAGCGATGTTCAATAACTCAGCTGCGTACGCTTCTCCTTATTTTTCAGCTATTTTCGGAGATTTGATACCGCAATCACCATTAGTCTTAGCAATCGTATTTGCTATATTGACACCATTAGGATTTTTCCGCGGTCCAATGAATCTAGTCGGTTCAGGATCAGCTATTTTAGCTGTTGTATTAGCTGTGAACCCAACAATGTCGCCAGCCTTTTTGTTCCCATTGTTTGCAATCACAACGATTGCCCCTCAGCATTTAGATATTACACAATCTTGGGTCGCTTGGGGATTAGGGTATACAAAAGTAACGTCTCGAGAATACATGAAGAAATCCATCCCAACTGGTTGGATCATCGGTGCGATCTTATGTTTGATTACATTCTTCTTGTACGGGAACGCCTAGTAAACAAAACGTCGATAGAAATGATTAGATGAATGGAGGAAAAGAAAATGAAACGTTTTGTGCGAATGGGAATTGATGTCGGTGGTACGCATACGAAAGCAGTGGCAATCGATAATGCGACACATGAAATCATCGGAAAGTCTTCAGTGAAAACGACCCACGACGATGTTCGTGGGGTGGCTGCAGGAGTCGTTCAATCTTTTCAAAATTGTTTGCGGGAAAATAATATTAGTCCAGAAGACGTTGTTTTTGTTGCACATTCTACTACGCAAGCGACGAATGCGCTGATTGAAGGGGACGTAGCAAAAGTCGGTGTAATCGGTATGGCAAAAGGTGGATTAGAAGGTTTTTTAGCAAAACGACAAACTAGATTGAACGATATCGATTTAGGGAATAAGAAAAAAATAGAAATTGTCAATGCATTCTTACCTGTCAAACACTTAAATGTAGACCGTGTTTCAGAAACGATTTCTTCTCTAGAAAGGGAAAGAGCGGAAGTCTTGGTTTCTTCTATGGCATTTGGAGTAGATAATGGGGAACCAGAACGGGTCGTTTATGAAGCAGCATCGGTAAAATCGATCCCTACAACGATGGCTTCTGACATCACAAAATTATATGGATTGACAAGGAGAACTCGGACAGCAGCGATCAATGCGTCTATTTTACCAAAAATGCTAGATACGGCAACATCGACAGAAGACTCTGTACGAGAAGCAGGGGTCAATGTCTCTTTGATGATCATGCGCGGAGACGGCGGAGTAATGGAAATCAATGAAATGAAAAAACGACCTGTTTTAACCATGCTTTCCGGTCCAGCAGCATCAGTCATGGGCTCTTTGATGTACTTGAGAGCGTCTAATGGGGTTTATTTTGAAGTAGGCGGAACAACAACCAATATCGGGGTCATTAAAAATGGACGTCCAGCAATCGATTATTCAATTGTAGGTGGCCACCCAACATATATCTCTTCATTAGATGTTCGGGTTCTAGGTGTGGCAGGCGGTTCGATGGTACGGGCTAATCAGTCAGGAATCATCGATGTCGGTCCACGTTCTGCACATATTGCCGGTCTAGATTATGCAGTATTTACGGAGACAGAAAAAATCAAAGGTCCTAAGGTTGAATTTTTCTCTCCTAAAGAAGGAGACCCTGCTGATTACGTCAAGGTAGTGATGGAAGACGGAGAAGAAGTGACTATTACAAATACATGTGCAGCCAATGTCCTTGGATTAGTGCAAGAAGAACATTTTTCTTATGGAAATGTCCCATCTGCACGAAAAGCCATACAGGCATTAGCAGACTATTGTCATACGACGGTTGAAGACATCGCAGAGCAGATTATGGAAAAATCCTATGCTAAGATTGAACCAGTGATTTTAGAATTGGCAGACAAGTATCACTTGGAGAAAGATCAGATTTCTCTTGTAGGTGTAGGGGGCGGCGCTGCCTCTTTGATTACTTACTTCAGCAATAAAATGGGTGTGAAATATTCTATCCCTGAAAATGCTGAAGTGATCTCTTCTATTGGTGTAGCACTTGCAATGGTCCGAGATGTTGTAGAACGTATCATTCCTTCACCAAGTAAAGAAGATATCCGATCATTGAAAAATGAAGCGATGAATAAGGCGATTGAATCAGGTGCTACACCAGAATCGATCGAAGTCCACGTAGAAATCGATCCACAGACTTCAAAAGTAACGGCTATCGCTACTGGTTCTACGGAAGTGAAAGCAACCGATCTAACCAAGGAAATCACAACAGAAGAAGCACTAGAGCTTGCTGCAGAGGATATGCGATTAAATAAAAATGAAGTTTGCTTATTGGAAAATACACCTTTCTTTTATGTATGCGGCGAACAGAATCGTTCAAAAAATGCTGGAAGTCTTCGGATCATCGATCAAAAAGGATTTATCAAGGTCCAACGTGGACATGCTTCATGTATGAAAACAACTGCAGCCAATTATATGGCAGCAGTCGAACAACTTTGGGAAGATATGGCAGTTTATCAAACGGAGTTGATCGCCCGACCAGAATTTTATCTCTGTTTAGGAGCAAGAGTCTCTGATTTTACAGCGACGGATCTGGAACAACTACAGCTTTTGATGGATCTGGAAGTATCTACTATGGAACCAGAGGAAGAAGTGATCGTCGTTGCCGGAAACATCAAACAAACATAAGTTAGAAGAGTTACTAAACAAATTACAACAGATCCCCGAAGAAATTTGGGGATTCTATCAGTTTCAGCGAGATTTGTTTTGGAAAAAGATCCCTTTGTCCAAGCAGAAAATCCTCATACAACAATCAATCGATTGTGGTATCGAAACGGCATGTAGCATCAAAAAAAAGTACCCTTTTGCCGATGTAGGAGAAATTTGTGAACAAATGGCTATTCCAATCGTTCCCTGTGAATCAGAGCAAATAAACGAACGAATCACTTTTGCAACTTATGCAGAAGATGAAGGGATCCGATTGATGACGGAGCCGTTAGAAAAATTAAAATGTTCAGGACTTACTTCAATCTCTAAAGAAACAGCGCAAGCTTTGATTATTGGACATGAACTATTTCACCACATTGAAGCTTCTGTTAAGGGAATTTATACGCAAAACGAAAAAATTGTGCTATGGCGGCTGCCTTTTTATACACACCAATCAACCATTCGTGCATTGAGCGAGATAGCAGCGATGAGTTTTTCAAAAGAGATGAATCAAAGCCGTTTTTCGCCTTATGTATTAGAGGCAGTCTTGCTTTGGCCATATAATGAAACGCGTAGCCAAGGGATTTTAGAAGAAATAAAAGAAATAGAAAAAAGATGTGCGGAGTATGATTTTGCTCACAAATAAAGAGGTTGTGGCAGAAGTGGTCAGCTTCAAGAAATAAGAAGGAATTTACGAAAATGGCTTCTCAAATTTTTGTGACATTTCGGCTTATTTCAAAGAAGCTACTTCTGGAACACCGTGTATAAGAGGTTGTGAAAAAGCTGCCCTGCATCAAGTAATAAGAACAGCCAAACAAAAATAGCTCCTCCTATTTTGCCGTTTTTTGAGCTAATATCGAGGAGTTGGCAGGAGAACACTGAAAGGGACTGTGACACGATTTTTGTCACAGTCCCTTTATTTGATGGGTCTTTCCTGAATATCTTCAAAATAATCGGGGTAATTATGAATCACGTATTCTTGCTCTTCGATAATCATATGTAAATGCATCGTACAAAGAAACCCGACTTCATCAAAGTTATGATCAATCATTGATTGAAGCATTGTCTGATGTTCATCCAATACTCGACCCCAATCTAATTCTGAAATCGTCAAACGCAACCATCTGAAACGGTTCAAGTGCGTACTATAACTTTCCAGCCAGTCCCAAATCTCTCGTTTTCCTGCAATTTCATAACAAGTTCGGTGGAAATCAGTATCCAAATCAAAAAAAGCTTTTTTATTTTGAGCGATCACTGCCTGATCGGTTTGTTCTAATATTTTTTCTAGTTTAGCTTGATCTTGCGCTGTCATTTTCGCACTACATTCTTGCAGGATCGGTTTTTCCAGCTTTTCCCGCGTATAACGGGCTAATGAAGCAGATCGGATATCGATTTTTGAAACATAGGTGCCGGACTGTGGAATGGTTTTTACAAGCTCCTGATTACGAAGCTGGATCAGTGCTTCCCGAATAGGTGTGCGCCCGATAGCTAGTTGTTCTTCTAACACTTTATCGGAGATTTTACTTCCAGGTGCTAACTCGGAATAAATGATCTGTTTACGGATAGATTCATAAGCTTGCTGCTGTAAATTATTGATACCCATTAAAACTTCCTTTCTGTGTAAGTATAATCTATTATAACATAAATCGTTTACAAAACGTAGAAAGTAGCTACCGACAATGTGGTGACTATAACAAGTCATAAAAATTATAAAAAATAATGCTATACATTTAAACGAAGTAAAGATACAATCAATCCCAAGATAACGCTTTCTTTCGTAAGCGTAATTAGAAAGATGTTTTGTTAGGTCGATTATTTTATATTATGATCTTACTGCGAGACTGTTATCATTTTTTACAGTAAACATATTCTGGTTTTAACCACATTTTTTATGTGCTGTCATTAGGTTGATAAAAATAATATTTTAGGAGGGTATATGTTGAAAAAATTGTGTTTCGCTTTAACTTTAGGTATGTTAACTATAGGTACAAGCGTTGTAGCTCAGGCTGACTCTATTTCTGACTATGATACTGATATAGGCAATGCTATTACAGTTGATGAATCTAATGTAAACCACGTCGCTAATGACTTAATAGGGGTTTACCCGAAGTTAAGTAAAGGTTGGAATTATCCTACTTCTGTGTGGAATGTCGCTACACAAGGTCGAATGAATATGCAAGCGTCTTCTCGTGATTATGTATTCAGTGGGTATGTAGAATGAAAAATTCTAAACGTGTAAGAAAATCTTTATTACTTGTAATTTTTTTATTAGTGGGGATAGTAAGTGTTCATTCTGTTTACGGGGAAGAGCAGGACAAACAATTGGAAGGTGATACCCTAAAAATTATTTTTTCTGGTAGCGAGACATCCCCTTTGGAAAATAATTCGTATTTAGAAAAAAGTGAAATTTTGGGTGTTGTGGCGGACAGCACTGTGTTAAAAGTCAGTTATAAGCTCGATAAAGGATATACTTTTTTTGGGTATTTTGTAAGTAAAGAGATTTCAGAAAATGGGAAAGAAGTACTGGTTACTAGATTATACAAAAAAGAATCTTCTAAAACTAACAGTGAAGATGTGACTGGAGAAATTACGATTGATTTATCAAATGTGAACGCTGAAAGTCAGCTACAATTCATCATCAAGTGAATTTTTTCCCTTAGCACGATAAAAATGAGTTAGCCACAACTGTTTTTCAACGTACGAATGTACATGTAGTTAAGATAATGTCGGTGTATAATGTGTAATTGATTTGAAAAAAGGGGAGATGACAAAAAACATATCATCTTCCTTTTTTCAAATAAACGTCAAAAACCAGTTTCTCGGTATGAAGTCAAAATTATGCAAAAAATGTAAGAAACCATTTTCACATCCTCTTATATACGGTGTTCCAGTTTCTTAAAGTTGATCATTTCTGTCACAAGCTCCTTGTCAGTATAGATGATCAATCTGGTCGTACCTCTTGGATCGGTTTGACACGACCGCCGATTCTTTTAGCAAAAGCTTCGGATTCTTTTTTGTCTTTGAAAATGAGCAGATTGTCTAAGTTTTTTTCCCGAGTGCGGCAGCCAGTTTTATCGATGTAACCGTGCATTACTTTAACGACATACATGGGGATCACCTGCTTTTTTCTTTTCATTATACGAACTACTCGACACAATACAAGAAAAATGCTTAGACGGTTTTTTATTAAGAAATAGCATTATCCAGAGAAGCGTACGCTTGGAATAACTGATCTAGCTCCGGATTGACTTTGCTCAGCTTCACTAATCGTTGCGAATCAGAAAGTAAGAAACAGTGTTTACTGCTACCAATAGTTTTTAATTTTTTGTCTTCAGTTCCCACAATTTCGTAGCTAAAATCTAAACGTGTTCCCGTATATTTTTGGATAGTTGGATGGATGCTCACTTTTTCTCCGTAATGGATCATTTCTTTATAGCTGCAATTTACTTCCAGAACGGGGATAATGATCCCAGATTCTTCGATTTTTTTATAGGGAAACCCTAGATGTACCAATAAGGCTACCCGAGCCTCTTCAAACCAGCGGATATAATTGCTGTGATGAATAATCCCCATTTGATCTGTTTCATAATAAAAAGGTTCTCGTACATAACCTGTAAAATTCTCCATGATTCATGCCTCGTTTTCCATTGATTTTTTACAAAAATAATTCATCCACTTCGGAAGTGCTTCGCTGATCTGTGTCGGCAAAACGACATATTGTTCTTTTGCTAGCTGGTCTCCGATGAAACTATGAAGATAAACAGCTGCCGCAATCGTTTGGTCATTTTGTGGGAATTGGGCGAAGAATCCTGTGATCATTCCTGCTAAAGTGTCCCCCATGCCGCCTGTTGCCATAGCAGCTGAACCTAAAGGATTGGTGTAGAAGTGTTGGTGACCATAAATTTTTGTCTCATGACTTTTCAAAACGACCGCAGCACCGATTTCCTGTTGCTTCTTTTTGTTTTCTTCATCTCGCTGTTCTTGTATCGGTAGAGCACTCAACCATTGCCACTCCATTTGATGAGGTGTAAGTACTGTTTGTTCGGGATAGGGTAGCGAAAGATGGTTAGCAGCCAGTAAACTTAAAGCAGAGCCATCAATCACCAGCCATTGTTCTTTTGATTGGTTTTCTAGTACTTGTTTGAAACGTTCCAAACTCTTGGAAGAAGTACCCAATCCGGGACCAATCAAGAGTACATTTGCTTGCTTTATCACGGAAAGAAACTGGTCAGTATCCGTCCAATCTACGATCATTGCTTCTGGCAGATGACTGTGAAGGGCACTCCGATTTTTTTCATCCGTTACTACTGTCGTGAGACCTGCTCCACTGTGTACGGCAGCTAAAGCACTCATGATGATTGCTCCGCCGTATTGTTCATTGCCGCCAATCAAAACGACACGTCCAAATGTTCCTTTATGTGAAATTTTTGGACGAGGTGTGATGACTCTTTTCACTAGTTGTTTGTCTATCAGCATCAAAAAACCTCCTTTTACTCATTATAACGTATATTTTTTTTAGAGAAAAACAGATAAGAAAAGGAATTGTCAGATTTTTTGAACTATTTTTTTCTGTAATTTGTGGTATCATGAACACGAAGACTTAAATAAGTGGAGGATTAACTTTATGACAATTGATTGGCAAAAAGAAGTAGAAGCACGTAAAGAAGACTTGCTTGAAGACTTGAAAAATCTTTTACGTGTCAACAGCGAGCGAGACGACTCAAAAGTAACACCAGATGCACCATTTGGACCTGGACCTCGCGACGCATTGAAACATATGTTAGCTTATGGTGAACGTGATGGATTTAAAGTAAAAAATGTCGATAACTATGCAGGGCATATTGATTTTGGCGAAGGAGACGAAACACTAGGGATATTTGGACACATGGATGTCGTTCCTGCAGGAGATGGCTGGGACACAGATCCTTATGAACCAGTAATCAAGGATGGAAAGATCTTTGCACGCGGATCAAGTGATGACAAAGGCCCAAGTATGGCAGCTTACTATGCGATGAAAATCATTAAAGAACTTGACTTGAAACTATCGAAAAAAGTGCGTTTCGTAGTCGGTAGTGATGAAGAAAGCGGCTGGGGCGATATGGCTTATTATTTCGAACATGAAGAAGAACCAGATTTTGGTTTCTCGCCAGATGCTGAATTTCCGATCATCAATGGTGAAAAAGGAAATGTTTCTTTAGCTTTACGATTCAAAGGCGACAATGCAGGAGATTATGTATTGAAATCTTTTGTTTCCGGACTTCGCGAAAACATGGTGCCAGGAACAGCAACTGCAGCACTTCAAGTACCAAGTGCAGATGCAGCTATCGCGATGGAAGAAGCATTTTACCAATTCATCGAAGCAAATCCAGTAAGCGGAACGATTGAAGCAGACAATACGTATGTAAAAATCGAATTAGTTGGTAAAGGTGCACATGGTGCAAGCCCACAATCTGGTATCAATGCAGGTTCTTTCTTGGCATTGTTCTTAGATAACTATGAATTCTTAGGATCTGCTAAACAATTTATCCATGTAGCAGCTGCTTATGTCCATGAAGATTTCTATGGAGAAAAACTAGGAGTCGCTTATGAAGATGAAAAAATGGGCAAATTGACAATGAATGCTGGACTGTTTGCTTTTGAAGAGAATGGTACAGAGGAAGCGAACTTCATCAATATGAATTTCCGTTTTCCAAAAGGTGTAACAGTAGACGGATTGCAAAGTGACATCGAACAAACAGTGGGCCAAGAAGGCGCAACAGTTACTCGAGGTGCTCGCGTAATGGAACCACATTACGTACCAATGGATGATCCATTGGTGGCTACATTATTGCAAGTCTATGAAGACCACACTGGAGAAAAAGGCTACGAACAAATCATCGGTGGCGGAACTTACGGACGTTTGTTGAAACGTGGCGTTGCTTATGGAGCGATGTTCCCAGGATATACTGATACAATGCACCAAGCAAACGAATTTATGAGTCTTGATGACTTGTTCAGAGCAACAGCAATCTATGCAGATGCTATCTACCGTTTGGCGAAATAATTAATTAAAAAAGGATCAAGAATTGCAAATTATCTTTGCAGCCTTGATCCTTTTTTTACTTTCTACTATGGTATTCATGATACACATGATATAGATTCAGCTCGTACTCTTTCTTTGCGTTCGTGACGACCGTATCCAAAATCAGTCCTGTTACTAATGAAAGAAGGGCTAAAGTCATCAATCCAGTACTTAAAATCGCAGAAGGGATGCGTGTAATGAAGCTTGTCAACATATATTCACGAATCACAGGAATCCCCGTGACCAATCCAAATAAAAAGAAGAAGATGGTCCAGATCCCAAAGAAAAGCAAAGGTTTATAATCTTTGCACATTTTGATGATCATCATGATCACTTTGAATCCGTCAGAGAATGTATTCAATTTTGATTCGCTGCCTTCTGGTCGGTCCCGATATTCGATTGGGATCTCAACGAACTTGAATTTTTTATCTAGAGCATGGATCGTCAATTCTGTTTCGATTTGAAAACCAGAACTCATAATAGGAAAGCTTTTGACAAAAATTCGATTGAATCCTCGATAGCCGGTCATGACATCAAGAATTTTTGTTTTATACATTCTAGTAATTGTATTTCTAACAAGGTTATTTCCAAAATCATGGAAAGGACGCTTATTCTCATCAAAGTAGGTTCCATTTGATAGACGATCGCCAATGACCATATCTGCTTCGCCAGAACGTAATTTCTCAAGCAAACCATGTACAGCTTCGGCGGGATAAGTGTCATCGCCATCTACCATCAAATAATAATCAGCATCAATATCAAAGAACATTTGACGGATCACATTCCCTTTTCCTTGACGTGGTTCTTTCTTTACGATTGCTCCACCTTGAACGGCCAATTCGTATGTTCGATCGGTCGAATTATTATCATAGACATAAATATCTGCTTCTGGTAATTCTCGTTTAAAGTCTGCAATGACTGTTGAAATTGTTGCTTCCTCATTGTAACAAGGAATCAGAACAGCAATTTTTTCTTGTTGTTCCATTTTTCACTCTCCTTAACTATAGAAAACAAAAGCTGAATTAAAAATACCTCATAATCAAAGTAAATGCTAGTTTTTCCCGCTAAATATCATTTATTTAAAAAGAAAATACTGGAATATGTGTTTAAAAAGACCTGTCTAAAAAACCACCCACTATAAAAGAAGGATAGGATACCTTTCTTTTAGATAGTGGGTGCGTATTCGTTATTTCATTTTTTTGACGTATTAATCTATTGCGCCCTTTTTTCTTGAAATGTCTAATACGGTTCCTGTATGAGCATCTGCTAAAAATTCATAATAAACAGTTTCGCCATCTTCTATCCGAGAAAGCCCACCTCGATAAGCACTCGACCGAACGGCGAATTTTCTAATAGGTTCTTTTTCAAAAGAGATCCAAGAACCTTCGATTGCGCCTTCTTTTAAAAAAGATGTTTTGATATTTTCAAGCACTTGGTCTGCTGATAACACTTTTTTGCGATGATACCAAATCGTTGAAGCTACCCCGCTCAATAATCCTAGACCGATCCCAACGGCTAACCCGCCTTTAAAATAGCTTAATTCGCTTTCTTCATACATGTGGATATACCTCCTTCTTCTCACTTGCTACTCCTTGTGCTTATTTTACCACACTCTCATATTTTCTTTGAAATAAATAACCGCTACCAGAAAAAATAAGCTATAATAAATACAATCGGTCTGCAGAAAAAATCATATTTTATCCGCAGATCAATATAAGTCTGAGAGGAGTTTAGTCTGAAATTTAGACGAATAGCATATGGAAGAAAAAACATTTCAACGAATCAAAGAGTTAACAGAATTACAAGGAACAAGCGGTTTTGAACAAGACGTTCGCGCCTATATGGAAAGTCATATGGAACCGCTGGTAGATGAGTTACAGTTAGATGGTTTGGGCGGCATTTTTGGGCTGCGCCACCATGAAGAAGCGGATGCACCTCGTGTAATGGTCGCAGCACATATGGATGAAGTCGGATTCATGCTGACACAAATCCAAGAAAACGGGCTTTTCAAAGTCGTACCTCTAGGCGGCTGGAACCCTTACGTTGTTTCTGCTCAACGTTTTACACTTAAAACCTCTACTGGTAAGAATTATCCATGTATTTCTTCTTCCGTTCCCCCACATTTATTGCGAGGAACAAGCGGACAAAAATCAGTAGAAGTAACAGATATTTTGTTCGATGCTGGGTTTGAATCAAGAGAAGAGGCAATGAGTTACGGTGTCCTTCCAGGAGACACAATTGTGCCTTATGCTGAAACGATCAAAACAGCCAACGGAAAGAATATCATCAGCAAATCGTGGGACAACCGCTATGGCTGTACAATGGTATTAGAAGCTTTAGAAGCGTTACAAAATGAAACATTAGGTCATACATTGATTGCAGGCGCGAATGTCCAAGAAGAAGTAGGCTTACGTGGTTCTAAAGCTTCTGTCAATAAATTCAAGCCAGATCTGTTCTTTGCAGTAGACTGCTCTGCAGCAGATGACACAGTGACGAAAAATGGCACATTCGGACATTTAGGAGAAGGTACATTGATGCGTATCCAAGATCCAGGTTTGATCATGCTTCCTCGTTTGCGTGAGTACTTGCTGGATATTGCTGAAACAAACAATATCCCTTATCAATACTTTGTTTCAAAAGGCGGTACAGATGCAGGTGCTGCTCATACACAAAATGAAGGAATCCCAAGTACAGTGATTGGCGTAGTGGGACGTTATATCCATACGCATCAAACGATGTTCAGTATTCGCGATTTTGAAGCTGCACGAGAAATGTTGATTCAAACACTGAAAGGTTTGGATAAATCAACAGTGAACACGATCGTATACGGAAAATAACGCGATAGTAAAACTATAAAATCTGGCAAAAGCAACCTTTTGTCAGATTTTTTTTATAAAAAGAGGATCAATGTTTGTTAGTTCGTAAGAAAGGTGTATAATTTAATTGAAAAATACATAAAGAGAAAGTAGAGGAAAAAGAATGATTATCCCAAATAGTTTAGAAGAATTAGCAGGCTACGTAGAAACTGGAAAGAGTGTATTTTTCTTTACTGCCGGCTGGTGCGGAGACTGCCGTTTTATCAAACCGCAAATGCCTGAAATCGAAAATGACTTTTCTGATTGGCAATTTATTGAAGTAGACCGTGACAAGTACATAGATGTAGCCGCTGAATGGAACATTTTTGGTATCCCAAGTTTTGTCGTGATCCAAGACGGAAAAGAATTAGGTCGTCTAGTGAATAAAGATCGTAAAACAAAACAGGAAATCGAATCGTTCCTAGAAAGTGTAATAAAAGGCTGACATCTGTTAGGAGGGGTCAAGATGAATCAAGAATATAAGAACATTTTAGTAGGTATCGACGGTAGTGAACAAGCACTTGCTGCTTTCAAAAAAGCGGTAGAAGTGGCTCGCCGTAATAATGGGAAAGTATATGTAGCAAACGTAATCGATCAGCAATTTTATAACTTTATGGGCTATGCTCCTATTGATCAAAATCTAGTCGATCAGCAAACTGAAACAGCCAAGCAAATGATCGAAGAATGTAAAGAATATGGGAAATCTGTTGATTACACAAATATAGAAGGAATTATTGCCTACGGCTCTGTTCGTGAATCCATGGCAGTCAAATTGCCAAAAAAATATGCAATCGATCTAATCATGGTTGGGCAGTCTGGACTAAATGCAGTCGAACGCTTTATGACAGGAAGTGTAGCCAGCTACGTTATACGTCATTCACCTTGTGATGTCTTGATCGTTTCTGACGAAGAAGAACAGCCAAGTAATTAAGCAAGTGGAACTTGTATAATCTTTTTAATCAATTCACTAAAACAGTAAAGGGACTGTGACAAAAGTCTTGTCACAGTCCCTTGTTACGAATAAATGGTGTTCCAGAAGAAGCTTCTTCGGAAATAAAGCATGAAAAAAATCTCATGCAGTGAATGCAATTTTTTGTTAAGATAAATCTCAGCAAAGGATAATGGAGGAAAGAACATGATTTTTGCTTATAACAAAGCACACGTCGGAGACACTTTGATGGTTATCATAGCCGACGATAAAGGAACAGAAAACACTGTTGAACGTAAATGGAATGTTGCTCGGATCAAAGATGAACAAGGTCAAGTTGTTGCTTGGAACTTTTTCCATATCTCCGATCATCTAACAATCGAAGGGAACGGCCAAGTAAGCTTAACAGATGAAGAATTAGCGAAATTGAATCGATTGATCAAAGAAGCAGGATTCGAAGAACAGCTTGAAGCTGATCGTGAACCGAAGATCGTTGTCGGATATGTAAAAACATGCGTCCCGCATCCTGACTCTGATCATTTATCGATTACTGAGACAGAAGTAGACAATGGGACAGTATTACAAATCGTTTGCGGTGCACCAAATATCGAAGCTGGACAAAAAGTTGTCGTTGCAAAACCAGGAGCCATGATGCCGGATGGAATGATGATCTGGCCAGGAACTTTGCGAGGGGTAGACAGCTATGGAATGATCTGTTCCGCTCGTGAATTGCATTTGCCAAATGCTCCAGCAAAAAAAGGAATCTTAGTATTGCCTGAGGATGCCGTAGTCGGAGAAGCATTTCCAAAATAAAGAGGTTGTGAGCCTGCCGTTTCACTCTGAGTCGCAAGAAGTTGGCAGAAGAACACCATTTAAAAAAGAGGTTGTGACAAGTCTTTGTCACAACCTCTTTTTTTATTAATTTTCACTATTTTGATTTTGTTTTAATGCCGATTGATCGATCGTCAATTCAACAGTAGTTGTTTTTTCTTTCGAGCCTTCATAGTAAGTGATTTTGACAGAATCTCCCACTTTTTTCTTATACAAAGCAGATTGAAGTTCTACGCCAGAAGAAACTTCTTTGTCATCGATCTTAGTAATGACATCATATTGTTTCAATCCAGCTTTTTCAGCCGGTGTAGCTGTTTGGACATTTGTCACGATGACACCGTTAGTTACAGATGAAGGAATCTTCAAGATTTGTTCTTGTTGCTGAGTAGAAACGGCAGATAAGTCGACCATTGTGATACCTAGAGCTGGACGTGTCACTTTTCCGTCTTTTTCCAGTTGATTGATGATATTCACTACATCGTTACTTGGAATAGCAAATCCCATTCCTTCTACGCTTACATTAGAAGTCGATTCAGAAGTACTTGCGATCTTACTTGAGTTGATACCGATAACTTGTCCTTCGATATTCACTAAAGGACCACCAGAATTTCCCGGGTTGATCGCTGCATCTGTTTGGATCGCATTGATATTGACTGTTTCGTTCGATTCATTCGTACTTGTTACTTGTCGATTCAAAGAAGAAATGATTCCTGAAGTGACAGAATTCGCATATTCAGATCCTAATGGGGAACCAATCGCAATCGCAGGTTCACCAACCTTCAGAGCGCTTGAGTCACCAAAAGAGGCAACCGTTTCGACTTTATCTGAATTGATCTTCAACACCGCTAAATCTGAATAAGCATCTGTTCCAACTAATTCAGCTTTTACTTTCGTCCCGTCTTTCATCATGACTTCCAAACCTTGCTGTCCATCTACTACGTGGTTGTTTGTGACTACATAAGCAGTATTCCCGTCTTTTTTGTAGATCACGCCGCTTCCTTCACTATAAGCTTCCAAATTACTATCATCTGAGCTGCTACTTTCTTCTTGCTGCCCGAATAATCCGCCAAAACCGCTTGATTGATTTTGACTTTGTAAGTTGATAACAGAAACGACAGCGTCTTGAACTTTATCTACCGCTTTGGTGATATCAGAATCTACATTGACTTTGACATTTTCGACAACTGTTTCACCGGCTGAATTTTGATTGCCGCTTGTAGCAGTAGAACTATTGTTGCCAGTGCCCATCGCTGCATAAAAAATGCCAGCTGTCAGTAGTCCTCCAACGATCCCTCCAACAAGCCCCAGACCCAACTTACGCCAGAGGCTATTATTTTTATTTTTTTTCATCTTTGGTGTCACATTTTTTCTATCCATGTGTTCCTCCTCCAATTACATTCATTTATCTACTTTTAGTATAGTCTTATTTGTTGACTTTAGTCTACTTTGAGACTGTGAACTTTTTATGAAAAACTTTAGGAAAAATCATTGTTTTCAGATGAAAATATTTGATTTTCTTTTTCCACAGATACTGTGTAAAACTACGCGGATAGAATTGGAAAAATAAGGGATAAAACATATCCACAGCCTGTGCATAAAGTGGATAAATTCTTATAAAACGTATGTTTGCCTAATAAATGTGATGAAATAAGGTAAAATAACACTGTTTTCTGTGGATAAACCTGTGGATGTTGTGCATAACTATTGGGGAAATCTTTTTAACAAAAATAGCCAAAATAAACATATAGACGAAAAAATTGATTATAATAAACAAAGTGAGCGTGAAGATCAAAGGAGAGAAAACATGAATATCAAAATTATTTCAGTAGGAAAATTAAAAGAAAAATACTTGATCCAAGGTATCAATGAGTATGTCAAACGGCTGAATGCCTATGCAAAAATCGAATTGATCGAAGTTCCTGACGAAAAAGCCCCGGAGAATTTGAGCGAAGCGCAAATGAGACAAGTAAAAGAAAAAGAAGGAGAACGGATCTTAGCGAAAATCAAAGAACAAGAATACGTCTATGCCTTAGCAATTGAAGGGAAAAATCCCACAAGCGAATCTTTTGCTAAACAAATCGACCAATTAGGTATCCAAGGAAAAAGCCACCTTGTTTTTGTTATCGGCGGCTCTTTAGGACTCAGCGAAGCCGTCATGAAAAGAAGCAATGCTCAGATCTCTTTTGGCAAAATGACGTATCCACATCAATTGATGCGTCTGATCCTCGTCGAGCAAATCTACCGTGCCTTCCGGATTAATGCGGGGGCGCCGTATCATAAATAAATGATATTTTTGTAATGAGTTCGGGCATGCTCTCTACTTACTAGTAGGTCAAGTGATTGATCATTAAATAGTAGAAATAGCATGTCTAAGGAGACATTCCACAAAATCATTAACATACATTAAATAAATTGAGCTGTTGCATAATAGACATAAGGAAATGTTCTTTTCTATATTTAGAAAAGCTGTCAAGGCGAAGTTTAAATATCACAAAAATTAATTGGAAAAGATAATCAACTGGAACTTGCTAGCGTTGCAAGTTGAATAAAAAAACAACCAAGATTAGATTGTAGGAACTTGTAGAAGATCATAATTTGAAGTTAACAAAAGAATTCCACGACACCTCTACTCTGTTAAGTACAGGAAACAGAGAGTTAAGGGCAAGAAAAATAGGCGAGGATATCGGGTTGAAAGGCCGATTGTAGAACATAAGTTAATAGTAAATAAAAAGACGAAGAAATCGCGTCAAGTGGATTCTTCGTCTTTTTATTGATGAGATTGTTGTGACAACGTGCTTATTTTATTAGAAGATATCTTTTTCTGATTTTTCTAATGCTAAAGCTAAACACCCAATGATTCCAGCATCATCTCCTAATTTTGGAGGTAATACATAGTTTTCGAATGCTGGGTAGTCTACATAGTGATTCATCAAACCAACCAAAGCTTCTTGGACTCGTTCTCTCAGATGTGCTTGTTTCATTACGCCTCCGCCAAAGATGATGACATCAGGTGAAAATAGAAGAGTTGTGTTATAGACACATTGAGCGATGTAATAAGCTTCTAATTCCCAAGAAGGATCAGCGACAGACAACTCTTGACCTTTCATGCCTGTTCTTTGTTCGATTGCAGGTCCAGAAGCCATTCCTTCCAGGCAATCGCTATGATAAGGACAAACACCTTTAAAGGTATCCACAGGGTGTCGGCGCACAAGCATATGTCCCATTTCAGGGTGGCTGAAACCTTCTACAAAAGTGCCATTTTGCAAGGCACCGCCACCAATACCTGTTCCAATCGTATAGTAAACAATAGTGGAACGCCCTTTTCCATTCCCCGCGACATATTCTCCGTAAGCAGCTGCATTGACATCGGTGGTAAAGACAATCGGTAGTTCTTTTAAATTTTTATTTAAATAACCGATAAAATCAAAATTCTGCCAAGCTTTTTTTGGCGTAGAGGTGATATATCCGTATGTTGCTGAATTGGGATGAATATCAATCGGTCCAAAAGAACCTATTCCAATCGCTGCCAGTTGTTCTTGGTGTTTTTTGAAGAAATCAATAACGTTATTCATCGTTTCTATCGGCGTGGTTGTAGGGATTTGTATTCTTTCAATTACTTCTAAATCTTTCGTACCTACTGCGCAGACAAATTTTGTTCCGCCAGCTTCAATTGCTCCATATAACATAAAACATTTGCTCCTTTGCAGTTAAGTCGTTTTACCTTGAATCAGCTTTACTGGTAAAACGTAATGTGATTCCAGTGGTTTTTCAGCATCTTGGATTCTTTGCAGTAGCAAGTCTACAAGGATGTCGGCAATATCCGTTATTGGTTGAGCGATAGTAGACAGATGCGGAAAATAATTCTGGATAAATTTTGTTCCGTCATATCCAATGATTTTCAATTGCTCAGGGATGCGGATATCGAGCTCTTGACACAGATTGTATGCCAATACAGCTGTAAGATCATCTGTGCAAAAAATACTGTCAATCTCTTCATTTTGCAAAATCCGTTTGATTTCTAAATTTTTTAAAGCAGTGGAACGAGCAGTTGAATGGAATTGAAAAATCTGTGGTTCTAGCTGCTGCTCATCCATAAATTTCAAATAGCCGTTCATTCGGTCATTTGTGGGGGAGTTGGATTCTTGCGAGCCCGTCAAAATAGCGATTTTACGAGCTCCTTTTAGATAGAGATTTTCTGTCGCGAGATAACCGCCTCGGAAATTATCACTGCTGACGATTGGTGTTCCGTCTGCCAGATAGCGGTCAAAAGAGACGATTGGCAACTCAATATTTTCGTACTCCTGTATCCCGAGATTATGAGCGCCGGCGATGATGCCGTCCACTTTATTTGCTGCTAACATGTTGAGATAATTTCGTTCTTTTTCTTTATTATTAGCACTGTCACATAAGATCGAACGATAGCCTAAATCAAATAATTTACTTTCCAACTGTTCGACTAATTCGCCAAAAAACGGATTGGCGACTGTTGGGAAAATCAAGCCGATCAATTGGGTGTTTTTTCCTTGAAGTGAACGGGCTAACGAATTCGGCTGATAATTGAGTTCTTTCATTGCTTGATTCACTTTATCGATTGTTTTTTGACTTAAAGAACCATAATTATTTATCACTCTCGAGACAGTAGTAGGAGAGACTCCTGCTTTTTTTGCCACATCTGTCAATTTAACAGCCATTTTCTTCATCCTTTATTTGTTCATATTCCGCAGATGCCATAATTTCCCTTTAAATTCCCTGTCACTTTTTATATACAAGCCCGTTTGATCATCTGTCGGAAAGACACGGGCAGTCGCTGTTTGCTGTCCATCATTTACAAACACCTCTACAACGGAACGATCAACAAATATTTGTAATTTCAGCGGTTTCTTTTCAATTGAGAATTCACGTACAGTTCCAAAATTTTCAGCGAAAGATTTGCCGGCATGGCTGCGATCCATACTCATTTTACCATGTATCATATCAAAGGATAGTGTTAAACCGTGTTTTTGTTGTTCATCTGCAAACAATAAAATAGTACCTTTCTGTGAGTAATCGAATTCTAACTGGAGTTCATATTGATTTATTTCCGCGTCAATAGTGGTTTCCAAACCGCTAAAGTGATAAGGTTTTCCTTTTCGCAACTGCGCTGTTTCTTTCACCGGTCGTTGATAGAGCTGCTCTTTTTCAATAGTAAGTTCTTTTACGATGCTCAAGCAGTGTGCCCATCCTTCTTCGTCAGTTGGATAGCTGATTTCAGGCAACCCAATCCAACTGATTGCCAAGGTTCGTCCATTTTCATCACTGAAACAATGCGTCGCGTAAATGTCAAATCCTTCATCTATATTTTTTATGTGAGTAGGGTCGGAAAGCTCATTTTTTTCAAAATCAAATGTTTGACCGATCACGTAAGTATTCGGATAAATATTACTGTATGAGTGGATCTCGTGAGATAAACCTTGTGGGCAGAAGACCAGTAGTGATTTGCCGTTCACAAATAATAGATTTGGACACTCGATCATAAAACCCATTTCTTCCTCTGTAAAACCCAAAGTTCCTAAAAACTGCCAATTTTGAAGATCTTTACTGTAATAAGTTAGGATTCTTCCTTGTTTTTGTTCAGTTTGTGCTCCGACAATGAGCAAGTAACCGTCATCATAAGCAATCAGCTGAGGATCACGGATTTCTTGTGTATATCCCGGAGGTGGGGAGCTGATCAAAGGAGTCGGTATCTTAGTGATATTACCATTTTTGTCCATCCATGCCCCTAACTGAAAGGAATGACGTCCCCAATTCGAATCACGCACATTTCCGGTATATGCAAGGAACAGTTGATTATCAATCGGCAAAGCTGAACCTGAGTACACACCGTGACTGTCAAATGAATTATCCGGAATCAGTTTGAGGCCATCGTTTTTCCAATCTATCAGATTAACTGAGGAGAGATGGTACCAAGATTTCAGACCATGAACAGACCCCATCGGATATGCTTGATAAAATAGCTGCCATTTCCCGTCGAAATAGGAAAAACCATTCGGATCGTTCAATAAACCAGTAACTGGTTGTATATGGTAGCCTAAGCGCCAATGGGAAGAATTGATTTTCTTCTCTAAGGAATGCAAATGTTCTTCAGACCATTCTTTATATGGACGATAACGATCCGTTCGTGACCAATTTTCTTTAAGTTTCATGACAAACTCCTTGTAAACGTATTCTTGGAATTATAATATATTTTTTCTGGTAAAATGTCAAACGAATATCAAAATTAAATGGCTTATAAAAGCTATTTTTTTATATATAAAAAATTATTTTATTTAAAATTTGATAATCGATTGACAATTGTTTTAAATCATGGCATATTGTGCTTAAGAAAAATTTATAGTTACTGCTTCAATAATTTTGGATTAGGAGGAAATGAAATGGATTACAAAAAAGTAGCTGAAGAAATCAGCAAAGCGCTTGGAGAAGACAATGTACAAGCAGCTGCGCATTGTGCAACACGTTTACGGCTTGTCTTAAAAGATTCAGACAAAGTAGACCAGAAGGCTCTGGATGATAATGAAAGTGTGAAAGGAACTTTTGAAGCAAATGATCAATTTCAGATCATTATCGGAGCAGGTGATGTGAATAACGTATATGATGAATTCGTTAAGATCACCGGCGTAAAGGAAGCTTCAACCGACGATTTGAAAGCGGTAGCATCGAATAAGAAGAATAATCCTGTCATGGCCTTTATCAAGGTGTTGTCAGATATCTTCGTTCCGATTGTCCCTGCATTGGTTGCGGGTGGACTGTTGATGGCTCTGAATAATGTTTTGACGGCACAGGATTTGTTTGGTCCTCAGTCAGTGGTTGAGTTGTATCCATCAGTGAAAGATTTTGCTGGCATCATTAATTTACTTGCTTCAGCGCCGTTTGCTTTTTTGCCGATTTTGGTAGGTTTTTCAGCAACTCGACGTTTTGGAGGCAATCCGTATCTTGGAGCAGCAATGGGGATGGCGATGGTCATGCCGGATTTAGTGAATGGATACAGTGTGACGAATGCTATTGCAGAAGGATCGATGCCTTATTGGAATATTTTTGGAATGAATGTGGCACAAGCCGGTTATCAAGGATCTGTTCTTCCAGTCCTTGCAGTTTCTTGGATTTTAGCTACTTTAGAAAAATTCTTCCATAAACGGTTGGCTAATGCTTTCGACTACACATTTACTCCAATGCTAGCTATTATTATTACTGGTTTTTTAACTTTTACAGTAGTAGGGCCGGTGATGCGTACTGTCGGAGACGGCTTAGCTGATGGATTAAGCTGGTTATACAGTACTACTGGAGCTTTCGGCTTAGGTGTCTTTGGTTTCTTCTATTCGCCGATAGTCATTACCGGATTACATCAAAGCTTTCCAGCAATCGAGACTACTTTACTAGCAGATGTTGCCAGAACGGGTGGCTCTTTTATCTTTCCAGTTGCCTCAATGGCAAATGTAGCGCAAGGAGCGGCTGCTTTGGCGATTATGCTGCTGACAAAAAATAAAAAGCAAAAGAGTCTAGCTACCACTGCAGGTGTTTCCGCTATGTTGGGGATTACTGAGCCAGCGATATTCGGTGTGAATTTGAAACTGAAATTTCCGTTTATTTGTGGAATGATTGCTGCAGGAATTGCTTCATTCTTTATCGGCTTGTTCCACGTATTAGCAGTTGCGATGGGACCGGCAAGCGTCATTGGCTTTATTTCCATTGCACCTCGTTCGATTCCTTCATTCATGATCGGAATTGTTATCAGTATAGTGATCGGTTTTTTAAGCACTTACTTCTATGGAAAAAAACATATGGCACTGCTAGCAGATGGTGAATCAAAAGGAACAGAAGCAGCTGAGTCAATCAGTTCAGCTCCTAAAACGACTAGGAAACCGCAAGATGAAATTTTAGCTGCATCAGTCAGCGGGAAGATTCTCCCTTTAACGAAGGTAAAAGATCCAGTTTTTTCCACTGAAATGATGGGAAGAGGTATAGCAGTCAAACCAGATGACGGGGTAGTCCATGCTCCAGCAGATGGTATATTGACAGTTGTCCACGAATCTAAACATGCATATGGCTTGAAAACAGAGAAAGGAGCGGAAGTACTGATCCATATCGGTATCGATACAGTGAATCTAAAAGGGGCCGGATTCACGACACAGCGACAATATGGTGAATTAGTGAAAAAAGGGGATATTCTCGGTACATTTGATCGTAAATTGCTTAAAGAAGAAGGGTACGACGATACAATTATGGAAATTGTCACTAATTCCTCTGCATATGCTAATGTAAAAATTCTTGAAAAAAACACGGTCAAAAGTGGTGAAGATATTCTGATAGTGAGTGAAACAGATGAAAAATAAATGGTGGAAAAGTGCAGTAATCTATCAAATCTATCCTCGAAGTTTTCAAGATACAAATGGAGATGGCATTGGAGATATTCCTGGTATTCTTTCAAGATTAGATTATCTAGAAAACCTGGGAATCAATGCGATATGGTTAAGCCCGGTTTATGAATCACCTAATGATGATAATGGCTATGATATCAGTGACTACAGAAAAATAGGCGCAGAATATGGAACGATGGCAGATATGGATTTACTGATAAAAGAAGCACGACAAAGGGGAATAAGAGTCATCATGGATCTTGTTATCAATCATACGTCAGACAGACATCCATGATTTCAATCGGCAAAAAAAAGTGTTACCAGTCCCTATCACGACTATTATGTTTGGCGTAAAGAACCGAATGGATTAGAGTCGAACTTCGGCGGTTCAGCATGGACCTATGTGCCCGAAGTGAATCAATATTATCTGCACTTGCATTCGAAAAAGCAGCCGGATTTGAATTGGCAAAATCCAAAGATGAGACAAGCAATCTATGACATGATGAATTTTTGGCTTGAGAAAGGGATTGGCGGATTTCGATTAGATGTCATTGATCTGATTGGAAAACAGCCGGAACAATCTATTACTAAAAATGGTCCTCTTTTACATGATTTATTGCAAGAAATGTACCAAAAAACATTTGGTCATTATGATGTAGTGACAGTGGGAGAGACTTGGGGGGCAACGCCCAAGATTGCGCAGCTGTATTCAAAAGAAGAACGCAAAGAATTATCAATGGTCTTTCAATTCGAGCATATTAATCTAGACAAACAGAATGGCAAGCGAAAATGGGATCTAAAGGATTTAGATCCACAGGAATTACATCGGACTTTTTCTAAATGGCAGATTGAATTAGGTGGTTGTGGTTGGAATTCTTTATTTTGGAATAATCATGATCTCCCACGAATCATTTCTCGCTGGGGGGACGATCAAGAATATCGAACAATCAGTGGAAAAATGCTAGCGATATACCTCCATTTTATGCAAGGTACTCCTTATATCTATCAAGGAGAAGAGATCGGCATGATCAATTATCCAGTAAAGAGTATTGATGAGGTAGATGATATTGAAAGCCAAAGAATGTATGCAGAACGTATAAAAAAAGGCTATTCGAAGGAAGAGTTGATCCAATCAATCAACTCGAAGGGGCGAGATAATGCTCGCCATCCGATGCAATGGAACAATCACAAAAATGGTGGCTTTACGGAAGGCACTCCTTGGTTGCCAGTGGGGAATACAGAAGAGATCAATGTAGAAGCAGCATTAGCTGCTCAAGATTCCTTGTTTTATACGTATCAAAAACTGATCGAATTGCGCAAAGAATTACCTGTGATTGTCTATGGGAAATATCAAGTCATTGAGACAGAGGAACCGAATGTTTTAGCATATCTACGCAGTTTAAAAAACCAAAAAATACTAGTTGTAGTTAATTTTTCTGATCAAAAGACTACTTTTCCAATCGGTAAGTATCGTGTCAAACAAGTCTTGATCCAAAATTACAAAAAGAAAGTTACTAACAATTTACTCCCATATGAAGCTTTTAGCGCGCTGATCTATTAAGTGGTTTTTTCTATAGATGAATCTTTGTTATGAGGTAGATAGTTCAATGAAACAGTTATTCGATTTGTTTATAGAAAACAATTTAATCAGCAAAAAGGGAGACAAACTTTTAATTGTCTCCCTTTAATTGTTAGGATGGAATATTATCACTCTTAAACAATAAGTTAAAAAATACTAGTTTACATAAAAAAAGATTATTTAGATGCGATAATATCATAGATAAAGAAACATTCATCATAAGAAACAGTGATCCTAAATTCTGTTTCAATATTTTTGAAGGCTTTTTTACATGAAAAATTGTTTCATGAGAAGGTCTTGTGTCATCTTCTGATATAATTTTAAGTTCATGACCGTTTATCAATGTACGCTCAATTAGACACGCTGTATGAATCAAAAGTTTTAAAAGAATGGAATGAGTGAATTTTTTGTGGAAAGTACATTCCAATTCTTGGATAAAATCCATTAAGCTTTTTTGGATCTTATTCCCAGCTAATAAGTAGAGATATTTGTCCACTGCTTCAATTCCCATATCAAAAAACGATATTTCTTGTGAATGAGTGGCTGCTGCCCTTTTTTGATTGTTGTTCTTCAGTCGTAAGATGACAAAGCATCTTATCTTTGAATAAAAAAATAGAACTACCTAAGGAAGCGTTTCGGCGCTTCCTTTTTCTATATGATCGTTTAATGACTGTAGGAATTCAGTATACCAAAAGAAAACCGCCTTTTTGACTAAACTTGATAGTGATCAATTTTTTATGATGGATAAGTATCTATACTTAGTCTCGTAAGAACGAAAAGGAAAAGAGGGAGAAAGATGAAATTTCAAAAGTGGATCCAAGAGCATCGAAATCATATCACCGCCTTATCAGCTGTGTTGATTATTTTTGGTTTTATCGGAAAATTTACTGGATTTGTCTTGTTCTATAACACTGCTCTAGCCATAGCTTCTATTATTGCGGTCATACCTATTATGATCCATGCGTATCAGGCAGTAAAAGTCAAAGTTATCTCAATTGATTTACTCGTTACTATTGCTGTGCTTGGTGCCTTTATGATCGGAGAATACAAGGAGTCAGCTATCGTTACATTCTTGTTTTTGTTTGGTAGCTATCTGGAACAAAAAACATTGACCAAAACGCGGGAATCAATCAAGGCTTTGACCGAGATGGCCCCATCGACTGCTAGCGTTGTCCAAGAAGATGGAACGACCGAAGAAGTGGAAATCGATGACGTGGAAGAAGGCGATATCGTCTTAGTAAAAACTGGTGGAGCTATTCCTGTGGACGGTCGAGTCATTGACGGGAAAGGGTATGCGGATGAAGCCGCAGTGACGGGTGAATCACGACAAGTCGTCAAAATCAGTGGAGATGACGTATTTTCTGGAACGATTTTAGTAGATGGCTACGTGACGATCGAAGCAACTAAGGTCGGAGATGATACGACCTTTGCCAAAATTATCGAATTAGTCGAAGAAGCACAAGATACCAAATCACATGCGGAAAAATTCATTGATCGTTTTTCTCAGTATTATACTCCAACCGTTTTACTTATTGCGTTGCTTGTTGGTCTGATCAGTCGTGATTTTCGTTTAGCCATCACTGTTTTGGTTCTTGGTTGTCCTGGCGCTTTAGTCATTGGTGCGCCTGTTTCGAATGTAGCAGGAATCGGTAATGGAGCGAAACGGGGCATCTTAGTAAAAGGCGGTGAAGCAATGGATACTTTTTCCAAAATCGATACTTTTGTCTTTGATAAAACCGGTACATTGACCAAAGGAACTACTGCTGTATCCACTATCAAGAACTATACAGAGGATGAAGGGGACAGCTTAGCTTTAGTGGCTCGATTAGAAACGTTATCCGATCATCCTCTGGGGCACGCCGTGATCCATTATGCTCAGGAGAAAGACATTGATTTTCAACAATTAGCAGTCAAAGATAATCAGACGATCAAGGGACAAGGAATCACAGCTGAGATTGATGGTCATACAGTTTGTGCGGGCAACACCAAATTGATTGCCGCTCACAAACTTTCTCTCACACCAAAGCAAGTACAAGATTTACATCAATTACAACAAAGAGGCAGCTCGGTCATTATTGTAGTAATCGACAAAAAAATCACTCAAATCATTGGTGTGTCAGATGTGATTCGACCAGAAGTCGCTGAACAATTAGCTATGTTGAAACAAGCAGGAGCAAAACATTTAGTGATGCTGACAGGTGATAATCAGATGACTGCTGATTATATAGCTGATATGTTAGGCATTGATGAAGTCCATGCTGAATTATTACCAGATGAAAAGGTTCAATTTGTGAAAAAATACCAAGAACAAGGATTGCGAGTTGCTTTCATTGGAGATGGAATCAATGATTCTCCCTCTTTGGCTGCGGCTGATATCGGGATTGCTATGGGATCAGGAACGGATGTCGCTATCGAAACGAGTGACGTTGTCTTGATGCAATCTAGTTTTGGATCGTTGGTTCATGCCTACCGTTTGGCTAAGAAAACTGTTTTGAATACCCGTGAAAATGTAGTGATTGCCATTGGTGTCGTCTTATTTTTACTCATCGGCTTATTTGCCGGGTTTATTTACATGGCTAGTGGGATGTTCGTTCACGAAGCTAGTATCTTGATCGTTATCTTTAACGCGATGCGTTTATTGTATTTTGGTCACGAAAGCAAAGAAGAAAAATCGTAAAACTTGATAAGAATCAATTTTTTTATGGAAGCTGTAATCTAGAATAAGACTATCAAGAAAAAGGAAGGAAGAACTACGATGAAAAAAATGATTATGCAATTAGATACACTAGCTTGTCCAAGCTGTATGCAAAAAATCGAACATGCGGTTTCTCAACAGCCTGGGGTAAGCAATACGAAAGTTTTGTTTAATGCGAGCAAAATCAAAGCAAACTTTGATCCAGAGGAAGTCCACCCTGAACAATTAGCTGCAGTTGTGGAAAAATTAGGTTATGAAGTCCAATCAACAAAAGTAAAAGAGGCGTAAATCAATGAATATAGTGGAAGAAAAATTTGCTCAAGAAACAAAACAAGCAGATATCGACCATCATAAACCAACTGCTGGCGCCATGGTGGGGCATGTATTAGCAAATTTCAAATTAGAAGAAATGAAATTGATCCAAGCACAATTGTATGTTTTGGGTACATCTTCGCAAGAATTAAGTACCCTTTTTTCAGAATATGCTGATCAAGAAGCGAGATGGTTCAATAAAATCTCTCATGAGTTAGTGATTGAGAATGAAATCGTTCCGTCTACTTTAGAAGAAGTCATGCGTTATGGAAAAATTTACGAACATGGTCAAAACAAATATTTACCAGCCTCAACAATGTTGGAAAACTTTGCAAAAGATTTTGATTTCCAAAATGTCTTTATCACACGGGCAATCAAGTTAGCTGAAAAAGAAGAAAAATATGGCTTGCAACAATTACTCGTTGAACTTTTAAGTTTCAATAAAGAAATCATCTACCAAGTACAAAGACTCCAAGGAAAAACTGTCCGACAAGATTTGGATGAGGAAGACGATGATGACTAAAAGTCTATGTTTCTTCAAACACAAATATAAAGCGTGAGAAAAGCAGGAAAAAAACACGAAGTTTTTGTCTTAAAAATAAAATAAAAAGAAGCACCCGCTGATGTTGTCTATAAGACATCAGCGGGTGCTTCTTAGTTTTTAAATGGTTTAAAAGATGGATGAGAAAATACAAAAAATCAATAAAATCACATTGCTTATTTGATAGAATAAAGAAGTGGGGGAGTAATCGAAAGGGGTTTTTTAATTGAAAAAAAGGATTTTATTAACAATGGGTCTAGCTTTTTTGTTAGCTGGTTGTACCAACGGGAATGAACCAAGAAAAGAATCAACAAAAGAAACAGCGAAAACAACAATTGCAACTACTACAACAACTAGCACAGAGAGCAAGTCAACTGCAACAAGTACAGAAACAGCAGATACCTCTACTTCGTCAGAGTCTTCCAAAACGACTGAAACAACTCAAACATCTACTTCAAGTTCTTCTGTAGAGGCTTCATCTTCCTCTTCAGAAAGCAGCGAACAAGTCGAACAAACACTGTGGAATGCAGACAAAGCCGCACAATTAGAGGCATTTATGACCACATGGGGCCAAACAATGGGACAACAATACAAAAGTTATACGAATCAAATGAGTGTGGACTTATATGGTCTTAAAGTCCCTCAAGCTATTTTGAATGGGGAGTGGAAGATGGCTATTGGTGGAGTGCCTGTTTCTGCAGAATGGTCAGAAAGCGGGACAGGTCAAGCAGATTATCAAATCACAGCCGTCTATTCCGATGCAGAGACAGAACCATATCTGAAAAAGCACGTCTATCTATTCGGGTTTCAGCAAAATCAGCCAAAAGTATTTGTGACACAACAAAATCAAGGGAATCCCGATAATTATCTTTACTTCAACGAGACAGCGAATAATGAATTGAAAAATGGCTTTGATCAAATCGTTTATGGGCAAGTAAACCAGTGAGAGTGAGAGAAAGAAGAGACTCAGTGGAAAATATTAATTGATTGTTATGTCAAAGAATTAAGATGAAGGATGAAATTTCTAGTTTCGTCCTTCATCTTAGTTACGTTTTACTTGGATAACTTTAATAATAACGATAAATAGTTTTCTCTCGACTTCTTTAGAGATTGAATAAACCCTCCAATACTAACATTGAATGTTGCAAGAGCATGAATTGCCAATTGTATTATTAGAATTTTTAGAAAATTGCACCTTTAGTTTCTTTAGATAAAATGATACAATGATTGGTAAAATTGTGAAAGGGTGGTCATTTGTTAGAGAAGTTTTTGGATATGTCGTTAGTTCAACGTATTGTTGTTGGTATTTTAGTCGGAATATTGTTTGGTATCTTTTTCCCCACGTGGACATTTATTTCAATATTGGGTACGTTGTTTGTCAGTTGCTTGAAAGCAATTGCGCCTCTTCTAGTTTTTTTCTTGACGATGGCTTCAATTGCCAAACATAAAATAGGAAATAAGACATTTGTGAAGCCTATTTTAGTCTTATATTTAGTAGGAACATTGCTTTCGGCACTTGTAGCAGTGATTATAAGTTCAATTTTTACTGTTCCTATTACTTTACAAGAAACAGTGTCTGAACAAGCACCGCAAAATTTGGAAAGTGTTTTATCTACGATGTTGACAAATGTCACACAAAATCCTGTTCAATCGCTCATTGATGCGAATTATCTTGGTGTCTTATTCTGGGCTGTGTTGTTAGGTCTAGCTTTTCGAGCACGTTCAGAATCGACAAAAGAATTGGTGGATCAAATATCTGTAGCATTATCACAAGTTGTACAAGTGATTATTGCATTCGCTCCGATAGGGATTTTAGGATTGGTTTATCAATCGATTGCCACGACTGGAATCGCTGGATTGGCAGAGTATCTGCAGCTTTTACTTGTGTTGATCGGCACGATGCTGTTTGTCGCATTAGTTGTGTACCCGTTCCTCACGTTTTTGTTTATTAAAGAAAACCCCTATCCATTGATTCTCTTTTGTTTGAAAGAAAGTGCGCTTCCCGCTTTCTTTACCCGAAGTTCTGCCGCAAATATCCCGATAAACATGATGCTGGCTGAAAAATTGAAATTGACGAAAGAGTCTTATTCCATATCGATCCCATTAGGTGCTACGATCAATATGGGCGGTGCTGCGATTACCATTTCCGTGATGTCATTGACGGCTGTACATTCCTTAGGGATTGAAGCACCATTTGTTTTGAAAGTCCTTTTATGTATTTTGTCTGCTTTAGCTGCTTGTGGGGCTTCAGGTGTTGCGGGCGGTTCACTGTTATTGATTCCATTAGCATGTAGTTTGTTTGGTATCTCTAATGATGTCGCGATGCAAATCGTCGGTATCGGATTTATTATCGGTGTTATCCAAGATTCAATGGAAACTGCCTTAAATTCGTCAAGTGATCTGTTGTTTACTGCAATAGGAGAATTAGGCGCGCGTAAAAGAAGTGGAGAAAAAATAAAATTGAAAGACCGATTAGACGGATTAAATGAACATTGAACATTAGATATTTAGGGGATGAACCTTAAGACGATTCAAATTTTTAATGAGTTATATAGATATACGTGTAAAAAGAGGTTCCTGTTAAATCGAGATAAAGTCGTTTATAATAACAATTAAAAGCATAGGTAATGGTTATTGGAGGCGCATCATGGATTTTTTACGTAAATTTGGTTTTTTCTTTTTACTATTAGGCGTGTTGAGTGATTTTTTGACTCCGTACGTATTAGGATTGTATTATCCTGAATTAGATCAAATGAAGAGTGTGATCAGTGTATTTGGAGAGGTTTCCAGTCCTGTAAGAAAGGCGTTTCTCATTTGGTCAGTGGTTTCAGGGATTTTTTTCATCCTGTCATTGCCTGCATTGTATGCTGCATTTGCAAGTACATCTCGGGTGTTAGCTACCCTAGTTACAGCATCTATCGGTTTTTATGGTATAGGTGATTGTATCTTCACAGGTTTGTTCAGTATCAATACCCATGAGTCTTCGTGGAATGTCTCGACATGGGTCCATAATATCGGATCAGGTTTAGGTTATAGTGGTTTTTTATTGTTTCCAGTTCTTCTTTTCTTGATCTATCGAAAAAATGGGCAAATGGACGTAAGCCACTTATACCTTGGGCTGTCTGTGATCAGTTTGCTTTTTGCGGCGATTTATGGTCTGGCAAGAATTCCTTCTATAAATTCTTGGCCATTACTGAATAAAATAGGATTTTGCCAAAGAATCAGTTTTTTCTTTAATTATGTGCCCATTGCCTGGTTGAGTATCTTGCATCTCAAACAGTAAAACTTGAGCCGTCAAATTGAACAGTCAGCGGACATTTCGTCCGTTGGCTGTTTTTTGTTTTTCTGAAATATAGTTCCATAATTTTCTTGTATAGCTTCTGTTTTAGCGTATATTAACTGAGAAAGAGTAGTGTATGATTTCTCAGGTTATTTTAATCTTTTATTTGGTCTAGTTCTCCTTATAAGAAAAAACTATAGTGAATATAGAAGGTGATGGAAATGAGTGTAATACAATATCAAGAAAGCAAACTACGAAGAGTAGCGATCCTGAACAGACTGTCCAATTTCGAGCATGTAAGCTACCAGCAACTTTCTGAAGAATATTATGTTTCCAGAAGCAGTATCGCAAATGATATTTCTTACATCAAATATGTATTTGCGAAAGAAGGGTTGAATCTCAGTTTTGATCGTTTCGGGACATATTTTGAAGGAAATGAAATACAGGTTCAGAAGGTACTGAAGCGTATGATCCTGAATCATTTTGATGAATTGGAGAGCGTAAGAGAAATAGTGGATCGAAAGCTTCTAGCAATAGTTGAACGATCTTTTCGCGAGAGTATTGCAGACAAGCAAATTGAGATACCAGAAAGCTACTTTTCAAGTATCATTGTTTCGATCTTATTGATGATCCAGCGTTCAAGAGAAGGGAAGAAAATCAGTTTAAAAGGTAAAAATCAATATGGAAAGTATTTTTTAGAATTCAATAAATATCCTCTCGTTTGTGAATTGCTGCATCAGTTAGAGGAACAGCGTATTTACCAATTTTCGCAAGAAGAAGTACAGTATTTGACTTATGTTATTGTGGGAAGTGGGTTACGCTTTTTCATGAAAAATGAAACGATCCCTTTGGTATTTCGAGAAAAAATCCAGCACTTGATCCAAAAAGTGAGTAGAGGCATTCAGATAGATCTTACCCAAGATAGTCGTTTAGAAGAAGATCTGCTTGTACATCTGTATCAGCTGCTTTTACGTATTGAGGCTCAAACGACCATCGTAAATCCTTTGATAGATGAGATAAAACAAAATTATCCTTCTTTGTATGGTGTTGTCTGGTTTGCGTTAAATGATTTTCGCTGGCCTTATCAAGTAAGCTTGTCCGAAGATGAAGTAGGTTTTGTAGCTATTCATTTCCAAGCAGCAATCGAGCGTGTCAAACGATTAAATAGACTCTTATTCGTATGTCCCAATGGCATGGGAACCAGTTCATTTGTTTCTGCAAAAATCAGAAGAATCTTACCTGATATCGATAGTATCGAAACAGCATCTGTCGATAAATTGAACAGACTAGATTTGTTTGACGTAGATTTGATTATCTCCACTGTCGATATACCTAAACAAATTAGACCAGTAGTAAGAATCTCGCCAATGGTTACTGCTAGAGATATGAAACGTATCATGAATCATTATATCGATCTGGTCATAGATAACGAACAAATAAACATCGAAGGCTCGATAGCTGAAAAATTGAAACATCTTATTTCCTCTAATGTCTATTTTGATCACTTGGATTCAAAAGAAGCTGCTATCCGTTTTTTGGTTGATCAGCAACAGTTTGAGAATGAAGATTCGAAACAGCGATTTCTCCACTCTATTTTTGAGCGTGAGGAAATCCAATCAACATACTTGGAGAATGGTTTTGCTATTCCTCATGGCAATCCTAATGTCGTTAAACAAACTTCGGTTGCTGTATTGATAGCAGACAAGCCATTTTCATGGGGATATCAAAAGGCAGATATCGTTGTTCTGCTAATGATCCGAGAAGAAGATGTGAAAGAAGTTGAACCTGTGATGAAAATGGTCATGCAAGGAATAGAGGATAAAAATTGGTTTATTTCAAAAATGTTGGAGGTCAGAGAATGAGTACTATCAATAAATTGCTGCCGAAAAATCAAATCCAAGTAATAGAAACGGCTGAAAATTGGATGAAAGCAGTCGAAATTGCTAGCAATCCATTATTAAAAAACAAAATGATAACGCATACGTATTTAGAAAACATGATCAGAAGTGTAGAGGAAAATGGACCATATATGGTGTTGGCTGATTATTTTGCGCTGATGCACGCAAAACCAGGTCTTGGAGTAAACGAGCAAAGTATGAGTCTTTTAGTCGTAAAAGATGCTGTAGATATGAAAGGGAAACCAATCCATATTTTTTTGGTTTTAGCTGCCAAAAACCACGAAAGCCATCTGGAGAGATTAAAAGATATCATGGAAATATTTATGGACAATGAAAAATATCAAACGATTTTATCAGGAAATAAAGAAACAATCATTCAGTTATTTGCATAAGGAGGAAGAAAAATGAAAATTTTAGCAGTATGTGGATTTGGTGTGGGGAGTTCTATGGTTTTGAAAATGTCTCTTGATAAAGTAATTAAGGAGCTTGGTTTAAAGGCGACAGTGGAAAATACAGATTTATCCACTGCCAAAGCAACGATGGCAGATGTTTATTTTACAAGTCATGAATTACTTCCAGAACTAAAAGCTTCTGTAAAAGCGCCTGTTTATCCTATTAAAAAGTATATGGATACTTCAGAAATAAAGGCGCAATTGGAACAATATCTAGCTGATAAGGGGGAATAAAAGAATGAATTTCATTAGTGAATACATCTTGAAGAATCCACCCGTCTTGTTAGGTTTGATTGCGATGCTCGGGCTGATCATCCAGCGAAAATCATTTTCAGAAACGGTTAAGGGAGCTTTGACCGCTGCATTTGGTATGGTTGCTTTGACCGCCGGAGTCAATATGCTGGTCGGAACGATTTCTCCAATCAATATAGCTGTCCAAACACAGTTGGGTGTAGAAGTGACAGAAGGACTATCTGATGTGACGTTTACTGCAGAATATGGCGGAACGGTCGGATTAGCTATGTTTTTAGGATTAGTTATCCATTTATTGATTGCTCGGTTTACACCTGTGAAGACGATTTTTTTAACAGGTCATATGCTTTGGTGGTTTCCTTTCGTATTTGTAGCAGCTGGTGTGGAAGCAGGACTGTCAGGGGGAGCATTGATTGGAATCAGCGGGATTTTATCGGCTTGTTATTGGTCTTTCATGCCGTGGATCATGCGCAAATATGTCTGGGATGCTACGGGAGATGATTCTTTCCTGATTGGTCATCCAACGGGTGTTTTGTCTTTAGTTTCAGGATTTGTAGCAAAACGAGTAGGAAATAAAGAAAAATCGACAGAAGACATCAAAGTACCTGAGAATCTTTCATTTTTCCGAGAAATCTCAATTACAGGTGCACTAGTCATGTTCTTGATGAATACCGTAGTTGGGATCATCGCACCTGTTTTGATACCAGAAGGGGATAATCTCCTGATGTTTTCGATTGAAGCAGGGTTGAATTTTGGTGCAGGACTACTCATTATGCTATATGGTGTCCGACTACTGATCAATCAAATCATTCCAGCGTTTCAAGGGATTGCAGAAAAAGTCGTACCGGGAGCGAAACCAGCATTTGATGTGCCTATTTTATTCAATTATCGACCAAATGCCGTGATTATCGGTTTTATCGTGGCAATGATCACTTCTACGATTTTAGTTGTTTTGGCGAATTCATTCCATCTATTCGGCGTGTTGCTTGTGCCATTAGTAATCACAAGTTTCTTTGAATGTGGTGGTGCAGCAGTCATCGGTGAAGGTCAGGGTGGCTTTCGTGGAGCGGTTGTCGGAACAATCGCAGCTTCATTTGTCATGGTCGTATTAGCGGGTTTTTCAGCTATTGTTTTTAGTACGACGATCCAAAGCTGGATATTGATTTTCGGCGGAAACGATTTGTCGTTATGGGGAATGATCGGTAGAGGATTTAGCGGTTTGTTTGGAGGGTTCTAGATGTTCAAATATATGGATAAAATCAAACAGTTATTAGATTTGGTTGAAAAGGAAGAAAAAAAGTCAATCAAAGAAGCAATCGATGTATTGACCCAAGCGAATCTGCAGAAACGTTCGGTCTATATTTTTGGTGCTAGTCATGCTGGTATCTTAGCGGAAGAGATGTATTATCGGGCAGGTGGGATGATGACCATCAATGCTATCTTTGGACGAGAAGTGATGCTAGATCGTTCCCCTATCACCTTTACCAGTCAAATGGAACGTTTAGAAGGATATGGAACGAATTTAGCAAAAACAGTTTCATTTAAAAATCAAGATGTATTGATCCTTCACTCAGTATCGGGAAGAAACCCAATCATTATTGATTTAGCGTTAGCTGCCAAAGCGAAGGGCGTAAAAATCATTAGTTTGACGAATGTCCAATATTCACGATCGGTGACTAGTCGTCATTCATCAGGGAAACGATTGTTTGAGGTTTCTGATATAGTTATCGATAACCATGGGGATATAGGAGATGCTTGCTGTGAGCTGACAGGTATCGTACAAAAAGCCGGTCCTTCCTCTACTGTAATCGGTGCAGCCATCCTCAATACGATCATCGTGGAAGTTTGCGAACAGCTTATTGCAAATGGGATAAAACATCCTCCTATATTTTATTCGGCGAATTTAGATGGGGGCGATCTGCGAAACACGGAATTATATGAGGAATATAAAGAAGTGATTCATTATGAATTCATGTAATTCATAATGGCAATTTATCTTTTAGAATATAAGTGAAATAAAAGGGCTGCGACAAAAGTATTGTCACAGTCCCTTATTTCGAACAAAGGGTGTTCCAGAAGTATCTTTCGGAAATAAACCCAAATTTCTTGAATTATTTAAAAGAAAATCGTTTTTTCAAGATAATAGTGAATAAGAAGATGATCCATCCAACGATAGTGAGTATCCAACCTGTCGTTAAACCAGGTGTATGATAGATCAGTTTGATTTGATGATTACCTGGATTGAGGAGTAATCCTGTATACATATAATTCGATTGGATAATTGGTATTTTCTTTCCGTTATCATAAGCAGTCCATCCTTTTTCATAAGGGATGGTTAATAAAAGCAATTTTTCTTTTTCCAGATTTAGTTCACCAGATACTTCATTTGCCGAAAAATGAACATCCTGAAGTGTGTTTTCCCTTAATTTAGCTATTTCCGTACTTAATTGACTATAGTCACGCGTATATAACTCAATAGAATCAAATGTATAGACTCCTTGATTTCTAAAGCTGACTTGAATAGTTTGATTAGGTTGCACTGCCCCTAAATTAAGTAAGGAATTTTTGATCCCTACGTACCATCCTTGATATTGATTTCGAAAATTAAATTCTTTTGACAGTTGTCCATAAGTTACTTTTAAATACGTGGCGGTCTCAGTTGGAAGAAATAATCCTGGTTGTGTATTAGGATAATTTATTCCCTTAAACCGTAGAAACAAATAATTGTTTGTCAAATCAGATGGAGCGTCTACAGAAAACGTAACAGTTGCATTGTTCTTAGAAACGATATACTGATTTCCTTTTATCTCTACTCCATCCGTTTGCTGTATATGATCGTTCAGTTTTTTGATTCCTTTATCGGTAATAGGGTTTTTCTTTAGACCAGAGATATCTTTATTTATAATAACGCTTTTTGTCATACTATCCATAATAGCTAATGAACTAGTTTGAGTATCATTTTGTTTGATATAGGAATCGTACGTATAGCCAAAAGGTAGGAAATTTGTATTCTGATAGATTTCTACATCTTGACCATTTTTATTGATTGTTTGTAAATAAGTATAACCAAAAGGAATATCTTGATTAGTGTCAGTTTTTAGTTTTGCGTAATATTTGCTATTTGCTAAAGTGCCTAATTCTGCACGACTATCTAGCCCATAATATTCATAGTCACTGTTGATATTGTTCTCAATAGACTTATTGAAGGAAAAAATATTTTTATTTGCTAAACTAAAATAAAAATTCGTACTATTTATTCCCCTTAACAAAGCATTGTTTTCTTCGGAACGAGGATTTCCAGTTTTAGACAATTCATACCGAGACCAGTCAGTATCTTTATTGATAATATCTGAGATAGCTGAACTTTTTGGTGCCCAATAATCATTTTCTACGATATTTTTATCAGTATAACTGTTAATAATAAGGGGATTGATTTTGATATTTGTTTGAAAGGCTCCATAAACTAGAGCATTCAAAAATACCAGTATACTCAACGCGATTTTTGTTTTTTTCGAATTAGCAAACAATAAAAAGATAGTTGAATAGAGCAACAGGAAGATCAAACCGATATAAGGCTGTACATTTCGCTTATAGTTTGCAAAAGTGAAAAGGATAAAGAAAAAGAAAACAATAGAAGAAATATGCACAAACCGTTTTCTTTTTGATAAATCAGTTGCGGATTCAACTAAAACAGGTAAGTATTTTGCTGTTAGAAAAGCCCAAAAGAATGCATAACCAAACATCCAACGATTCGTGCTATAAGAGAATCCGTTGAAAAGACTACCAAAAAATGGAAAGAATAAGAAAATAGTCAACAAGCTAATGGCTAAAAGATCAAGTCTTGCAAAATTATTTTTTTGCTTAGAACGATATAAAATAACAGATAATACAAAAATGATGATTGGGAAAAAGGCTGTGACAGTTGAGGCTTCTCCTCCGTAAACTGGTGAAATAAAGTTTTTCACAAAATTCAAATAAAATGATTTCGTGTAAAAAGGTAAGAGCGTTGAATGAATCTCCCCGCGTCCAGCATTGAAAAATTGATTAATTACGGGAATGAAAACAACGGAGCCCATCATTATTCCTAATACGTAACTACCAATAGATTTGAATAACAGAGAAAACAACACTTTATAGTCTTTTAAAGTATAAAGTTCAAAATATCTGTAAACAGCGTATAAAAAGATTAAGATAGAAAGCATATAAAAGAAATAAAAGTTGCTGATAACGGAAATGAAAATCATAAACGTAAAGAGTTTATATCCTCTTTTCTCGAAGATATACTCAAGCCCCAAACATAGCAATGGTAGATAAATCATCGGATTGATGAAGTAAGGGTGTTTCCAAGCAGAACTTAGTACGAAACCAGAGAATACATAAATGAATGTGGCGATAAAAGTTTGATAGTTGGCCATTTTCTTATGTCGAAGAAAGATCGATATAGAGATTCCGGAAAAGAAAATGCGTAACATGATTGCTAATGAAAAGGCAAATTCTGCATACTTTGGTTTAGCAAATACTGCTAACAGTGAAAAAGGATCACCAATGATATAGTAATGTAATGTTCCTAAAATATCTTGACCATAACCAATACTAAAATCATAAGTTGGGATAGAAAAATTATGATCAATCAAAATATTTTTGATTATTTCCCGAATGTATTCGCCAAAATAAACAAATGAAACAAAGTGTTGGGATTGACCATCCCATAGCTCAACAGGGGCTTTTCCAGCAATAGGCCACCACATATAAAGACTAACGATAACGACCCATAAGCAGATGCTTAAAATAGAATAGTAAGTGAAAGCATCTTTTTTTAACAGTTTTTTCAAAACAAGTTCCTCCGATAATAGATTAAAGAATATATATCAAGTATAGACAATGAGAATTAGGAAAACTAGCATTATTTTAAAATGAGTATCTGAAAATCAAGGAGACATCAATAGTTTGCAAGCTACGCTATTTAGATTATGCTATACTCATGAAGCAAATAAATTGTAACTGACCATAAAGGAGTTAAATAAATATGAGAAACATCAAGTTGACGATCGAATATGACGGAAAAAGATATTCAGGCTGGCAAAGACTTGGAGATGACGATAAAACCATCCAAGGGAAAATCGAAAAAGTGTTGCATCAGATGACAAATGAAAAGATAGAAATTATTGGATCAGGAAGAACAGACGCCGGCACGCATGCGCGAGGACAAGTGGCAAATTTCAAAACAAACACAGAAATTGGACTGGCAGAAATGATCGACTTTATGAATCGCTATCTTCCGCGAGATATTGTCATCAAAAGAATCGAAGAGATGCCTGAGCGCTTCCATGCAAGATATAATGCGGTGGGCAAAAAATACAGCTATTATGTTTGGAACAACGTGATTCCTTCAGCATTTGAACGAAATCACAGCTTTTATTTTCCTCAAGAGTTGGATATGGATAAGCTGAATGCAGCTTGCGAAAAATTGATGGGTACACATGATTTCATTGGTTTTTCTGCATTGAAAAAATCAAAAAAATCTACAGTACGCACGATTGATGAATTAGCTATCGAACGTAAGGGAGAAATGCTTCATTTTACCTTTGTCGGAGACGGATTTCTATATAAAATGGTGCGAATCCTCATGGGAACATTACTAGAAATCGGTACAGGTGCCATGCCGATAGAAACAATCGATGAAATATTCGAAAGCAAAGTGCGGCAACATGCAGGAGAAACCGTCCCTGCACAAGGTCTGTTTTTGGATGAAGTTTATTATCGTTCATAAAAAAAGAATCATCTTTACTCGACTTCTGAGAACTGGAGAACATCCCTTTTTTCAGAGGTCGGTTTTTAGTTAAACCAAACCATAGAGTATACTTTTTAAGATAAAGATCATCTTATATCATCTGAAGCCGCTTATCTTCTTTGAATAAATACGATTCAATCGCTTATTTCCTCACTTTATGATAAATTACAGCTAAAGTCACTAGCTTGTCTTCTTCGGAAAGGAGGAGAGTCTATGGATAAGGAACAAGTATTCATTCAAACACTTTATAATCTGATTTTAAATCCGAATACACGAGATTGGGAACGAAAAGTATTGATCCAGACAAAGAATGACATAAGAGAGAATACATCCGCTAAAGAACAGTTATCAAAACTAGAAGCAACACTACGTCCATTAGCTATCCGAATGAATCTGACGCCTGACGTAATGGACTTTTATTTATTGCTTACGGAAGGATTTGACACGCAGCAAAAATATGACTTTTCCAAGCATGCTATGCAAGATGCTGACTATCAAGAACGTGCAGTATTTGCAGGGGGATGTTTCTGGTGCATGGTCGAGCCGTTTGAATCGAAAAAAGGGATCCTATCCGTTTTGTCAGGATACACGGGCGGACATGTTGAAAAACCAAATTATGATCAAGTAAGTGGTGGTTACACAGGCCATGTGGAAGCTGTGGAGATCATTTATGATACGAGAGAGATAAGTTATAGCGATTTGTTGACAATCTATTGGCAAATAACTGATCCCACAGATGCCTTTGGACAATTTCAAGATAGAGGGAAGCAGTACCGTCCGGTGATTTTTTATCAAGACGAACGTCAGAAAAAATTAGCGGAGCAATCGAAACAGGAACTAGTCAGTTCAGGAACGTTCCACCAACCAATCGTCACAAAAATTGAACCAGCTGGTACGTTTTGGCCAGCAGAAAATTATCATCAGCAATTTTACAAAAAACAACCGAAACGCTATAAAAAAATTCAGCAAGCACGTAAACAATTTCTGATCTATCAACGAATAAAAAACAAATGGTAAAAAAATACAAGAAAAAATCATTTTGACTAACTCCTTTTCTTTAAAATGTAGTAAACTAAAAGCAGAATAAAAGAAAGCGTTTTAAAAATGGTAAGGAGGAGAAAATTTGTATATTGCAGATAGTGCACGTTATGAAAAAATGGAATATCGTAAATCCGGTCATTCAGGTTTGAAATTACCGATTTTATCTCTCGGATTATGGCAAAATTTTGGTGATTATGATCCTATCCATAACCAAAGAGAGATTTTAAGAGGCGCATTCGACATGGGAATTACCCATTTCGACCTTGCGAATAATTATGGAGGCCCTGCTGGAGCTGCAGAGAAAAACTTCGGGCGTATTTTTAGAGAAGATTTTCAAGCCTATCGTGATGAACTGATTATTTCTAGCAAAGCAGGTTATCATATGTGGGAAGGCCCATACGGAGAATGGGGCTCTCGTAAATCTATCATTTCAAGTTGTGATCAGAGTCTCCAAAGAATGGGACTAGATTATGTTGACATCTTCTATCATCATCGTCCAGACCCTGATACACCTTTGGAAGAAACAGCAGAAGCATTGATGCAACTTGTAAGACAAGGAAAAGCATTATATATTGGTATATCCAACTATAATGGAGAAGATACCAAAAAAATGACTGAAATTTTAAAAAGAAAAGAAGCACCGTTCATTATTCATCAGATGCGCTACAATATGTTTTCTCGTGAACTACTAGAAGACGACTTATCTCCAGTATTAGAAGAAGAAGGTCTAGGAGCAATCACGTTCAGCCCGCTTGCCCAAGGTTTGCTGACAAATCGTTATCTGCATGGGATTCCTGAAGATTCTAGAGCACATCGTAAGGAAATACCATTCCTTTCAGAAGAACAGGTTGGATCAACTCTGGAAAAAATCAAAGCACTGCAGACAATCGCCGTATCACGAGGGCAATCATTAGCGCAAATGGCCCTTGCATGGAATTTGCGACAAAAATCTGTTACGAGTGTACTGGTTGGAGCAAGTCGGTTAAGTCAGTTACAAGAAAGTGTTCGAATGATGGATAATTTAGATTTCTCACCAGAAGAAGAATTGAAGATCGACCAAATTCTAGAATAGAAACGATGTAATCAAACTTTTTATCCATCTATCAAAAAATGTCATCAAGAATCGAATGAAGCTCATCTATTATTGAACATCATACGTTTTGTCGTTCAAAATAAAAATGATCGAAGGCTAGGAGTGAATTTTATCCTAGTCTTTTTTTATGGTAAATAGCTTCGTTTGTATATCCATGAACGGATGAATCAATTTTTTATACAAAAAATCATCAGATGATTCAAACGTGTTATAATAATTACGAAAAAATACATCAGATGAAAAGGAGGTATGTGGTTTGGAAGAAAACAAAACCCTAGTAGAAGTAACCACGGACAAGATCCTTAGATATTTAAAGGAAAAGCAGTTGCAAGTAGGAGATAAATTGCCGAATGAATATGAGTTGTCCGATTATTTAGAGGTAGGACGCAGCACGGTGCGAGAAGCTGTCCGAGCGCTTGCTTCTAGGAATATTCTTGAAGTTCGGCAAGGAGCGGGGACGTTTGTCAGTGATAAGCGAGGGATTGCTAATGATCCACTCGGTTTTTCTTTGATTGAAGATCAGGACCGGATGATACGAGACTTGTTTGAGCTGAGATATTTACTGGAGCCAAAGATGGCAGGGTTAGCGGCGGAATATGCAACGAAAAATCAAATCAGCCGAATGAAAAGCTTAACGCAAAAGATTGAAACGTCTTTTCGAGAAGGTACACAAGATCATGTTCAATTAGACATCGATTTTCATACGACGATTGCAGAAGCTAGCGGAAACGTAGCGTTACTGCATATCATTCCGATCATTAATGAATCGATTGCTTTATTTAACAAAAATTATGATATCCAGCATTTGAAAATCGAGACGATCGATATCCACACAGAAATCGTTCAGGCTATCGAGAGGCGGAATGTACTTGCGGCATTTGATGCGATGACTGTCCATATGGCAACAAATCGGAGAGAATTACAGAAAATAATTGGGAAGAAAGAAACTAATTGACAGTTCATCTGATGTATTTTATGATAAATACATCAGATGAATTTTTGTTTTATATTTGGTAAAACGGACAAGCAAATAGTTTTTATTCACCGAAATGTAAGCGCTGACTAACAGGCAAAAAGAGATGACGGCAAGGAGAAGAAGCAGGAATGAGGGGATCTGGAATGAGTTTTATGGATAAATTAGCCAATGTTTTAGGGAACGTGGCAACGAGAATCAATAATTTAAGGTATATCATGGTGATAAAAAACGCATTTGCTGCATTGATTCCGGTAATTATTACGGGTGCTTTTGGCACGTTGTTTTCAGCAATGGTCTTTGATTCGGAAAATGGGTTAGCACAGATAAGTTTTTTGCGTTTTTTAGAAGAATTAAAACCTATCGCATCTGCCATCAGCTATGTCACACTAAGTTTCTTGACCATCTATGCTGTTTTTCTGATAGGGATCGAATTAGCAAAGCTGAATAAAGTGGATGGTGTATTCCCTGGTATTATCGCAGTGATGTCTTATTTATCTGTTAATCCAACTGTTTATGAATTAGTGAATGAAAATCAGACTGTTATAGTAGAAAACGTATTGGCTAAACAATATACAGATACGAAAGGGTTATTTTTGGGAATGTTGGTCTCCATCCTTTCCATTGAACTTTATTGCTGGTTGAGGAAACAGAAGAAACTACAGCTGAGAATGCCGGATACCGTGCCAACGAATGTTTCTGCCAGTTTTTCTGCGTTATTTCCCACGATTCTGACAGTATCAGGTATCGCGGCTGCGGGATTTATCATCAAAGAACTTACAGGGATGTACCTTTATGATATCATTTACAATGTCGTACAACGCCCATTAGAAGGTGTCGTTCAAGGGCTACCAGGTATTTTGTTATTGATGTTCATTGCGCAAGTCTTTTGGGTGATTGGTATCCATGGAAATCAAATGGTGAAGCCAATTCGAGAACCGTTGCTTTTAGCGGCAATTGCTGTAAATACGGAAGCTTTTGAAGCTGGAAAAGAAGTACCAAACATTATCACTATGCCATTTTGGGATATGTATATGAGTATGGGCGGGTCTGGGGTCACGATAGGTCTACTGATAGCAGTATTGCTAGTGGGAAAGCGAGAAGATATGAAACAAATCACCAAGTTATCTCTTGCTCCTGGGATCTTCAACATCAATGAACCAGTTATTTTTGGTATGCCGATCATGCTGAATCCTATTTTAGCTATCCCATTTATCTTAACGCCGCTTGTTACAGGAACGATCGGTTATTTTGCAACCGCTTTAGGATTTGCGGCAAAAGCAGTTGTAATGGTTCCTTGGCCGATGCCGCCGATCGTCAATGCTTATCTGGCTACAGCAGGAAATATCGGTGCAGTTATTACGCAACTTGTTTGTATTGTTGTTTCTATTTTGATCTATCTGCCATTCGTAAAAGTAGCAAATCGTGTGGAAAATGATGTGATCTAAAAAACAGGAGGAAATCATGAAAATTACTATTCCAGAAAATTTTATTCTTGGTGCAGCATCTTCTGCTTGGCAAACGGAAGGTTGGAAAGGAAAAAAAGAAGGACAGGATTCGTTTATAGATAGCTGGTATAAAAATGAACATTTTGTTTGGCATAATGGGTATGGTCCAGCCGTAGCAACTAATTTTATGGAGCAGTACCAACAGGATGTAGATTTGATGAAATCCATCCATCTGACACATTATCGGACTTCTATCAATTGGGCTCGTTTTTTCACTGATTACGAGAATTGTATAGTAGATGAAGAATATGCTCAGCATATAAGTGAAATGATCGACTCTTTGATCGAAGCAGACGTAGAACCGATGATTTGTTTAGAACACTACGAAGTCCCTGCTTTTCTTTTGGAAAAATATGATGGCTGGTCTTCAAGAAAAGTGGTTGATTTTTATGCTAAGTACGCAAAGATTGCTTTTGATCGTTACGGTGACAGGGTAAAAAACTGGTTTACATTCAACGAACCAATCGTTCCCCAAACGCGTTGCTATTTGGATGCTGTTCGCTGGCCGCATGAACAAAACACAAAAAAATGGATGATGTGGAATTATCACAAAGTATTAGCAACGGCTAAAGCTGTAGAAATTTACCATAGTGGCAATTATGGCGGAAGGATTGGCTGTATTTTAAATCCTGAGATGGTCTATGCTCGTTCCAGTTCTCCAGAAGACCAAAAAGCTGCTTATATGTATGATCTGTTTTATAATCGAGTATTTTTTGATCCGATGGTAAAAGGGTACTACACAGAAGAGTTCCTAGAGTTGTGTCGAAAACAATCGATTTATTTCGATCCTGCAACAGAGGATTTAGAAACGATCCAGCATCATACAGTAGATTTCCTTGGGATCAATCAATATTACCCTAAACGCGTTCGTGCTCCTCGTTACCAATGGAATGAAGAGACACCTTTCCATCCAGAACGATATTATGAAGTCTTTGATTTACCTGGAAAGAAAATGAACAATTCTAGAGGGTGGGAGATCTATCCAAAAATCATGTACGATATAGCCATGTATCTAAAAGAAAATTATCATAATATCCCTTGGCTGATAACAGAAAATGGTATGGGAAGAGAACATGAAGAACAGTACATGGATGAGAAAGGGATCGTGCAAGATGACTATCGTATCGAATTTATCGGACAGCATTTGCGTTATTTGATCAAAGCAGCAGAAGAAGGTGCAAATTGCGAAGGTTATATGCTATGGGCATTCACTGACTGTGTTTCACCAATGAATGCATTTAAGAATCGATATGGATTAGTTCGAATCGAATTGAACGATGAACGGAGCAGAATATTGAAAAAGTCTGCTTCCTGGTATCAGTCTCTGATTGATAAGAGAGAATTAAGCTTGCCTGATGAAGCCTATAAATAACTAGAAGTTTTTCGAAGATATTGATTGTATTTGCTGGTTATTTGGAATAAAGGAGGTTGTGAAAGTAGCATTTTGACCTCTTATTCAAAAAAGTTGTGACAAAAGACTTGTCACAACTTTTTTTGTGCACGTTAAAAGAAATAAATACAATAAAAAAGAATTTGTGTGTTTAGTGTGCGCTTTCTTTTTTAGTGTGTATGCAACTTGGTATAGACCATAAACGTGATATTATCAACTTTTTAAAGCGCTTTTAAAGTTGGCACACTACTTGCTTTATATACAAGTGTAAGAATAGAAAGGAACGTGTTTAAAATGGAAAAGAGAACAATCATGCTTGTATGTTCAGCGGGAATGAGTACAAGCCTCCTAGTCACAAAAATGCAAAAAGCAGCAGAAGCAAAAGGAATGGAAGCAGATATCTTTGCTGTCTCTGCCTCAGATGCAGATAATCAACTAGAATCTAAAAATGTAGACGTTTTACTTTTAGGTCCGCAAGTACGTTTTATGCAAAATCAATTTGCTGAAAAGCTAGCACCTAAAGGCATTCCTCTAGATGTGATCAATATGGCTGACTATGGCATGATGAATGGTGAAAAAGTACTCGACCAAGCAGAAAAACTAATAAACAAATAATAAAAATATCGGAGGAAACAAGAAATGGAAGATCAAAAAAATCTAGAAGCCATCATGGGTCTGATCATGTTTGGCGGAAATGCAAAAAGCGATGCAATGGAAGCGATTGCTGCTGCGAAAAAAGGAGATTTCACTTTAGCAGATGAAAAAATCAAAGATGCAGAGGAATCTTTAGTCCAAGCACATCACTCTCAAACAGAGATGCTGACGCAAGAAGCACAAGGAAACCACGTTGAAGTAACACTTTTGACGGTTCACAGTCAAGATCACCTGATGACATCTATTGCTTTTACAGATTTAGCAAAAGAAATCATTGATCTGTATCGTCGGTTGGATGCGTAATTCACAGTAAAGAAAAGAGGGAAGATTTATGGATAAATTTGTTGCATTTATGGAGAAACATTTTATACCTGTCGCATCAAAAATTGGTGCACAACGGCATTTAGTTGCGATTCGGGATTCATTTATGGTGAGTATGCCGTTAATGATTTTAGGAGCATTAGCAGTAATGATCAATAACTTACCGATTCCCGGATTCCAAGAATTGATGAATTCAATTTTTGGCGGTGAATCATGGAAAGGATTCGGGGCTGCAGCTTGGAACGGCACATTTGCCATTCTTTCTGTCTTGATTGCTTTCTTACTTGCGTATCATTTAGCTAACGGCTACCGAAAAGACGGTGTTTCCGCAGGTGTGATTTCTTTAGGCTCTTTCTTTGCTTTAGGCGGAGCATTAGGTATGAGCTCAAACGGTTTGTTTATTGCTATTATTGTTGGGATTATTTCAACAGAAATCTTTGTACGTTTAAGCGGAAATGAAAAATTGATCATCAAAATGCCTGATGGTGTGCCACCAGCAGTTGCGAAAGCATTTGCTTCATTACTGCCAGCAATGATCACTATCTCTGCCTTTGCTTTAGTTGCTGCAATTTTTGCTGCATTTGGGGTTGATGATATCGTAGGTTCGTTCTATACAGTGGTCCAAGAACCATTTATGGGACTTGCGAACTCTTATCCATCTGCATTATTGCTTGCATTTATCACACCATTCTTATGGTTCTTTGGTTTACACGGGGCGAATATGGTCGATCCTTTGATGCAAACGATCAATGCGCCGGCAATCGAAGCAAATGTCAATGCGATCGCAGCTGGACATAGCGCACCATTTATCGTGAACAAACCTTTCTTCGACAGCTTTGTCAATTTAGGAGGAACAGGTGCAACATTAGGTTTACTGTTAGCTATTTATTTAGTAGGACGTAAAAACAAACCGTATATGGTTGTAACAAACTTGTCGATTGCGCCAGGTGTTTTCAATATCAATGAACCAACGATGTTTGGTTTACCGATCGTATTGAATCCAATCATGTTCATTCCATTTATTTTGACACCAATGGTCTTAGTTAGTGTTGCGTACTTTGCGACTTCTACAGGTTTAGTGCCAGCAGCTACTGTTATGCCACCATGGGTAACACCACCAGTTATTGGCGGTGTATTGGCAACGAAGAGTATTGCAGGTGGTGTACTGGCCGCTGTCAATCTGATCCTTTCTATTTTGATCTATCTGCCGTTCGTCAAGGTAGCTACGATCCAAGAAAGAAGAAAAGAAGCTTTGGATGCTTAATGAAAAAAGAAAGCAGAACCGGTTATCTGGTTCTGTTTTTTTATGGAAACAAGTAATTTAAAACTTAGGATCGAATAATGAATGAGAAAATCGAGGTATATTTGTCTTGAAATTTGTGTATAAATAAAAAATCCCATTCATTCAAAAAAATCGAGCGATTGAAAAGCTATTTGAAATACAAGGTGCTATAATAGACCAAATATGAATGGGAGAGAGTACAAATGGAGAGAAGAACAGTCATAAAATTGCGGGATCGACCGACGTTGATAAAAGAAACAGCCGAATGGTTTGCTTCAAAATGGCATCTGCCAGTTGCTGTTTATGAAGAAAGTATCCAAGCAAGCACGAGAAAAAACACATCGGTTCCGCAATGGTATGTGGTATTGAATGAATGGGGAGAGATTATTGCAGGTGCAGGTGTTGTTGACAATGATTTTCATGATCGGGTAGATTTGACTCCGAATGTCTGTGCGCTGTTTGTTGAAAAAGACTACCGAAACCAACGGATTGCCAAAATGATTTTAGAAACGATCAAGCAAGACTTTGCAGAAATGGGCGTAAAGGTGCTTTACCTTGTGACGGATCATACGGATTTTTATGAAAAATACAATTGGCAGTTTATCGGGATGGCTCAGGATAATGAAGGAATTCCTGTGCGAGTGTACCAAATGACGCTGTAAGAGTAGATACATGAAACAGCATAGACGTGAGTATATAGAGAAGGAAACCGAAAAATTGTTCTATACTTAGAAATTTTTTCGAATCGCAGTATGCGAAATATGCACAACACAAGAATAACAAAAAAGCATGAAGAAGGCTAAACTGCCTTCCCATGCTTTTTCCTTGTTCTTTTCTCGTCGTAAATGAAAATGTTCCTAACGATTCTGAGAATAGGACGAATCGTCAAGAAAACAGCACCAGCCAAATAAAAATAGGTGCCATATCGATCGGGGATTTTAGTTAAGGAAGCAAGGCTTCCAAAAATATAGAAAATCCCGGTTAATAAGTCGACAGCTAGTGAGATCAATGTGTAACGGTTTTGGAAATAGAAGCGGAAGCGACGTCCTCGTATTTCGATATCTTCTTCTTTTCCTATTTCGATCTCATGGGTATTTCGTTTGATTTTGGGCATAAAGAAAATCACCTGTATTTTTTACTGATTTCAAGGTTTCAAAACAACTTTTATATTTTTATCTTCTTTTTTGTCAAAAATCTCATATGCTTGTGCGGCTTCTTCTAGTGGCAGCGAATGAGTAATGATCTGTGTAGGATCAAATAGTCCTTCTGCAATCATTTCGTAGATTTTCGGCATCAGATGGATAATGGGTGCCTGTCCATGCTTGACCGCAATATCTCGCATGAAAAACTCTTGAAGCGGGTAAGAAGAAGCTGGCGTCATATACACACCAGTTACTTGGACGGTTCCGAATTTTTTGACAGCTTGCGAAGCCATCTGTAATGGAGAAATCGTGCCGCTTTGTAGGCTCACCAAATTTTTTGCTTTTTCTTTTACAGGTTCTAACCCATCCATTCCTACACAATCGATGATGACATCGGCACCACCTTTAGCCAACTCATACAATTCCGTTCCAGCTTGTGCTGTGTCTTCTAAGAAATAAGTTTCCACGCCGTTGTAATTAGCCGCTTTATCTAAACGATGTTGTACTGGATCCACTGCAATCACGCGCTCTGCTCCAGCCATTACAGCGAATTTTTGAGCAAATAGACCGACTGGACCAGATCCTAGAATCACAACTGTATCGCCTTTTTTTACGCCTGCATTTTCAACGCTCCAATAAGCTGTAGGCAAAATATCTGATAAAAACAAAACTTTTTCATCAGGAAGATTATTATCTGGAACGACAAACGAAGTAGAGTCTGCATAAGGTACTCTTAGGTATTCTGCTTGCCCACCCCAATGATTGCCATTCAACTTGCCAAAACCGAAAAGCCCGCCATATAACTGATCTGGATTTGATTCATCACATTGGCTTTCCATGTGATTCAGGCAGAAATGACAATGACCACAACTGATATTAAAAGGGATAACTACTCGTTGCCCTTTTTTCAATGTTTGAACTTGTGATCCTACTTCTTCAACGATTCCCATAGGTTCGTGACCTACAACATACCCTTTTTCCAAAACTGCTTCACCATGATGGTAAAGATGCAGATCGGATCCGCAAATGGCGGTTGCTGTGATACGGATGATTGCGTCTGTTGGTTCTAATATTCTTGGATCATCTACGTTTCTGATTTCCATTTTTTGTTTTCCTTGCCAAGTGACTGCTTTCATTGGAGATGCTCCTTTCAGATTCACAAAATTGTCTGCATTATTGATACTACAGATAGTTTCATTCTAAAGGAGTTCTTATCTTTTTGATAATGAAACGCTTTTTTCTCAAAATAAAAATCCTCAAAAAGCAAGAGTACCAAAAATTTTTTTTATTAGAAAAAGAAGGAGTGTGCCTTCATTGTATCCTTACGTACAGTAAAGTATAGTTGAACTATTGAATCATTTTAACTATTTAAACAATAACCAACCATCATTCGTTTCAGGGAAAAAACAAATACGAGGAGGCGTAATGAAACAAATTCAAAATAAATGGAATAAACGGATCATTGTTATGATTAGTTCTGTCTGCCTGTTTTGCCTGACTGTTATGCTTTGTTTAATAAGCACCTTGGCAAATCAACATTTTATGTTAGAGCAAAACATGCAATCGGACTATGCGAAAAAAGTAGCTGCTGAGATCAATCGAGAGATCCAAAGCTATCATTATGAAATCGGAGCTCCAGCTGAAGCATTGGAAAAGATTGTTTCTGAAGAACTAGTACAAAAAAATATCGAGCTTTTCATCCGCAACAGATATGAAAAAGAACCAGCAGAGCTGATCGGAGAAAAGGAAGTAGAAGAAAAGCTCCAAGAGATAATCAATACATACAAACAAGAAGAAGCAGAGGATGATCCATTTGCTAGTGAAGAAAACAATTTACTCATCTATATGACTTCTGGGATTTTTCGACGAGGAATACAATCAATTTATTTGATGTCGTTCATCGATCAGATATTGACGATACGAGAGCGAATGGTTTCTTTTCTTCCAGTGATCAGTAGTATCTTACTTGTATTGCTGAGCGGAGTGTTTTACTTATACAGAATGTCTTGGAAAAAAGTTCTTTGGTCATTTGCAGTGGTGATTGGAGGTGCAGGCTTCCAATTATTAAGTCTGTCAGTCAGTCTCTATTTGTACGATATGACCAGTCAGTTAGATATTCGAACCCAAGCACTGCAACATTTGTTAGACACATATATTTTGTCATTCATCCAATTTTTTAGTGTAGTAGCAATCGTTGAAGTAGCGATAGCAGCTGGATTATGGTGGATTGGCAAGAGAGTGAATACTGAAAAAAAGGTTTTTTCAAAAAGAAACGAATATAAATAATAAGAGGTTGTGACGTGAAATCTGTCACAACCTCTTGTTTTGAATAAACGGTGTTCTCCTACCAACTCCTCAGTCACAAGTCACAATATTCATAAAACGTAGGAAGCTATTTTTTGAAATTGCTTCTTGTGACTCAGAGCTAAACAGTAGGTTCACAACCTCTTGGTAAACGGTGTTCAAAAGCCAGTTTCTCGGTATTAAGCCAAATTTATGCAAAAGTGTGAGGAACCATTTTCATAAAATTTTTCTTAATACTCAAAACTAAACGACTTTTTCACAACCTCTTGGTAAACGGTGTTCAAAAGCTTGCATCTGCGGTAATAAGTCCAACCAAGTCAAAAACATAAGTAGCTGTTTTTGCTTGGCTGTTCTTATTACTTGATGCAAGGCAGCTTTTTCACAACCTCTTGATTATTCAAACATTTTTTTTGCGGCACGAGCTAGAGTAGGGATGTCTTTGTCGTAACGCGGTGTTTTGACTAGACGGGACATAGGGATGCCCGCAAAATGGAAAGCAGCGATTTCTCCAGAACGTACAGCACTTTGTTCAGTAAAGATCATCTGATAAGGCTGCTCAACAAATTCTCCTGTAAAGGCCAGGTTGGTTGAATGCTTAGGAATGACTTTTGGTCGATCACTTTTTGCACGGTTATTAAATAATGCGGAAGCATAAGGCATATAGACAGGGATATTATTTATTACGCTGTCGAAAATCTCTGTTTCTTTTTCCCGAATATTCACTGGACCAGGATCTACTTTTGAAAGTTGTCCGATCAGTTCTTCCAACATTTCTTTTCCGTTCATCTTAATATACTGTTTATCCACAAATTCGCCACGTCGTCTTGGATAAAGGAAATAACCCCAAATAACTGTTTCATTTGGTTTTTGAGACGTAAAATGCGGTTGATGATGCACGACGATAGACATATTGACATCTTTTTGGCCTAATGGCGTGATCGGTGTAGTTGAAATAAATGAATTCAAGGCATTTCCTGGTTCTTGAGTCGTGATACGGGTGATTTCATTCAATAACAGGTGGTTTTTCGTCGTCAGAGTAAAGCTGACCCATTCGCTCGCATCTCGATCCGCGAAAAATTTATCGGGATTTCCTAAGTTATAGAAACGTTCGCTGGCTTTTTTCCAGAGACTAGAAGCTGCACCATAATCCATATTTTCTACAGCTGGTGTTTCGTAATCTCCCAAAGTAGCTGAATCTGTAATGGAACCATTCGTGAAAATGACCGCTGTATCTTCATCTACCGTGACATGTTCCTCTTCCTGAGTCAATGTATTGGTCATTTTCAAACCAGTGACAGTGATTTCATCTTGCATCGGTGTATCTTTGAATTCCCAGTCAGTGACACGGCGGTTCAAAATGATTTTGCAGCCTTGTTCTTTCAAGTACTCGATCAAAGGAAGCATGATACTTTCGTACTGATTGTAACGTGTTCGATTGACGCCCACTAAATGTTCGATTTGAGTGAATTCATAAATCATTTGATGCATATAGCGACGCAATTCTTGAGCAGAACTACGTGTTCTGAAAGCAAATGTTGTTTCCCACATAAACCAGAAGTTTGTTTCAAAAAAGTGTGGATCATCTTTGAAATATTCTTCGATAGTGATATTGTCTAGTTTTTCTTCTTCTGAATCAGGCATGGCAATCAGTTTAGTCAGAAGAATACGGTCCTTGTTGTTGAAGCCCAGTTTTCCGCCGTCAATGATCCCTTTACCACCTTCCATCAAACGTGCTTTGTCAAAGGTACGGTGTTTTGCATCAAAATCTCTCGTATCTTCTTCAGCAGTCATTCCTGGCTCAGTAACAGAAGGTATTCGACTTAATAGATCCATCAAATCTACATAGGTACGGTAATTAAGCATGCGACCGCCTCGAGCAATATAGCCTTTTTGGTTTTCTAATGGATGATTTTTATTCCAATATTCATCCACTACAGTGTCGGTCGGTGCACCATCATTTGAACCGTGATCATCCAATGAATAAAAGGTGATCTGATCCCCTTTCCATTTGCCTTCTTGAATCAAATAAACAGCCGCTGCCATATTGGCAATACCGGCACCAATCATTATTGCTTTACTTTTTCTCATTGTGATTCCTCCAATGTCTTCCAAGTATGTCCGTAGTGATTCAACGAAATAGGATGCTAGATGGATTCAAATTCATCATATAAATGACTGTCATCTTCGAATAGCCCTGTTTTTTTTCCTAGATATGCAGCGCCAAGGGCAAGCAAACCTAAACCGATGCCGACTTTGATTAATTTTTTACTCATGAAAAACGCCTCCTTGTTTTCTCTTTCTATATCCAAGGATAGTTCGTTTTTATGAGAATGCCAAATGATAGGGTGAGAAGAAAAAGGAAATTTTGACAAAAAAGAAGAAGTGTCTGATTTTCCTGTAATTAAAAATAGGGTAGGAAAGAAGAAAAGATTTGAGGAGACGTATGGTTCTATTTTTAGAAATTTGGGTAAAAAAAAAGCGCGAGACAGTGCCACTTTGAAAAGCTGATGACGGACTAAACCTTATTTTAACTTGCTATGTTGTTTTGGATACTCCCATGATGTATGGATGGTGAATAATGAGAAAGGGAAGAGGAGGATTTTAGGCAAGGTGTGATCAATAAACAACTTTTAAATAGACGAACAAGGTCTCTTTCTTTTACAATAAAAGAATAGGAACAAATTAAAAGAAAGTAGGTAGCTTATATGTTTCACTCAAATTTGATTGAATTTCTAGAATGGATCATTGCTATTTTAAATATTTGTTCTATCGGTATATTAGTTGCTGGGATCGTTCTTGTTCTATTCAAACTTTTTGATTGGTCTCATGTCAAGAAAAATTATGCAGAACGTAATACTCGTAATGCAGATACAAGAAAACTGTTAGCAAGTTATATTTTGTTAAGCTTGGAAGTGCTAGTCGTTGCTGATATCATCGAGTCAGTTATCAAGCCGACTTGGACAGATATTTTGAAGCTTGCACTTATTATTATCATTCGAACAGTCATTTCTTATTTCTTGAATCAGGAAATAGAAGACAAAGAGAAACAAAGAAGAGGAGAGGTAGGATGACGACAGAGTTGATGCAGTTTCTTCTTCCATATTTTGAAAAACTTGTACTGGGACTTGATATTTTTGCTATCTGTTTATTGATTTGGGGAGTTTGTCTGTCGATTAAGGATTTCTTGAAATACTTATTTGTTCATACAGAAGCGAAAAACGACCGAGTCAGCGAGAACAATGCTATTAAAAAGATGTTAGGAGGTTATATACTCCTAAGTTTAGAAATTCTTGTTTCGGCTGGGATCATCGAATCGATTATCAAACCTACTTTGGAGGATATTTTCCAGCTAGCTGCATTGGTAGTTATCCGAACGATCATTTCTTATTTTTTAAATAAAGAAATCGGGCCAGTAGACGTCCCAAATAAGTGAGGTTATGAGCCCGCCGTTTATCGAGAGGTTGTTAAGAAGTGGGCAGATTCAAGGAATAAGAAGAAATTTATGAAAATTTCGGCTTATTTCCGAAGAAGTTACTTTTGGAATATTGTTTATTCAGAATAAGAGGCTGTGACATGATGTTTGTCACAGCCTCTTATTTATTTTGCACAGCTGAAACGATTGCTCGTTCGATCGTATTGATTGAAATAGGAATAATATTCTCATATTGGACTGCATCCGGTGTATATAATGTACGTTCACATAACACTCGGTTCGAGGGTTGCTGTGCATACTTCTTTATATCAGATATACTTGCATAGATTGTTGGTGCAACTTGAAAATCGAAAGTAGTTACAGCTTCCAAGGCTTCCCGATAAATCAGATAATGAACATCCGAATTTGTGACGATATAGATAGTCAGACGTTCTTTTGTCAGACGGAGAATTCCGCTCAATTCGATGACAAAAGCTCGCATGCAATTAGGATTAAACCGTAGATCATAAGGTAGCCGTTTGGCCCAACTGGAAAAAAGTGTTTGGACGTCTTTATATAAATTTGCCTGTTCCTCATTTAGAAGATAAAATTTTTCCGGCATGAATAATTGATAGTTATCCCAAGCCGAACGCATCAGATGAATCAGTGCACGTTCAAATGGCTGATTCCCGAATAATTCTTGACGGAAATGAGTTTCAAAGGTAGCAACTAGTTCTTTTATTTCGGGAGTGTTGTCAATAAACACTTGGTGTAGCTGTTGAAAATCTTCCGCAATCAACTGATAAGAATGGAAACCATAATTACAAAGATTGAACAGTGTCAAAATAAAGGCAAATTCTTCTTTTTTATAATAGGTTTGGAAATCAGTGGTTTCCCATGCTGACTCGACATAATTGTAAATAGGACGTTTTTTGATTTCTTCGATAAATGTTGGATCTATTGTCACAGTACCCAACTGTTGGCGTAAGAAACTAATAGCAAAACCAATCGATAAGATTTCTTTATTTTCTTTATCATAAAATCTACCGCTATTTTCCGTTACAGATTCAATGAAACGATCCGCACGGTCAAAAAACGATTCAGGTAGCTCCCAGGACTTAAAGCTGCCTAAACGATAAGCCACATTAAGAAGCAACAGACGTCTTTCCATTTCAGTAAATCGAGGGGAGTAGCGGTCGATTTCGATCCCACAATCATGAAAATAAGCCAATACTTGTTTTTTTAAGGAGTAAGCTTTGCTGACAGAGATGAATTCACACTCAGTTAATTGGAGATAATCAGGTTCATCTTCTTCCAAATAAAGCAGGCAAGTTTTTAAAAACAACGAATTTTGGGTCAATTGCTGCATGATCTTACATCGAGGTATATGTTCTGAAAAATATAAAGTGTAACAATCCTTTTCCCGATGTGTATAAACAATTTGTTCTTCAAATTCTTTTTTTATGTTATTGATATCATTGAGTAAAGTGGTTTTGCAAACATGTAGAAGATTGGAGAGCTTTTCTAGATTGACTTCTTTATTTACATAGAATTGTCCACATAAAAACAGCTGTCTCAAAATATTCTTCTCAATATATTCTTCAATCATAGTAAAGCCTCCATCTTGTATTTTTTTGCACAATATGGAAAATATTATGACATGTTTTCTTTTGGAAATCATCAATTAATTTCTGAAAAAGCCCGTAAATTCCGTTAATAAAAGATTTTTATGTTATAAAAATTGAAAAATAAATATTTTCATTAGAAAATAGATTGTGAATTTCTAACAAGCAAAAGGAATGCAAATACAGTTGATGAATGAATGATGGTCATTTAAGTTATTTGTTCGTTTTTTTTAGACTATCCATTTTAGAAGTCTGATTTATTAAAAAATTGTTCGTTTTTCCACGTTCAATTATCAGAAAAATCCGACTTTATTTATTTTTGTTTGAAATATTCTACGTGAATTTGATGTTATAAAAAAAATTTTCTCATTTTTGGCGCTATAGTGAAGAGGTGTTACAGATAAGCACATGTATCTGCGAGACATTGACCAACGAAATATGGAGGGAAGAAACATGAAAGATATGGATATCAAGGCCGTCTTTATAGGCGACAAAGCTGAAAATGGACCAGTTTACAAAATGTTGTTGAACAAGATGGTAGATGAACATCTTGGCTGGAGAGAAAATTATATTCCTTCAGATATGCCTGCAATTAGCGAAGGAGATAAGCTAACTTCAGATTATCTAGCCACCCGCGACCATATGATAGAAGTCTTGGATGAAGTCAGTCAGCGATTACGCGCAGGATCGATCCCCTGGCATTCAGCAGGCCGTTACTGGGGACAAATGAACGCTGAAACACTGATGCCTGCTTTATTAGCTTACAATTATGCGATGCTATGGAATCCCAATAACGTTGCACTAGAATCTTCTATGGCAACTTCGCAGATGGAAGCAGAAGTAGGACAGGATTTTGCCTCACTATTCAACATGGCAGACGGATGGGGACATATTACAGCAGATGGTTCTATTGCTAACCTTGAAGGATTATGGTACGCCCGTTGCATCAAATCAATTCCTTTAGCTGTCAAAGAAGTTCTGCCTGAAAAAGTGAAAAACATGTCTGAGTGGGCTCTTTTGAATCTGTCTGTTGAAGAAATTTTGGAAATGACCGAAAGCTTTACGGATGCAGAGATGGATAAGGTCAAAGCAGCTTCTTCTCGTAGCGGAAAGAATATCCAAAGATTAGGGAAATGGCTGGTTCCTCAAACAAAACACTATTCTTGGATGAAGGCGTTAGATATTTGCGGAGTGGGCTTAGATCAGATGGTTGCTATCCCAGTTCAAGAGGATTATCGAATGGATATCAACGCTTTGGAAAAAACAATTCGTGAATTAGCTGATCAAAAAATCCCGATTCTAGGTGTGGTTGCTGTCGTAGGAACAACAGAAGAAGGACAAGTAGACAGTGTAGATAAAATCATCCAGTTAAGAGAAAAGTTAAAAGATGAAGGTATCTATTTCTATTTACATGTTGACGCTGCATATGGCGGGTACGCGCGTTCACTGTTTTTAAACGAAGCAGGAGAATTTGTGCCATATGCTTCCTTAGCTGAATTCTTTGAAGAGCATCATGTATTCCACCATTACGTAACGATCGACAAAGAGGTATATGAAGGATTCAGAGCTATTTCAGAAGCGGATTCTGTCACGATTGATCCGCATAAGATGGGCTATGTCCCTTATGCTGCTGGAGGAATCGTGATCAAACATAAAAATATGAGAAATATCATTTCTTATTTTGCACCATATGTGTTTGAAAAATCAGTCGAAGCACCAGATATGCTAGGTGCTTATATTTTAGAAGGCTCAAAAGCAGGAGCGACGGCTGCTGCAGTCTGGACAGCTCATCGTGTATTGCCATTGAATGTGACCGGATATGGTCAGTTGATTGGTGCATCAATCGAAGCAGCTCAAAGATTCAGAGAATTTTTAGAACAATTACACTTTACTGTAAAAGGAAAAACGATCGAAGTCTATCCACTGAATCATCCTGATTTTAATATGGTCAATTGGGTATTTAAAGTACAAGATTGTGCAGATTTGAACGCTATCAATGAATTAAATGAAAAAATGTTCGATCGGTCTTCTTATATGGATGGCGATGTTTATGGTGAACGGTTTATTACTTCTCATACGACATTTACACAAGAAGATTACGGTGATTCTCCGATCCGTTTTATTGAAAGAATGGGTCTATCGAAAGAAGAATGGCAAAAAGAACAGCAAATCACTCTGCTACGTGCGGCTATCATGACTCCTTATTTGAATGATGATCGAATTTTCAATTTTTATACAAAAGAAATCGCGAAAGCAATGGAAAAGAAACTAAACGAAATCATCAAATAGAACTGATTTTTGTGTGAAAGAATAGCAAGAGACATATGGAGAACAGACAATTATTTGCCTCATCAAAACAGTTGTATTTCCCCCTGTTTTTCATATATTCCTCAGCAAGACATTCTTTTTTATAAATCTTTCTATAGTTGGTTCGTTCGTTTCACGTATCAAACCCAGTTCACTAAGTTCGTTCAATGGATGTTTCGGTGATACTGGGTTTTGTACTGAATCGATGAAGCCTTGTCACTTTTGTTCTTGAACAAAAATAAAAGAAAACGAAAAACATGTCGCTATTGAAAGAAAGAAGGAATAAAGATGAAAGATGCTGGTTCATCAAAACAAATCACGACCATGACCTTTATCGGGATGACCTGTGCCCTTGTAGCAAGTGTACGAAATATTCCAGATGTGGCAGCAACGAGCTGGACGATGATTTTTTACATGCTGGTTGCCGTATTGTTATATGCCTTTCCGATCTCATTGATCTCTGGTGAATTTGCCGGAATGTTTCCTCAAAAAGGTGGTCCAGAACTTTGGGTATCGAATGCTCTAGGAAAAAAATGGGGATTCGTTGTCTCCTGGCTGTTATGGGTCCAAATGTTTCCAGGGATGGTGATGGTTGCTTCAGCACTCGCTCCGTTGTTTGGTAATATTATCGATAATGTGCCGCTTGGGCTGAACAGCAAATTTACATTAGTTGTTATTTTAGTGGTTTATTGGATCATCACTTTTTTGAATTTAACATTCGACATGGCAAAAATCGGAGGAAAAATCGGTGTTTGGTTAGGTCTATATGTGCCTTTGACGATGATGCTCTTATTAGGGCTTGCTGCGTGGATCAAAGTTGGAATCGTACCAACCGGAACATTAGGCAATTTTTCATGGGACAAAGTAATACCAGATAGTACGACTGCATCCTCATTTGTTTATTTTGCGCCGATCATGTTTATTTTTACTGGCATCGAAATGTCCTCCGTGTATATCACTCGATTGAAGAACCCAGTGAAAACGTACATTCGTGGGGTATTTGCCGCGCTGATTTTTATATTTTTCGTCAATATTTTGAATGCTTTGGTTGTAGCAAATGTCGTACCAAAAGGTCAAATGGAATTGAATAATATCGCACAATCTATTTCGATTTATTGCCAAATTCTCGGTTTGCCGCATCTTATTGTGAATCTGTTTAGTTTGCTTGTCTTCATCGGTGTGGCCGTCCAATTATCTGCTTGGGCATCAGGACCTGCAAAGACAGTGACAGAAAGTGCTAGAAAAGGTGCGTATCCACCAAAATTCAATTTTTGGAAGACAAATCAATTTGACGTATCCAAATCCGTTATTTTGACTCAATCTGTCATTATCTCAATCTTTGCGCTTTTTTATTTGCTGATTCCTGGCGTCAATCAAGCATTTTTGATGCTGGTTAATTCAACTACTGTAATCTATTGTATCGTCTATGTCATTATGGGGATCTCGGTTTTGAGATTACGTTATACACATGCAAAGTTGAACCGTCCATTCAGAATTGGAAAAAAAGAGAACAAAAGCAATCTTGGCGTCTGGGCGGTCGTTATTGTTTTATTTGCGGCAATCGGCTTTTCTGTCGGACTGACGATGAAAGCTGGAACATGGATCAATCTAATTGCAGTCACAGCCATCAGTGTCATTTTGTTTGTAGTACCACTATGTATTGAAAAAATAAAGAAACCTTCTTGGGAACAGGAAGTCGCCATGCTGCTTGAAAAAGAAAAAGGTGAACTTGATGGAAAAACCGGCAATGAAACGGACTCTAACTAATCGAAATATCCAGTTAATCGCACTAGGTGGCGCAATTGGAACAGGATTATTCTTAGGTTCAGCAAAGGCAATTGCACTGGCAGGACCAGTTGTTATTCTCGTCTATTTGATATGCGGTGTGGCTATTTATGGCTTGATGCGGGCTATGGGTGATTTGTTTTTAGCAAATAGTAAATTTAACTCTATCAGTGATTTCATTGACTACTATTTGGGTGAAAAGTGGGCCTTTTTTGTCAATTGGACTTATTGGCTTTGCTGGCTTGGAGCTGGACTTGCGGAATTGACAGCAATAGGATTGTATATCCATTTCTGGTTTGTACATGTACCAGCTTTGATAAGCGGAGGTAGTGCATTAATGATCTTAATGGCAGTCAATCTTGTTGCCGTCAAATGGTTTGGCGAATTGGAATCTTTTTTCTCAATCATCAAGATTTTGGGGATTGTTCTTTTTATTTTATTGGGTATAGGTTTGAGCGTCTCATATTTTCATACCCAGTCTATCGGAATCAAAGCAAATTTTGGACAGCTCAATGAATTACTCCCATTTGGCTTTGCTGGAATGATTGCTTCATTTCCTATGGTTTTATTCAGTTTTGCTGGAATTGAAATGATCGGATTAACAGTTGGTGAGACGAGTGACCCACAAAAGAATTTGAAAAATGCAATCAACTGTCTGCCTTGGCGTATCCTCTTTTTCTATGTAGGAACGATTCTGTCGATTTTATTCGTTGTTCCATGGCATTGTTTAGATTTAAAAGAAAGTCCTTTAGTCACTATGTTGCAAATGATCCATTGCCAAAGCGGGGCAGCAATCGTCAATCTGATGATTCTGGTTGCTTCTTTGTCTTCGGCAAATAGTGCGGTTTACAGTACTAGCAGGATCTTATATCAAACAGCAAAAGAAAAAAGTCTGCCCCCTTGGTTTTGTGCGCTTTCTAAGAAAGGCGTACCTTTACACGGTATTTTGATTACAGGAACGTTATTTCTTGCAGGCCTTTGTCTACATTTTTTTGTCGCTGATAGTCGATTGTTTTTTCAGCTTTTGGCAGGTATGACAACGAGTTGTTTTCTATTTGTGTGGTCTTCGATCTTATGTGCACATATTCAATTTGTTAAAGAAAAGAAACGGAACACTATACCAAGATATAAAGACCTTGCTTTGTTGGTATTTTTTGCGGCCATTGCTTTCAGCTTGTTATTCGAAAGAACGACACGTTTTATTCCTTTTTTATTAGTTATCTGGTTTGTTCTCTTAAGTTTTGTATATAAAAGAATAAGCGATAGAAATATCAATTAAGACTAAATATATCCGGCAAAACGAATTATTTCAGACTTCTCTGAAATAATCGATACGCCTGAAAGATCTCCCTACGTATAATAAAAGTATCAATTAAGTAGGAGGGGATAGGATGAACTGGTATAAATTGACGGTAGAAGATACATTGAAAAACTATCAAACATCAACAGAAGGCTTGTCGCAAGAAGAACGGCAGAAACGCCTGACTGATCAAGGATATAATGAGATAGAAGCAAGACAGCAGACAAAACGATGGAAAAAAATAGTAAAGCACTTTACTGATCTGCTGATGATCGTGTTGATCATTGCCTCTTTTTTGAAATTTGCTTCGAGCGAATACATCGAAGGAAGTATTATTTTATTCGTAGTGATCGTCAACGGACTCGTTAGTTATTGGCAAGAAAGAAAAGCAGAAGAATCGTTGAATGGTTTGAAGCAGCTGATGGGTCAAGAAGCGATAGTACTATCGAACGGGATGCAAGAAAAAATTCCTGCGAAAGAACTAGTAAAAGGAGATGTCATTGTCTTACGTGCTGGAGACGTTGTTCCAGCAGATGTTCGGTTGATCGAAGTACATGATCTACTAGTGGAAGAATCGATTTTGACGGGAGAATCAGAAGCATCTGAGAAAAATCATACCGTTTTGGCAGCAGAAGAATCAATCGGTGACCAGAAAAATATGGCTTTTTCAGGAACACTTGTACAATCTGGTTCTGCAGTCGGTGTCGTTGTAGAAACAGGAAACACGACAGAAATCGGTAAAATCAATCAAGCACTGCAATCGGTCGAACAACAAACGACGCCTCTGATCAAAAAGATCAACCGATTGAACAAACAAATTTTTCAAGGCATTCTTTGTTTGATCTTGTTCTTAGTTGTTTTTACAACATTCCGCTATGGCATGGATTGGTCTATCCTTCTTTCAGCTATGATCGCTTTGGTAGTGTCAATGGTACCCGAAGGATTGCCAGCTGTTTTGACCATGATCCTATCTGTCGGAGTACATGAAATGGCAAAAGAAAAGGCAATCATCAAAGGACTGCCTTCTGTAGAAACATTAGGTTCTATGACAGTGATCTGTTCAGATAAGACAGGGACATTGACAAAAAATGAAATGACAGTTGTGGATGTAGCAGCAAAGGAAGAAACTCGCGTACTGTCTATTATGAAAAATTGTCAGGAGTTAAAGACGAAAGAAGAACAGAAAACAGAAAATTTAAGTGGCAATCCGACAGAACTTGCACTGATTCGACACACTGAAACAGCCAATCTGCCTTTGAAAAAAATAGAAGCAAAGATTCCGTTCAGCTCTGAATACAAATATATGGCAACGATGCATACGGAGGGAAAAGGAGCGGTGATTTACGTCAAAGGTGCGCCAGAAGTATTATTGGCTAAATCAACTCTTTCTTCTTCAGAACAAGAAGCATGGGGTCAAACAGCCACAGCGTTTGCGAAAAAAGGTCAGCGTGTTTTAGGATTTGCTTACAAAAAAGTAGATTCGAAACAGGAACTCACGCATGAGTCTTTAACCCAATTAACTTTTGCAGGGATTGCTGGGTTGATCGATCCGCCAAAAGAAAGTGCAGTCAAAGCTGTAAAGGAATGCCAACAAGCAGGGATCTCAGTGAAAATGATTACGGGGGATCACAAAGATACAGCAAAAGCGATCGCGGAACAAATTGGCTTAAAACATACTGCTAAAGTTTTAGAAGGGATCGATTTGGATCTTATGTCTGAAGAAGAGTTGATTCGACAAGTACCAAAAGTCGATGTCTTTGCTCGAACGACACCAGAACACAAACTGCGAATCGTGAAAGCTTTGCAGAAAAATGGAGAAATCGTCGGAATGACCGGAGACGGCGTAAATGATGCACCTGCTTTGAAAAGAGCCGATATAGGAATCGCTATGGGAATCAAAGGTAGTGAAGTAAGCAAACAGGCAGCTGATATGGTTTTAGGAGATGATAATTTCCATACGATCGCAAAAGCCGTAAAAGAAGGTCGGCGTATTTTGGATAACTTGCAAAAGACCATCAATTTCTTCTTACCAACTGCGTTAGCTCAAGGATTGATCTTGATTTGGGCGCTGATACTGAATCGGCCGCTACCTTTGTCCCCAGTACAGATTTTATGGGTCAATATGGTAACGACAATCACTTTATCTTATGCATTAGGGTTCGAGTCGCCAGATCCAGAAATCATGAAGCGTCCACCAAGAGATCCAAAGCAAGGAATCCTATCAGGTTATCACTTGTTTCGGATCATCTATGTCGCACTACTGATCATGGTTCCTGCCTATTTATTGGCTATGCAATTTGAAGGGCAAAGCTTACAGCAAACCATTCTTCTGCAAAATATCGTCTTAGCTCAAGCTGTTTACATGATCAATTGCAGAGAGTTGTCCAAGCCGTCGTTGAACCAAGGTCTTTTGCAAAACAAATCGCTTTTTCTTTCATTGGGTATCCTTGCTTTATTGCAGGGGATGGTTATTTTTCTGCCAATCGGCCAGCAGCTGATCGGTACAGTAAGTTTAACGATGACACAACAGTTATTGATTGGGGCAAATGTGATTCTTCTATTCTTAGTTGTAGAAATAGAAAAAGGGATCATGAATAAACTGTTTCGCAAAAAAGAAAAAACAGCTAGAGAATTCAGTCGCTAGCCGTTACTATAAAAAAGTTTTGAAAGTGAGTTCAGTCAAACGATTGAGCTCATTTTTCGTTGGAATAGAAGAAATGTATACAATAGGGATATCTAGAGAATCCAGAGGGAAATTGGAAATCAAGATATCTGTTTTTTCAAAAGAAATAGTGGAAAGATCGGTTAGTTCGATAGGTAAGAAGCAGACACGTTTTCCCAAGTAATCTTTTAATTCCTGCTGCAAGAACGCCTTCCATGAAGGTTCTCCTTGGAAAATAAAATAGACATTGAACAAATTCGGTTTGATAGAAAAAATCGTTTGTTGGATCAGTAAAGACAAGAGTTGAAGAAAGTAATTTGGTTCATTGATTTCCATTTCTTTTTTTAGATCGTTCAGTAAATTCTCTTTCTGCTGATACAAGTGTGCATATTGCTGATCATACGTCTCTAAAAAACGATGGTATTGGCGTTCCAAAGGTTCAATCAGTATCGGCGATTCATGATATTTTAATACGAGGAGAGCCAAGTTATCAGTCAGAGATGTTTTTTTTAGTTGATCAAGAGACAGCTCTGAAGCTAGTTCCTCTACAAACGTTTCGAGGACCTCTAAAAATGGAGAATGATGCAGGCAGCGAGCGATTTCTTGTCCATAGTTATTGTTGTAATTCCAACTTTCCAGAAAGCAGAAAGAAGCAAAAGAAAGCTCAGTGTCTTTAAGATAAATACCTTCCGTTAAATACAATTTTTTCAATGCAGAGTCATACAGGGAGGAGAGTGTGCTGTTGATATGGATAGAAGAATCTAATCGGCAATTCGCTTTTATACGGATCGTATTGATAAAGAACCAACATGTTCCGAAAATCTCTTCTGTTTCAACAGCTAGTTCAGTTTGACTGAGGTTTCTTAAAAATTGAAAATAATGGGATTCATGGATCGAATAATCCTCGAAAAAATAGTTGTTATGAGTGAAAGGAATCAGCAATCGATGATAGAAAGTACGAATCGCACGCTCTTTTCCAAGAATACAAGCTGTATATTTCGTCAAATCGATCTGCAAGTCGTAACTTGCTAAACGCTGATTGATTTTAGTCACATGTCTTTTCAATGTCCCATAAGAAAGCCCGTGATCCGCTAGAAAATCAGGGACAGCAACTTTTTTTGTAAAAAGCAGATTTTTCAGCAGTTCGACACTGACTGATTGTTTGAAAAAAATCTCCCAAAGGTCATTTGTTAATAAATTTTGATGGTTTTGCAAACTGATCCCTGCTTGATCGCTGAAGATGTCCCAGCCTTCGGGCAGCTGAGAGCGAATAGATTGAAGGTCAGAAAAAATCGTTCGTTCGGTTGTCCCTATGATTTCAGCTAATTCATTTACGGTTATCTTTGTATGATTCAGCAATTGTTCGACTAAAGAAACATGACGTCGAATATCTTTTTCGGTAATGATTTTTTTCATTAGTGAATACATAAATCAGACTCCCTTCTATTCTAAGAATACGGAGAAAATAAACGGTGGTCAAGTTTCAACTGATCTTTCAACCAGTATTCATTTTTCTATTCTTACGTGGTATCTTTGAATAAAGTGAATCAATAAGAAAGAGATGGAAGCAGATGCTAACGAAAAAAGAACTAATCGATCACATCGATGAAACATACAATTTGTCTCCAGAATATATTTTTAAAAAATTTCCTGATTATTGCGTATTCAGACATCAAAAAAGCAAAAAATGGTTTGGGGTCCTGATGTCTGTTCCAGAAGAAAAAATCTATGATGATGCAAGTGACCATATGATCATCGACATCCTTGATTTGAAGGTCGATCCTGAACTTGGCGGAATTTTGCGAGGAAAAGAGGGGTATTTTCCAGCCTATCACATGAATAAAGAACATTGGATCTCTGTTGATCTACGTAAAATAGAAAAACTAGATGAACTAGCAAGTTTGATTGATGGAAGTTTCAAATCAACGCAATGAATTCTAGGAAAAATAGAGAAGAGGTTGTGACAGAAGTGTTTAGCTTCAAGAAATAAGAAGGAATTTACGAAAATTGCTTCTCAAATTTTTGGGGAATTTGGGCTTATTTCTGAAGAAGTTACTTCTGGAACACCGTTTGTTCAAAAAAAGAGCTGCGACAAGAATTTTGTCCCAGCTCTTTTCTTTTTATTTTCCTAAATAAAATTCCCGCATCGTTTTTGCAATCATTTTGATCAAAGGATGATCTTCTGTGAAGCTAGAAGATAAATAAATTGTTCGTGTCAAGGGCAAATCTTTGATTTCCCGCAAGACGAAAGGATCATTTTTATCGTAAGACCAAGAAACTTTTGGGAAAAAGCTAACGGCTAAGCCTTGCTTGACAATAGAACGTAATGTCGCAGGATCATCTGTCGTCGAACTGATCGTCAATTCGATACTTTTCGCTTCAAGTGCTGCATCCAGTGTATGACGGAAGGCATTGCTCTTTGACAGCATCAAGATGGGGGTGCGTTGGATATCTTCTAATTGCAGATGTTCTTTTTTCGCAAGAGGATGTTTCTTAGGAATGGCTACATAAACAGGTTCTTTCATGATAGGAATATTGGTCATGCCAGGCTTCATCTCCGAAGTGATGTATAGTACAGGATCGGTAATATCATCTGGTAAATGATGTTGCATGATCGTTAATTGGATATCAGGATGCTTTTCCATAAAAATTCGGACCAAGTTCGGAATAGAAACAGAAGCTACCTCTAAATACAAAATGACGGAAGTAACGATCTTCTCATTGACCGAAGACAATAATTTGATTCCTTCTTCTAATGTGTCTAATGTCTTGACTGCATATGGATAGAATTCTTCTGCATAAACAGTTGTCTCAATATTTCTGCCGCTATGGTAAAACAAAGGGACTCCTAATTCGTTTTCCAAATGTTTGATCGCACGGCTCAAGGCAGGTTGAGAAATAAATAATTCTTTGGCTGCTTGGGTGACATTTTTTGTTTCGAACACTTTTTTAAAATACTGTAGATGAAGCAATTTCATAATTATCCATCCCATCCATACCTTTTTGTTATGGTTTTTTCTTTTTTTGGCATTTTTTATTATAGCAGAAATTGACTAAGATAGCAGTGGAAAAAGTAAGTGCTAAGGAGGCGAGGCTCATGAGTACAGGTTTCTTATTTCCTGGGCAAGGCAGTCAGAAGTTAGGGATGTTAGCGGATATCCCTGAAATGTACATGGAACGTTTAGAAAATGTGACGGGGTATCGGTTAGTTGATAAAGAAGAAAACTATCAAGATACGGTTTTTATCCAGCTAGCATTACTGACAAAAGCAGTATTTTATTTAGATGAAATGGAAAAAAACGGTATTCAGCCTGATATTGCAGCAGGACATTCAATCGGTGCTTTTTGTGCAGCTGTTGCTTGTCGATCTTTGACATTTGAGAATGCAGCGGAACTAGTCTATCACCGCGCAGTCTTAATGAAAGAAGCTTATCCAAGCGGTTATGCAATGGGCGTAGTAGTAGGTGTGACGAGAAGCGAAGCAGAGAAAATTGTAGCAAAAACGTTTGATCCTGACCACCCAGTCTATCTGTCAAATGAAAATTGTCCGATGCAACATACGCTATCTGGGAGTATCGAAGGTTTATCCGTTACGTTGGCAGAAGCCAAACGGCGCCAAGCGCAAACAGCGAAGCTGCTGAAAGTTCCTGTGCCATCTCATTGTCTCTTGATGAATGATACAGTCAAGAAATTCAAGCCGTATATGCAGTCTGTCCATCTATCTGATGCTAGATGTTTGTATATAAAAAATACGGATGGAAGAGCCACTCAGGACGCAGAAGAGATTCGTAAAGATTTGTTGGAAAACCTAGCTTTCCCTGTGCAATGGAACCAAATGATGGACTTGGCAAAAGAATTAGGAATGGATCTGACGATTGAATTTCCCCCCGGCAATACTTTGACAAAGCTGATTCATACAAAATTTGGTGTAGATAAAGGGATCCGTACGATCAATCTAGACCAACATGGTATTGATGACGCCACGTTTCTATATCAAAAATGGAGATGACTAATTATGGAAAAACCAAACCGCAACTGGGCTTCTAAACGCGAAAAAAAAGCGCAGCGATTGGAAAAAATCAGCAACTTGCTCAATGGCAAGTATGTAGAAACTGAAAAAATCGTAGAAGTAATGGAAAAACTGATTGCTCCCGGCGATAAAGTTGTATTAGAAGGCGACAATCAAAAACAAGCAAGTTTTCTTTCAGAAAGTCTTGAAAAAGTAGATGCAGAAAAAGTGAATGATCTGCATTTGATTATGTCTAGTATCTCACGACCAGAACATTTGAATATTTTTGAAAAAGGAATCGCAAGTAAGATCGATTTTTCTTATGCTGGTGCACAAAGCTTGCGTGTCGCCCAAATGATTGAAGACGGCACAATGAAATTAGGTGATATCCATACTTATTTGGAACTTTATGGACGCTTATTCATCGATTTGATTCCAAATGTTGTTTTAGTAGCTGCAGATAAAGCAGATAAAGACGGCAACTTGTACACAGGTTTCAATACGGAAGAAACACCAACAATCATCGAAGCTGCAGCTTTCAAAGATGGTATCGTGATCGTTCAAGTCAACGAAGTTGTCGATTCTTTACCACGTGTAGATATCCCTGGTGACTGGGTAGACGTTGTCGTGAGAGCAGATCAACCTTATCAATTAGAAGCTTTATTCACACGAGATCCTCAAAACATCACAGAATTGCAAATCCTAATGGCAATGATGGCAATCAAAGGAATCTACGCAGAACACGGCGTACAATCTTTGAATCACGGTATTGGATTCAATACAGCAGCTATCGAATTGTTACTGCCAACTTATGGCGAATCACTAGGGTTGAAAGGGAAAATCGCGAAGAACTGGGTATTGAACCCACATCCAACGATGATTCCAGCCATCGAATCAGGTTGGGTTGAAAGCATCCATAGTTTTGGTGGCGAAGTTGGTATGGAAAAATATATTGCTGCTCGCCCCGATGTCTTTTTTGTCGGTAAAGACGGCACGATGCGCAGTAACCGAACATTATCACAAGCTGCAGGACAATATGCCATCGATATGTTTATCGGTTCAACCTTGCAATTAGATTACGAAGGAAACTCTTCTACCGTAACAAAAGGACGTTTATCTGGTTTTGGCGGTGCGCCTAACATGGGACATAATCCTGGCGGTCGTCGTCATTCTACACCAGCATGGCAATCACTTCGCGACAATGATGATCCATTAGGGAAAGGCCAAAAATTAGTTGTTCAAATGGTTGAAACATATGGTTCAAATAAAAAACCAGTCTTTGTCGAAGAATTAGATGCACTAGCTGTTCAAAAACAAGCAGGCTTAGCCAATGCACCAGTGATGATTTATAGCGAAGATACTACACATATCGTGACAGAAGAAGGAATCGCTTATTTGTACAAAGCAAAAACAAAAGAAGAACGACAAGCAGCAATTGCAGCCATTGGCGGTGTCACACCTCTTGGGATGACAAGCACCAAAGAATCACTAGACCGTTTGCGTGCAGCCGGCATCGTGAAATTACCAGAAGATCTAGGCATCAAACGTAGTGAAGCGAAACGTTCATTATTAGCTGCACAAACCATCGATGATTTGATCGAATGGTCAGATGGCCTGTATGAACCACCAATGAAATTCAGAACTTGGTCATAAAATTGGCGAGGAAAACCTTTTGTCGCCATTTACTCAGATGGAAGAAGAAAGACGAATAAGCAGAACGTGTATGCTCTGTTTTACAAAAAGGGGAGAGATCCATGGAACAATTAGCTTATAAATATCCAACGAAACAGCCGATCAATAAGAAAATCCATGTAGGAGTGGTCGGTTCAGGTGATTTGGAAATCTTGATGTTTCCAACAGAAAAAAAAGAATCTACTGTAAAAATCTGTACAGGAAGCGATGGCTTCGGCGAAGTATGGAACAACGTATTAACGAGATTTTTTGATCGTTATCCAATTTCAGCAGATATCGTGATCAATGACTTCGGTGCTACACCAGGAGTTGTGTACCTACGATTGACGCAAGCAATGGAGGAACTTTCAGATGAAAAATAGTTTTGTAGAATTAAACGCCAGAGAACGAGTGAACGCTCTACTTGACAATGGACGTGAATTGATTGATCCATTCGATCAAATCATCGCGCCAAGTTTGCCAGCACAAGGAATCGTCCCTGAAAGTGATGACGGGATCGTTGTCAGCCGTGGCACGATCAATGGCAAACAAGCAGTAGTAATCGCTATGGAAGGAAAATTCCAAGGTGGCGGTATCGGTGAAGTTTCCGGTGCAAAAATCGTTGCTGCACTCGAACATGTATTAGAAGAAAACAAAAAAGGAAATGAAATCTTTCCAGTCATCGTACTAGATACAGGCGGTGTTCGTCTGCAAGAAGCGAACTACGGACTGTTATCTATTTCAGAAATCGGAAATGTAATCATTGCTCTAAAACAATATGTACCAGTCATCGGTTTGATTCCAGGACGTGTAGGATCATTTGGCGGTATGTCGATTACTTCAGCGTTGATGAGTTATTTGATCGCAACAAAAAAAGCGAGAGTCGGTTTGAATGGACCAGAAGTTATTGAGCAAGAAGCAGGTGTTCGAGAATTTGATTCTAGTGACAAAGACTTGATTTGGAATACATTAGGATCTCGTCAACGGGTAGAATCAAAAATCATTGATGAACTAGTGGCTGATAGTGTAGAAGCAATCAAAGCTGCTGTCATCGCAGCAATGGACGAACGAAAAGACACGCATCGCAGTGAAAGCTCAGCATTTTATTTATCATTACTTGATTCTTTGGATCTTTCAAAACCAATGTCCATTGACGATTACAATGAAGCAATTGCTAACCATCAAGCAAAATCAATGGACTTACCAGAAGTAGCAGAAGGAAATGAACCAGCTGCAGCAAGTGTTGGTTACGATTGGTTTGCGGCACTAACTGGCATGAAAAATCCAACTTCTTCTATTAGTACTGTGTATTATGGTAAATCAAGTAAATTCATAGAAGAAGCCATCGTGACAGCAATCGTACCTGATCCTAAAAACCCGATGTACCGTGTACGAAACGGTGAAGTTGGTTTAGTTGAAGGTTTCCGCATGGGACAAATTTTGAATCGCGTTTACGAAGAAGATAAAGATAAAAAAGTGAAACGGCCAATCGTCGTTGTGATCGATGTACCAAGCCAAGCATACGGCTATAACGAAGAATTGATCGGTATTCATGTGGCTTTGGCTAATAGTGCTGCTGCTTATGCAAAACTCCGTCAAGCTGGACATCCAGTTATTGGATTGATTGCAGGAAATGCTATTTCAGGTGCATTTTTAGCGCATGGATTACAATCAAGCCGCTTGATTGCTTTAAACAATAAAGAAATCACTGTCCAAGCGATGTCTAAAGAAAGTGCTGCACGTGTGACAAAACGTTCGGTTGCTGAAATCGAAGTAGCTGCTGAAAAAGTTCCAGCTATCGCTTACGATATCAATAATTATACAAAACTAGGAGCGATCTATCATTTCCTAGAAGATATCACCGACCAAGCTGCTTCAGAACAAAATGTCAACAATGTCATCGAAGCAATTAATGAAGCCATTCAAGATGTCCGCAATACAAATGACACGATGCTGACAAATCGATACACGAACGAAACAGCCAAAACATTCGGACGTGTCGAAACAAATAAAGTCCGTGCCAAAATGGACGAAGAATGGGATGCATAAAAAATGATTCAAGCACATGATATTGTTCTTTTTGATAAACATGAAATAGAAAGGTTCCCCTTACCTGAATGGGTCGTTCTAACTGAAAAGATGTTCGGAACAGTCCGTCGTGCGTTGACAGATCACGCCGAAATACTACCGATTGGATTACGTGGCCCTGCCCGTAATCAGAGATGGGCAACAGAAATCTCAAAACATGCTGTCAAACAAGTCATTCATCCGTGGGACATCATCGAACAAGAATCGTATAGACAAGAGAAAATCATGGATTATCCTGTTTATCAGCAATTTCATGCTGCTAGAAACATATTATCAGGATGCAAGTGGGGAATCGGCGGCAGCTTAGGATTTGAATTATCAACTGGGATTCCGGCAGTAAAAGAAACCAGTGATTTTGATTTGCTGCTGTACGCAGATTCTCCGATTGAATTGCCAATTCAGGCAATTCGATCGCATCCTGCTTTTTTTGAGCAATTCGATACCCAAGTAGTGACTCGGCAAGGCGGATTTTCACTAAAAGAGTATTTGAGAGAGCCAGAGAAAAAAATTCTATTGAAAACAGTCGAAGGACCTAAATTAACCAAAGAACTTTGGTAATAAAGAAAAAGAGAGAGAAAGAGATGTTTGAAAACAAAAAAATCAAAATCAACGTAAGTGACTTCCAGAAAGTATCAGCTGTAACGGCTGTTATGATGCAAACGATATTGAGCTTTGCTTTGGCAAACAGCCACAGCGCAACAAATACAGCTTTTCTTGGTACCTTTTACGTTATCGTTAAATACACAGCACCAATGTTTATTTTTGCAATTGTCTATAATATGGTAAAAACAAGTCAGCATTTGTCTTATTGGGAATTTTTGAAAGAAAAGTTTTTTGAACTAGTTGTTCCGTATCTTCTATGGACGACGGCTTATCTTTGGCTATTTCCAGCAGTCCAACAACAAACTCCGTATACGGATACTGCAAGCTTTTTACTGAAATATGTGACAGGTGATGGAGCGCCTCATTTATGGTATACCGTGATGATGCTGCAGATTCAATTGTTCATGCCGTTTTTTGTATGGCTCGGTTACAAAGTATTTGCTAATAAAAAATATGTATGGCCAGTATTGATTGGTTCAACGATTTTATATGTTGCATGGTATCTGTTCTATCAAACACAAGTATTGACTGGTCCTTATCATGACAGCTGGTACTTGTTAGATCGGTTTGTTGCTAGTTTCATGATTTACGGGATTTATGGGGTAGCCGCATTTGTTTATCACGAAAAAGTCTATCAATATTTGGACAGAGTACGTTATCTTTTCTTACCTGTTGGCTTAGTTATCGCGTTCTTTTCTGTCCGTTCATTGCTCGCACATCCAGGAGACTTGAGCTTTGCGAATGCGCCTTACTTGAATACGATCCAAAGTTTGTACAGTTTAGTCATCATCTTTGCTGTCTTCATGGGCGCTTCAAAAATGATTGTAAACGATTCGCCAAAATTACCATTGTTCAAATGGTTGTCTGTTTATGCTTACCGTACGTATTTAGCCAATGTATTTGTTTTCCAAGTACTGTTGTTATTGTTTAAAGATAGTTGGCTGCAGTTACCTTCAGGAGTCATGATTCTTGTAGCGTATCTAATGACGGCAAGTTGTGCATTTGCTTTAAGCTGGTTGCTTCACATCATTTGGGCAGCCATCAAAAAAGGGTTCAACAAGTAATAGAAAGAAGGAGTGAGTGTCATGATAAATGACGAACGAAAAAAAGCAGTGACTCAGCAACTCGCTGCGTTGGTAGAGGAAGCATTGCTCGCAGAAGTAACATTAAGCCCAAAACCTGGATTAGTGGATGCACTGGATGCGGGTGCACATTCCGATATGGACTATGCTTTATTTCTTAAGTCTGCGAAGACGCTGACTCCTTTTTTTGAAGAAATGGCTCAAATAGCATGGCAACATGCTATCGATCAGGAGTTAAGAGAAAAGATTGCTGAGATTGGACGGAAAGCGGAAAAAGCGATGTTGATTGCTACAGATGGCATCAATACCCATAAAGGAGCGATTTGGGCAATGGGGCTATTGACCAGTGTGACTGCACAAAAAATCAGTATGGAACAGCCTTTTTCTTTAACGGAAATACTCGGTGATGTCAGCAAGCTTGCTGCTTTTCCTGATACAAAATATCGTCATAAAAAAACCACTCATGGGCATACGGTGAAGCAAAAATACGGCGTAAATGGTGCATATGAAGAAGCAGTGTTGGGTTATCCGCATATCAGGCTTGCAATCCAAGCTGCTAAGGAGCTAGATAATGATTCTGATGTACAGAAACAAATGCATATGTTGTTAGTTTTGATGAGTTCCTTAGATGACACCTGCGTATTGCATCGCAGTGATCAGAAAACGTTAGTGGAAATGCAAAAACTTGCTCATGCTGCTAGTCAAAGTGCTTTACCAAATCGTCCATTTATAGCACTGTTGCACTTTTGTCAGGAAAACCAAATCTCTCCTGGAGGAAGCGCAGATCTTTTGTCTGCCAGCTTGTTCATGCTGAAGATAGAGGAAATATGGGCTGCCAACACATATGTCTGTCCGCTGTTACTCAATGATTAAATTAAGACAAAACTGCTAAAAAAACAGTTTATGCATCTGGTTATTGACTCTTCTTTTCGGCAAGGCTATGATAAAAATAGTTTTTTGTAATAAAAGATAACGAGGAAGACAATGAAAAAAATCAATTATTTAGCAATCATTTTGTTAGTGGGGTTATGTTTGTTTGCTTTGCCGACCCAAGGATTCGCTGTCGCAGGTGGTCATGGCGGCGGAACATCTAGCGGTCGAAGTTCGGGCAGAAGTTCATTTGGCGGTCGTTCATATGGGGGCAGTTATTTTGGCAGTCGTTCTTACGGCAGAGATTCTTATGGGTATTATGGTCCAAGTACAGGTCCTTCTAGTTATGAGCAAACGGGATTTCTTGCATTAGCTGTTTTGTCAGTAGGAGGGGTTTCCGCTTTTTCTATTGTCAAGAATAAAAGACAAAAGAAAAGGCTGAAAGCGGAGATATTGTCCCGCATGTCAGGAACGGTTAAAGAAAAGAAAGCACAGTTTCTGGAAATCCAAAAGATATTCATGAAGATCCAATCCGCTTGGGAAGAAGAAACTCCTGAAAAAGCCAGAAGCTGTTATACAGACAAGCTGTTTGCCGAACATCAGAAAGCTCTGCAAAAAAACAAAGCAGACGGTGTAAGAAATCATACTAAAAAAGTAACTATTCAGGAAGTAGGAAATTATCGACAGATCCACGAGAATAGTTTTGCCATCCGAATTGATTTCAGATGCTGTGATTATTTAGTTGATCGAAAAGATGGACGCTTGATCTCAGGAAGTACGACGCAACGACAGTATTTCTCTCAGATATGGTATTTTGATTTTTCTGAGAAAGAAAAAAGATGGCAGGCCGATTTTATTCAGCCGATTATGCTGGATTGACAAATAAATAAAACAGCTCACTAAAAAGTTGAGCTGTCAGACTGTAGACAAAGGTATCCCTTGCCTCTTTACGAAGAGTGTAGGTTGTTACTTTTGTCTATTTTTGTATAAAAATAGAAAACATTTGTCTCCATTTCTCAGCTGCTAATTTTTCAAAGCGCACCATTTCTCAAAATGCTTTTGATCATTTCTCCATCTAGTTTACAAAGGGTACTTTTGCGTTACTTAGTGTTGTGTAGTATACTTTTATTGAAGAGGTGATGATGATGCTTGTTACAAAAACTAGATTACAAGGAAGTTCTGTAGTGGTTACTTTACCTTCTGATAACGGAAAGAAACCTTCAGAAAACCAAGAATATATCGTTGTATATTCTGATGATGGGACAATTACGTTAGTTCCAAAAATTGAAGATCCATTTAGTGGTGGGGAAGAGGCCGAGTATTATGAGAAAGACGAATGGGAAGATTTAACTCCTGAAGGGAGAGAAAGGTTATAGTGTCAGAAGAAAGAATTTATATTCCTAAAAAAGGTGATATTGTATGGATTGATTTTGATCCCTCAGTAGGAAAAGAAATTCAAAAAAGACGATCAGGACTAGTCGTTTCTCGTTATGAATTTAATCGTAAAACAATGTTTTCGGTCATATGTCCGATTACTTCCACGATAAAGAATTTACCGACACGTTACTCATTACCTGAAGAGCTAGATATAAAAGGACAAGTACTTATTTCTCAATTAAAATCACTTGATTTTAAGGAACGAAGACTCAAAAAAATAGAAAACCTGCCATTGCAAGACATGGCTAAAATTGATCAGATTATACAATATATGTTTTAAGCGTTGTAACTAAACTCTACAATATTTTTATATGCTAAACTTAACAAAATTTTTTGACATTTAAAAAGAAAAGTGACAATAAAAAATAGCATCTAAATAGCAATGACCCCCAAATTTAACTCTTGGGGGGACATTTCAAAAGGGATGAGAAAACAAACATTCTCGTCATATCTGACTAGTGAAAAAGATGGCAGGCCGATTTTATTCAGCCGATTATGCTGGATTGACAGGAAATATTTATGAATGGAGCTGTGACAAAAGTCTTGTCGCAGCTCCTTTTTCGAATAAACGGTGTTCCAGAGATAGCCTATCGGCAATAAGGCACGATTTTGTAAAATATGGGAGGCTATTTTTCAAAATCGCTTCTTATCGCTCAAGGCTGAACATCTCTGTCACAACCTCTCCACTAAATGGTGTTCAAAAGCTTACATTTACGGTAATAAGCTCAACCAAACGAAAAATAGGAAGCACTATTTTTGTTTGGCTGTTCTTCTTACTTGATGCAGGACAGCTTTTTCACAACTTCTTTTTTGTATAGATAGGCAAAATTTTTGTAATAATAGGCGTATGTCTTTTTCGTTGAGAAGTTGAAAAAGCATACGGCTTATTTTTTGTTTGCTAGGCTTACTTTCTTTCCACTTCAAGTGGCAGAAATATCTACTTTTTATTATGTAAGCGGAACCATATACTTGAAATCAGAAGGAGATTATTTCTATGAAAACAAGAACAATTGAAATACTTCACAGAATCATGACAGCCCAATATCCAGTAAAAGCGGAACATCTAGCAGCTGAGTTCAATGTCAGTCAGCGGACGATCCGTCAGGAAGTTCTTGAAGCGAATATCTGGTTGAGCAGTAAAAAGCTTCCGGAAATCAGAACAATTCGCAACAAAGGTTTTTTGTTGAAACTGGAGAATGACAAGCAAGTTCGATTAGAAACTGAAATAAAAGATGTGAAAGACGGCTTTTTGAATCGGCGGGAACGTATTTTTGATTTAGTTTTAGCCATTGCTTACAGCCGAAACCCGATCCATCTAAACAAAAAAGAAGAAGAATTTCAAATCTCTAAAAGTACGTTAGATGAAGATATGAGACGATTACGAGCAACACTGGTCAGTTATGGAATCGAGATCGTTAGTTATGGAAAGCAGGGACTGGTTTATAAAGGTTCAGAACGATCTATCCGTACGATGATCTATGATTTTATCAATCAGAATCTGGGGATGACCGACTTCTTTATGAATCAAGATGCACAACTAACACCGGCTCAAAAAATCTTTTTCCATTATTTTCCTTTAGTGGAAATCAAAAAAATAGAGGAGATCTATTCCAATAAGTTGTTAAAACAAGAAGATGATATTTATAAAAAGCAAATTCTGCTTTTTACATTGATCTGGATCCAGCGAATCAGGAAACATGAATTCATCTCTGCCATTAATTGGAAAAATACAGAAATAAAAGACAGCAGCTTCTCTGCATTTATTGACTACATGATCACGGAATTTCAATTGGACAATGTCCCACAAGTAGAAAGAAATTATCTTCGTTTCACTATCGAGACGTTCAATGCTAGAGATATCTCCAATTCGATTGAGTGGGTACAAGCTCAACTACTAACGATCCAATTGATCCAATTTGTAGAGAACGAGACACACATACCTTTTCATCTAAAAGAAGAAGCTTTATTCGAAAATCTCTATAAACACATGGCTGCGCTGATCATAAGAATCAAGCATGCTATCCAAGTCATGAATCCATTGAAAGAAAACATCCGAACAAATTATTTTCCAATCCACCGCGCAGTCACTCATTTTGTTCCTACGATCGAAGAAGTAATCGGCGGCAAGATACTGGAGGACGAGATAGCTTTTCTTGTCATCCACTTTTCGACGATTGCCAGTGTGATCAAGCGAGACCTGAATTATGTTTATCAATCAGTTGTTGTCTGTAATCACGGCATGGCTACCGGGAATCTGTTAGCAGAAAATCTGAAAGAAAAATTTCCTCAGATCGAGATTACTGCAGTTTTAAGTTCAAAAGAAATCGAATTAGTGGATAAACTGGATGTCGATCTGGTTTTCAGCACCTTTCAATTGAATTATCGCAATAAGCCGCTTTTAGTTATCGATCCAATTTTGACTGAGACGAATATTTTAGTTATAGAAGACTTTTTGAAAAGAAATGAAGAACTGCAGCGGTTAAAACCTAACAGTCATGAATCAACGCAGTTATTCACTCAAATAATCGGTGTCATGGAAGAAAGTGGTGGCCGAGTAGATCGCATCATCTATGGCAAGTTGGAAAAATTATTTGAAATAAACAATCTAGAAATCAACAAAAGGGAGATCCAGCCTATGTTAAAAGATATTTTGACGGACAGCAATATCATGATCAAAGAAAAAGCCGCTACTTGGGAGGAATCGATTGAACGAGCTGCTAAACCATTGGTCAAAGAAAACATTGTTGAAGAACGCTATGTCGAAGCGATGATTCGCGCAGTGAATGAATACGGGCCATATATCGTGATCGGCAAACACATGGCGCTAGCCCATGCTCGACCAGAAGATGGGGTCAATAAGTTAGGAGTCAGCGTAGCTACGATTGAGCAACCAATCGATTTCGGTAATCCTGAAATGGATCCAGTAAAGATTATTTTTTGTTTAGCGGCAGTAGATTCCTACTCGCATCTGAACATCATGAAAGAACTGATCGAACTGATCAACAATGAAGAGAAGTTGGATCGATTGATCGAGTGCACAAATGTTGAAGATTTCAAACAACTGCTTTTTCAGTAGTTGAAAAATAATAAATGATACGGGGGAGAACAAAGATGAACAAATTGAACATTTTATTCGTATGCGGCGCAGGTTTAGGAAGCAGTTTTGCAGCACAGATGTCTGCTGAGGATGTTTTGAACAAATTAGGAGTAGAAGCCAAACTGGACCATTGTGATATTTCTTCTGCAGTGTCCATGAAACCAGATGTGATCATCACAGCAGAAAATTTTCGCTCGCAGTTCGAAAAATTCTCAGTCGATCCTAAAACAGCGATGATCTATTTGAAAAATATTGTCTCGAAAAATGAAATTGAAGAAAAAATCACCCCAGTTCTACAAGATAAGGGAGTTATCTAAATAAAAAAGAAAAGAGGATAAAAACATGGGCGTTATCAATTTTATCATCGAAAATATTTTGACTCAGGCATCGATCACCATTGCATTGATTGCTATGTTGGGTCTACTGCTGCAGAAGAAATCAGCAGGACAAGTCATTTCTGGCACGTTAAAGACACTCCTAGGATTCCAAGTGTTGAGTGCCGGTTCGAGTATCATCGTTGGAAGTTTAACTTATTTCGGGAAAATTTTTACTGAAGGATTTCATATGCAAGGAATCATTCCTTCTATTGAGTCTATCAATGGTCAAGCAATGAATGATTTAGGTTTAGGTAGAGATATTGCACTGACGTTCTTAGCGATTTTTGTATTCAATATTATTTTGGCTCGTTTCACAAAATGGAAGTACATTTTTCTAACTGGTCAAGCCATTTTATGGATGGCGACGATGACGACGGTCTTTGGTTATTTCGCTGGTCTGCGAGGGATCGTATTGATCTTAGTCGGTGGTTTTATCGGAGCTTGTTTCGCCATTGCTATGCCAGCAGTAGCGCAACCAATTATACGTAAGATTACAGGATCGAATGATATTGCTTTAGGGCATTTTTGTACGATTGGATACTTATTTGAAGCTGGTGTGGCTAAGCTTTTTGGTGAGAAAGGTGAAAATAAAAAATCGATTGAAGATATCAAATTGCCCACGCATTTCGAGTTTCTGCAAGATACTTATTTGTCTGTCATGGTCGTGATGGTCCCACTATATATCATCACTGTTTTGTTTGCCGGTGAACCATTCGCTTCTGAATTATCAGGAGATCAAAACTATATCATGTTTGCCTTTTTGCAAGCCATCCAATTCGTAGTAGGTGTGTATGTATTGCTGGCTGGTGTACGTCTACTGTTAGGTGAAATCGTGCCGGCATTTCGAGGGATAGCTATGAAATTAGTTCCTGATGCGATTCCTGCCTTAGATTGTCCAGTTTTCTTTCCCTATAGCCCAAATGCTGTTATTTTAGGTTTCATTACGACAACAATCGGTACGATTATTGCCATGTTCACTTTGCCGATGTTCGGCTTAGCGATGATTTTACCAGGTATGCTAACGAATTTCTTTGCCGGAGGAACAGCGGGGATATTTGGTAACGCAGTTGGCGGACGTCGAGGAGCGATCATTGGCGGTATTGCTCATGGCTTCTTTATTACATTATTGCCTGCTTTGCTAGTAACGATCTTTAATTCGATGGGATTCATCAATGCTACAGCAACCGATGTAGATACAGTAGCCGCCGCACTCTTATACGCTTGGATCTTAAGCCCAATTTTGAAAGCATTTTAATTGAAAGTAGGGAAAATGATGTTCGGATTTTTTAAGAAAAAAGAAAATGAACCAAAAAAAAGATCGATAAAAGAGGAAAAAATCCTCTCGCCAGAAGCGACCGAAAAGATTCAATCAGAGATTACACAATTAAACCAAGAGATTTCAACGACCCAAGAGAAGCCCAAATTAGCGGAACTTTACGAACAAGTTGGACTTAAATTTTCTGAATTGTATGAGAACGATCAAGCCATCCAATATTTAGAAAAGAGCTTGGAAAATAAACAGACGATCGGAGAGGGGTATAAAAAACTGATGAGCCTCTATAACCAGAAGCGTGCAGATGCTGCTCGTGCGGGTGATGATCAAGGAATCGATTACTACATGGGCAAAATGGATGAGATGCGACAAATTGCAAAACAAGTAACGATCAAAGGAAACAAATAAAAAGATAAGGTGGCAATAAAAGATGTATACAACATTGAAAGAAGTAACAAAAACAGCAGAAGAGTTGAATTTTACAGTTGGAGCTTTTAATACGCATAACCTAGAAATGCTTCCTGCCATGCTAGGCGCAGCAAAAGAAATGGGTTCGCCGATCATTATTCAAACAAGTGTCGACACCGCAAAATATATCGGTATGCATGTGTTAGTCAATGTAATGACAGCTATTGCAGAAGAAGAAATGGTTGATGCAGTCTTGCACTTAGACCACGCCCGAGACTTTGATGATATCAAAGAAGCAATCGATAGCGGATATACTTCTGTCATGTATGACGGGTCCCATCTGCCTTTCAAAGAAAATATCTTGAAGACGAAAGCAGTGGTAGAATATGCCCATGCACACGGTGTTTCCGTAGAAGGAGAACTTGGAACGATCGGCGGTACAGAAGAAGGAATCCATGTCGCTGAAAATGACAAGGTATATACAAGACCGGAAGACGCAGTGAAATTTGTAGAAGCTACAGGTGTGGATGCATTAGCTATTGCTATCGGTACGAATCATGGACAATTCAAATCAAAAACAGAAGTGAACATTCCCTTGCTGAAAGAAATCGATGCAGTAGTCGATGTCCCCCTCGTTATCCATGGCGGAACAGGTGTGAAAGAAGAAGATTATCCCGAATTGATCAATAACGGGATCCGCAAATTCAATGTTGGAACGGAGCTTTTAGTCAACTGGACAAAAGTGGCTAAAGGAACCTTTAGTGAAACAGAAATCAACAAGTCTCTTCGCCATAATGTGATTCCAGCAAATGAAGCAGTAAAAGAAATTGTCAAGCATAAGATTGGACTGTTTATGAACTTGGAAAGTCCAATTAACTTAGGAAACAAATGAGATGAAAAAGTATTTCATTCTTCTAGCTGGTAGTCCTGGTACAGGAAAAACATATCTTATGAATAAACTACGGGAACGATTTCCAGATATGTATGCCATCACACTCGATGAAATCAAGGAATATTATGCAGAATCCATCGGTTTTAACAACTTGGAAGAACGGGCGAAACAAGAAAGGACGAAAGTTTATCCTTTCTATTACAAAGCACTTGATCTGTATATGGAAGCAGGAAAGAAAGTGATTGTGTCAGAGTATCCTTTTAGTGATAAGCAAAAAACTCGACTCCAAGAATTAGCAGAAAGATACGGATATCAGGTAATGACGATTCGCCTAACAGCAGACTTTGAAGTGTTATGGCAACGTCGGTACAAACGTGATCGTGAACCAGATCGTCATTTGAGCTATATCATGGATCATTATCACTATGGCGACATATTGGAAGATCGATCGAAAGGGACGAATCATATTACGAAAGAAGCATTCAAAAAAATCATCACTGACCGAAAATATGACGAATTTCAGTTAGGAACACTATATGAATTTGATGTAACAGACTATACTCAAGTAGATTACACTCCACTATTGGATAAATTAGAAAAAGAAATCAATGACAATAAGTAACGAAGAAATGGTTTGATAGTGACAGGTAATAAAAAAGACATTTGGTCCCCAGAGGAGCCAAATGTCTTTTTGTTCTAAAATGTTTTTTCATATTCTTTTATTTATTGCCGATTTCCTTGTGTTTATTTGCCGTAATTAGGTCAGTCTTCTATACTTGATTACATAGTCATACATTTACTGAAAAGAAGGGAAGAGAATGAATAACAAGTTGACTCAATACAAAAGACTGCTCGCACTTTCTCAAGCTGGTCTGTATTATGGAAAAGATGTATTCGATAAAGAACGATTTGAAGAGATTCGGACGATCTCATTGGAATTGATCAGTGAAATAGGAAAAGAAACTTTCGAAGAAATAAAAGCACTTACAGTTATTGAAGAAGGTCATCCCACACCAAAAGTCGATGTTCGTGCCTATATCAGAAAGGACGGTAAGATCCTACTAATCGAAGATAAACGGACGAAAGAATGGTCACTGCCAGGCGGATTTGCCGAAATAGGTTTGTCCCCTGAAGAAAACGTGCGGAAAGAAGTCTATGAAGAAACGGGTTTAACAGTAGAATCTACTCAGCTGCAAGCGGTTTTTGATACGAATAAACAAAAAGATATTCCGCAGCTTTTTCAGTATTATAAGCTTGTTTTTGCTTGTACGATCCACGACGAAGATGCAAAATTTATTGAGAACAATGAAACTTCCGACATGGGATTTTTTAGTATAGAAGAGCTGCCAAAGCTATCAGAAAAACGAACAACAAAGAAGCAGTTGCTTATTTTAGAAAACAAAAATCAGCTCTATTGCGATTGAGTTTTTTCGTAAAAGAAGAAAGCTGTTTACTCTGCGAGTTCTCTAAAAAAGAACTCGTTCTTTTATTAAAAAATAGTTGCATTTGCAACAAAAAGAGGTAAACTAGTCTTACAAACAAAATAAAGGTGGGGTGAAATGGCTGAAATTCTTCGAGACATTGGAATGATTGCCCGAGCGTTGGATTCTATCAGCAATATCGAATTCAAAGAAGTTGAGTTAACAAGAGGGCAGTATCTTTATTTAGTACGTATTTGCGAAAATCCAGGAATCATCCAAGAAAAACTAGCAGAAATGATCAAAGTAGATCGTACAACGACAGCACGAGCAATCAAGAAATTAGAATCCAATGGGATGATCGAACGTTTGGAAGATAAAGAAAATAAAAAAATCAAGAAACTTTATCCGACTAAAAAAGGAGCAGAAATCTATCCTTTCATCATCCGAGAAAACAACTACTCTAATGCAGTCGCATTAAATGGTCTGTCTGACGAGGAAGCAAAACAATTGGAATATCTTTTAAAGAAAGTATGCAAGAATGTTAGCGAAGATTGGAATTTTGTCAAAAAAGGTAATAAAAGGATCTATTGAAAGGAAGAAGCCGTGAATAAATACGAAATTCGAGAAATGACGCCTTCAGATGTAGACTTACTACAACAAATCAGTATCGAAACATTTACAGATACATTTGGAAAAGATAATTCGCCGGAGCATTTAGCTGCTTACTTGAGACAAGCTTATGCGCCAGAAAAACTTACAGAAGAGCTAAAAGAGAAAGAAACTGATTTTTTACTAGTAAGTATCGACCAAGAGCCTGCGGGTTACCTGAAACTAAATATAGGAACGAGTCAATCTGAGGAAATGGATGATCATTTTTTAGAAATCGAGCGAATCTATGTACGAAAAAAATTTAAACATCAAGGTATTGGTACATTTTTACTAGATACAGCTATCAAAAAAGCAAAAGAAAAGCAAAAAACAGCCATTTGGCTCGGTGTGTGGGAACACAACGATGCTGCGCTTGCTTTCTATCGCAAAAGAGGATTTACCAAGTACAGTGAACATGTTTTTTATATGGGAGATGATCCCCAAACAGACTATCTATTCATCAAGCAATTATTCTAATCAAGAGGTGTGAACATATGAAAAAAGTAATAGTGGATGCTAATTTTTGGGAAGTATTTCCTGAAGCAACCATCGAAATCTTATCCGTGAGTGGTATCGATAATCACGTAACAGAAGAAAATGAAGAAATGTATCATCAATTATTGAATAGCGCGGCAAAAGAAGCAAGAAATTACCTTACGGAAGAAACATTCAGCCAAAACGAAGTCATTGCTCAGTGGCGTCAGGCTTTTACCACATTCAAGACTAAAAAAGGTGCACGTTCTTCTATTGAAGCTTTACTGAAACGTGCAAATCAAGAACGGGAATTTTTCCCAATCAATCCGCTTGTAGATATTTATAATAGTATTTCCTTGTCTTTTGGCGTACCTTGCGGCGGAGAAGATATCGAAAAGATTTCAGGAAATCTGCATCTAGGAAAAGCCCAAGGTGGCGAATCATTCCTGCCTTTAGGTGCAGATTCCGATGCTCCGGCACTTCCGGAAGAAATCATCTACTATGATGAACAAGGAGCAATCTGTCGCTGTCTCAACTGGCGTGAAGCCCAAAGAACGATGCTGACGGAAGAAACGCAAGCAGCGGTGCTGGTCATTGAATCCATCAATGCTGAACAAGCGGCACGCGGCGCACAGGCAATCGAAGCGTTGAAGGAAAAAATCGATCAAACATTTGGCGTGTCCAGTGTCAGACACACACTAACCAAAGATGAATCAGAAGCAGAATTATAAAAGAATCGAAAAAAGAAGAGCGGCATTCATTGCCGTTCTTTTTTTGTAAAAAAAGTTTGTGGAGGAAAGCAAGTCTAGAAACTATTGCTTTATTTTTCTTGAATAGGATCAAACACAAGGTGTTCGCGCTTTCGTGATATAATGGAATCAGTTTATAGACAGGAAAGAAAATCAACTAGAAAGAAGGGTCAAACGATGATACAAAAAACACGTGTGATGCTTTATGTCAATGACGTAGAGATGATTTGCCGATTCTTTGTAGAAAAAATTGGTGCAGAAATTTCAGAAACGATCGAATTGCCAGAAGAATTTAAGAGTATTGTGCTGAGTATCTCAAAAGAATTAGAATTAGGTATATTTCCAAAAGTATTTGTGCAGAAGTTTTCACCAGAAGTATTGGGACCGCCACCTTCTTTAGTCTTTTTTACGGATGAATTTGAAACTATTTACGAGAACATGGACGAACCTGGAGAAATCACAGACAACAATGGCGTCTTGACTTTCAATTTTTCGGACCCTGAAGGCAATTATTTTGTTATAGGAAAAGCTGAGTCGTCTGATTGAATAAAAAGGAGGAAAAACAGTGGATCTAATGGGAAGGCTAGAAGGTTATTTGAAGTATCGGCGAGCAAAACATAGTGAGAAGCTTCGAGCAAGGAATCTCAAATCAGGGAAAAAGAAGACAAAAGGCTGGGGAAAAATGGTCGATACAGGTTTTGGCGGACTAAATAACCTAAATCCTGTCGATACAAAAGAATTCATCAAAGAAGAGCAGAAACGAAATGGTAAAGTCAAATCACACTATTGATTTTGATACTAGAATGAAGAAACTTTTTTAACACAATAAAGAAATTCTTTTGATCCAAAGTGAATGTTCATGGACTTTGAGATAAAAGGATTTGATCAGATGGAACGTTCGGATTTTGCTTGAAATCCGAATTTTTTGTTTACTTATGTTTTGTTTTAGTATATGATAAAACACGTTGTTTTATTAATAAATCGAAATTTTAACGGACTTTATTTATAATGTTCGGATTTAGGGGGATGGAAGATGAAGGAAAAAATACTTTCCTACTTCGAAATAGAAAAATTGAACACCACGGTAAAACGTGAGGTACTGGCAGGATTTACGACATTTATTTCAATGGCCTATATCTTATTTGTAAATCCAACTGTATTAGGCGCTTCTGGAATGGATGAAGGAGCGGTGTTCACTGCGACTGCATTAGCCAGTGCAATCGGCTGTATTTTGATGGGGGTATTAGCCCGTTATCCAATTGGAACGGCACCTGCTCTTGGGATCAATGCTTTCTTTGCTTATTCTGTTTGTTTAGGGATGGGGATCCCATGGGAAACAGCATTGTCCGGCGTATTCGTTGCTTCTTTGATCTTTATTTTGATTACAATCTTCAAACTGCGGGAAATGATCATTGATGCGATCCCAGCAGATTTGAAATATGCGATTTCTGGTGGTATCGGTCTATTTATTGCTTTCCTTGGTCTGAGCGAAGGTGGGATCATCGTTTCGAATGAATCTACATTAGTAGGATTAGGATCACTCAACGTTGGTTCTACTTGGTTGACGATTTTTGGATTAGTCGTCACGGCTATCTTGCTTGTTCGACGTGTACCAGGTGGCATTTTCATCGGGATGGCAGCTACAACGATTTTAGGTCTGGTCACAGGTTTGATTCCAATGCCTTCTGAAATTGTTGCTGCAGCACCAAGTTTGAAACCAACATTTTTAGTTGCGTTAAAACATGTAGGGGACATCAATTCTCTTCAAATGTGGGTCGTAGTACTAACATTCTTGCTTGTAACTTTCTTTGATACAGCAGGAACTTTAGTTGGATTAGCAAATCAAGCAGGCTTTATGAAAGACAACAAGATGCCTCGTGTAGGGAAAGCTTTAGCTTCTGATTCAACAGCTATGCTTGCGGGCTCCTTATTAGGTACTTCTCCTGTTGGTGCATTCGTAGAATCATCAGCTGGGATTGCTGTTGGAGGACGCTCAGGAATCACAGCTATTACTACAGGAATTTTCTTCTTGTTAGGTTTGTTCTTTTCTCCATTACTGTCAGTTGTTACTTCACAAGTAACTGCACCAGCATTGATCATGGTAGGTGTTTTGATGGCTCAATCATTACGTCAAATCGAATGGGGAAAATTAGAAATCGCGATCCCTTCATTCTTAATCTTGATTGGCATGCCTTTAACTTATAGTATTTCAGATGGGATTGCATTAGGTTTTATTTTCTATCCAATTACGATGTTAGCGGCTAAAAGAGGAAAAGAAGTATCTCCAATCATGTATGGTCTGTTCTTTGTATTCGTGGGATTCATGTGGATATTGAATGTGAAATAAAGAGGTTGTGAAATCAGCGTTCTGGCCTGAGTATTAGAGAAAAAAACGAAAAAATAGTTCCTCATATTTTACCGTTTTTGGAGCTAATACCGAGGGACAGCTGAGTGAACACCGTTTATAAAGAGATTGTGAAATCAGCGTTCTTCTCTGCATCAATCAATCCTTTCAAAAAACAGTTGAGGAAATTTCCTCAGCTGTTTTTTTGTTTTATTCTGTTACCGATAACAAGGTGCAATGACTATTTGAAAGCGTTACAATTTTTGGTGGAAGAAACTAAACTAGATGATTAAGCGAAAAATAGAAACATCCATTTATAGGAGGGAAATCATGGAACGAAAATGGTGGCACCATTCAGTTGTTTATCAAATCTATCCAAGAAGTTTTCAAGATTCAAATCAAGATGGGATTGGAGACTTGCGAGGGATTATTTCCAGATTGGATTATCTGGCATATTTGGGCATTGATGTGATTTGGCTTTCGCCGGTGTACGAGTCTCCAAATGATGACAATGGCTATGATATCAGCGATTATCAAGCAATCATGGCAGAATTCGGTACGATGGAAGAAATGGAGGAACTGATTGAAGAAGCAAAGAAAAGAAACATCCGTATCGTTATGGATCTGGTGGTTAATCATACTTCTGATGAACACCCGTGGTTCATTGAGGCACGTAAAAATAAAGAAAATCCTTATCGTGACTACTATATTTGGCGTGATCCAGTCAATGGAGAGGAGCCTAATGGATTGCGCTCGATATTCAGTGGACCTGCTTGGCAGTTGGAGGAGCAAACAGGGCAATATTTTCTGCACTTGTATAGCAAGCGTCAACCTGATTTGAATTGGAAAAACAAACAGGTTCGCCAAGCGATTTATCAAATGATGAATTTCTGGATCGACAAAGGTATTGGCGGCTTTCGTATGGACGTGATCGATATGATTGGCAAAGAACCGGATAAAGAAATCACAAGTAATGGACCTAAACTGCATGAGTATCTTCAGGAAATGAATCAAGCAACTTTTGGCGACAAAAATCTGATGACCGTTGGCGAAACATGGGGAGCAACTACCGAGATTGCTAAACTTTATTCCAATCCTAAAAGAAAGGAATTATCCATGATCTTCCAATTCGAACACATAGGATTAGATCAGCAAGAAGGCAAAGACAAATGGGATTTGAAACCTTTAAGTATTTCTGAACTGAAAAAAGTATTATCGAAATGGCAAACTTCTTTGGGTGATGAAGGATGGAATAGTTTATTTTGGAATAATCATGATCTGCCTCGAATCGTCTCACGTTGGGGAAATGACGATGTGTATCGAAAAGAAAGTGCCAAGATGTTTGCTATCTTGCTTCATATGATGAAAGGCACTCCTTATATTTATCAAGGAGAAGAATTAGGCATGACGAATTGCCCAATTGATGATATCTCGGAAGCAAAAGATATTGAGACAATCAATATGTATAACGAAAGGATTTCTTCTGGATTTACAAAAGAGGAAATCTTGGAATCAATCAATGCGAAAGGAAGAGACAATGCTAGGACGCCTATGCAATGGAACGCCCGTGAACATGCTGGGTTTACTACTGGAATTCCATGGCTTCGAGTCAACCCAAATTATAAAGAAATCAATGCAGAAGAAGCGTTAGCAGATCAAGATTCTGTTTTTTATATGTACAAGAAATTGATCGATTTGCGTAGAAAACATGACATCATCGTCTGGGGAGACTATGAATTAGTAGAAGAGACGCCAGAGCATGTCTTTGCCTATTCTCGCATATATGAAGACCAGCGATGGCTCGTTGTTTGCAATATGTCCAGTGAAAAACAGGTGTTCACTGTTCCACGTGAAGCTTTAAGGATTATTGTGTCAAATTATCCTCTGAAACAGTTACCAGACGGCAAAGTCGAGTTACGACCATATGAAGCATTTGTGGTGGAAGTAAATAAAGAAAAGCTTATTTGATTGAAACGTATTACCGAGAGGTTGTGACACATTTTTTGTCACAACTTCTTTTTCTCAAAACTAAACAGAGGAGGTGGTCATTACTCCGTGTTTTTTGACAAAAAATAAAAATCATACTATGATATGTACGCCAATGGAGGGGATGAAATGGAAAAGCCAATTGAAAAAGCGTTGGATGAATGTCTTTTCTTTAGTGTGAAAAAGCTAGATCGCCTATTGAATAAATTAGCGGATGAAGCGTTTAGAAAAACAGGTCTGGCACCAACTTATGGATTTATTTTATTGATATTAAAAGAAAAAGATGGTATACCGCAAAAAGATATTGCACAAATGCTCTATTCTGCGCCTTCAACAATCGCTCGTTTTGTTGAAAAATTAGAATATAAAGGATACGTCAAAACAGTTAGCGAAGGGCGCTTGTCATTAGTTTATCTTACAGAACAAGGACGCCAATTTACTAGGGAAGTCGATGGTAGCTGGGAAGAACTCCATCAGTCGTACAAAGCAGTCTTGGGAAATAAAGCAAGTAAAGAATTAGCCGAGATAATGAATGAAGCAACAGATAAGTTACAAAAAAAATAAAAATTTTTTTAAGCAAATTAGTTGCATGTGCAACTAACCGAGTGGTTTAATGATAGATGATTCTCGATAGGTTAATCAGAGCGAATTATGGGAGGAATGACAATGTCACAATTTGATCAATCAATTACTTTACCTTCAGGAGTTCAATTGAAGAACCGATTGATGCTGTCGCCTATGACGACACAACTCAGCTTCTTCAATGGAGTGATCACCGAAGATGAGATCACTTATTATAAACAACGTTCTAAAGGACTTGGTGCTGTTATTACTGGTGCTGCAAATGTCCAAGATATCGGAAAAGGCTGGCCAGGTGAACTGAGCATCGCTCACGATGAAATGATTCCTCGGTTAAGTGAACTAGCTAAAGCAATCCAAGGAGAAGGTGCAAAAGCGATTGTTCAGATTTTCCACGGTGGACGAATGACTAGTCGAGCTACTCTATCCGGAGAACAGCCTGTATCTGCAAGTGCAGTTGCAGCGGAACGACCTGATGCAGAAACACCGCGAGCATTAAGTGAAAATGAAATCAAAGAAACAATCCAAGCATTTGGCGAAGCCACACGTAGAGCGATTGAAACAGGATTTGATGGTATCGAGTTGCATGGAGCAAATACGTATTTGATCCAACAATTTTTCTCTCCGCATTCGAATAGACGAGAGGATCAATGGGGCGGTAGCTTAGAAAATCGCTATCGTTTTATTGACGAATTATTAACAACGGTTTTCTCAACGGTTGAAAAATATGCAAAAAAACCATTCATCGTAGGGTATCGTTTCTCGCCAGAAGAATATGAAACACCAGGTATCCGTTTTGAAGACACGATCTGGCTTCTTGAACGATTACGTGAGACAAAATTAGATTATCTGCATGTTTCATTAAATGCGTATGATCGAAGAGCCCGTTCTGATAAATACAGCGATCAGTCGATTCTTGAAGCTGTCCATGACACGATCCAAGGAAAGATCCCTTTAATTGGTGTCGGAGGCATCCGTACTCGCAAAGACGTAGAGCAAGTACTGAAATATGCAGAACTTGCAGCAATTGGACAGCAAATGATCGTCGATCCTGACTGGGCAGAGAAATTATTGGAAAACCGTGAGGATGAATTTGTAACGAAACCTTTTGAAGAAGCATATAAAGAGCTTTATTTGCCAAGTCCATTATATAATTTCTTGAAAGCACGTTATCAATAACTCAATTTTTATAGAAAGAGGATGGAAAAATGAAAGTATTGATCGTATTAACAAATGTAGAAAAATACGAAAAGATCGAGCGTCCTACAGGTTTGTGGTTAAGTGAACTGACTCATTTTTATGATGTATTAGTAAAAAATGGGATCGATGCAGATTTTGTCAGTCCTAAAGGCGGATATGTACCTTTAGAACCGCAAAGTGTTTTGAATATGGATGAAATCGATTGGGCCTATTATAAAGATGAAGATTTCAGAAATCGGGCCTTGGGAAATACCTTACGTCCTGATGATGTGGATGCAAAAGATTATGCAGCAGTTTATTATGCTGGTGGCCACGGAACAATGTGGGATTTTCCAGAAGCAACAGATCTTGGGAAAGTTGCTTCACAAATCTATCGAAATGAAGGACTGGTCTCAGCTGTTTGTCACGGTGTTGTCGGATTGTTGCCAGTTACAGATGAATCTGGAAAGTCTATTTTAGCTGGACGCACAGTTACTGGATTCAGTAATGAAGAAGAGGAAGCCAATGGTACAACGAATGAAGTACCATTCTTAGCAGAAAATGCTTTGAAAGAAAAAGGAGCTGACTATCAGTCAGGTCCAGCTTTTTCAGAAGTCGTTCAAATCGATGGACGTCTTCTTACAGGGCAAAACCCTCAATCTGCTCATCAATTGGGCGAAGTAGTGGTTGAAGCATTAAAGCATTAAAGCATTAAAAATTGTCAGCATAAAAATGTTTTGCCTATTCTAACTATTACATTACACACGCTAAAACACGTCTTTTCGTTCTTTTCTGTTTCCTATTTGGACAGAGGTACGCAAAAGGCGAGTTTTTTGCCTTTCTAAGAGTACATTTTTTGAAACATCTCTTCAGAAATGATACTCTTCAATTAGGTCAACTAATTTATTACTGAGAAGCAGACCTAGTCACACGGTAGGATGGACAGAGTGTGTTCTGCTACGCTGCTATGGATCATAGGAATGAGTAAACATGGTTTAAGAACATTGTGATTTCAGCCCATGTTGGCAGTCGCACACTTAATAAGAAAGAGGAATACAGATGAACATTGTAATTGTCGGCGGGTCGTTTGCAGGGATTCATGCGGCTATTTATCTTCGCCAATTGATACCAACAAGTGAAATATATTTGATTGAAAAGCAATCGAAGTTAGGGTGGATTCCCAGCGGGTTCAATCTGATAGTAAAAGGAAAGGTCACCAGTGAAAAACAACTTTCTTGGATCACCAAAGAAGAGCTGATCGACCGCTATCGTATCCATGTTTACACAGAAAAGACGGTAATAGGATTGGAAGAAAAGAAAGTCGTTTTAGCAGGCGGAGACAAACTGGATTTTGATCGTTTGATTTTGGCGACTGGTTCAAATCAAAATTTTCGAAATGTTCCTGCAGAAGCAAGGTTCATTCACCCAGTTAAAAAGATACAAAACATAGCTGCTCTTCAGCAAAAGATCATGGATGCAAAAAAAATTGCCATCATTGGAGCAGGTCAAGCAGGGATCGAAATAGCTGAAGGCTTAGCATCAGGAAAAACAAAAACACAAATCCATCTTTATGAAAGCCGAAAGTCGATTCTTTTTCGTTACCTAGACCCTGAAATGACGGAGCCGTTAGTAAAGGAAATGAAAAATCAAGGGATATCGCTTTTCTTAGAAGAGCAAGTCGTATCTTTGTCCGAAAATGAAACCGCTGTAGTAGAGACGGAAAGAAGAAGGGAAAACTATGATCTTGTTTTGCTGGCTAACCATTCTCGCCCCAACAATCAGATGTGGGAAGAACAATTAACATTGAATGATGATGGAACGATCTGGGTAGATGACTATTTGCAAACGTCTCAAAAAGACGTCTATGCAATTGGCGATGCAATCCAAGTCACTTTTCGCCCAACAAATGAAAAAATGTACGTTTCTCTAGTAAATAACGCTGTCCGTACAGCGCGAAATGTCAGCAAGACAATTAGTGGTTCTGCGACAAAGGATCAGGGAACCTATCGACCAGTCGGTAATCAGTGGTTTGGCTATTTCTTAGGAAGCGTAGGTATGACAGAAGAAGAAAGCATTTTTTATCCCCAAAAAATTGAAACAGGGTACGCGGAATACAAGCTTGCAGCAATAAACCAGAGCAAAGTCAAAGTCAAATTCCTATTTGATTCTGAAAAAAAGATTCTTGGAGCACAGCTCCAAAGCAGAAAAGAAATGTTCCATCTTCTTGACCAACTGACAATCGCAGTAGAAGAAGGCTGGACGTTCGAACAGTTAGAAGAACATGAGCTGTTTTTCCAGCCAGAATATCGTGTGCCTAATATGGTGTGGTCAAAGGTGGCGAATACTGCCTATGAAGATTGAAGCATTATTAGAAAGAAAAGAGCAGTTACAGATCCTGATTTTGCGAAACCTTGTTCTGCAAGGGGGAACAGCCTCTATCAATGGATTGAGAGAGCATGTCCAACTGTCAAAAACCTCTTTTGATCAATATTTGGAAGATATTGAATTGATTGGACGGATGATGGGAAAAAAAGTAGAAGTACAGCGAAACGAGTATCAGGCGCTGCTTGTGTTGGACGAAGATGTCAGTTTGGAAAAAATTCTTTTGTTTTTATTACAGGAAAGCTTGAAGTTTAAAATGCTTGTCTATTTATTAGAACACCAGCAAGTATCCATCGTTCGATTAGCGACAGCGTTTAATATCAGTGAGTCTTCTGTTTTTCGAAAGATCAAAGAATTGAACCAGCTCTTAGAGGAATTTGGATTACAAATCAAAAACGGACAATTATACGGAGAAGAGCTACAGATCCGATATTTTTATTATGAATTATTCCAATATATCCCGGAAGATCAACGACCGCTTTTTTTGCAAAATACACCAGAAAAAAGACCATTCATTCTAGGATTGGGCCGCGTATTAGAAACGACGTTTACGGCATCAGCAGAAGCACAGATTGCTTGCTGGCTCGGGATCACGAAAAAAAGACTATTGAATGAAAAAAGTACGTACGAAACTTTGAAAGAAAAGAAATTACTCTATCAGTCGGACCGGCTTTATCAAGCAATCGATCCAATCATTGTGATGCATCTTAGTCGAACAGCAGCAGAACTGAATGTATACGAAACAATGATGTTTTACAGCTTTTTTGTTTCTTTTTCGATAGTCGACGAAGAAATATTTTATCAATATGATTTGACACGGAGCAAAAAGTTACCCACCGCTGTTTTGGATACTTATATTCGGGAAACGATGCTATGGCATTATCGTCCTCGTCGTTTGAAAATCAAAGAGGAAAAAGCAGTAGGCTACCAAATTTCACAAATCAACAATGAATGGTTTTTCTTTGTTGGAAAGATCGAAGTCTACGAGCGTGATCGGCTTTTGGAGCAGCAGCAAAAAATGCTTGGGCATTCCTTAACACAGTTATTGGAGAAACTACAGGAAACAGCGATGCAGCAATTGCCAAGGAAAAGCGCCGAAGACAGTGCACTTAGTTATCTGATGATCCAGTATGCCAATGTTCTTTTGATGATCGATTTTTATATTGCAAAACCAGTAGTGATAGGGATCGATTTAGAAAGTTTGCCTATTTACCGTATTGCTTTCCAACAGTATCTGATCAGAGAACTGAGAGGAGTCAGCGGTATTGAGATTGAAAGTTATGAAGAAGGAAAAAACTATGATTTGGTCATAACGTTTTGTCAGAGAAACAAGCAACAGAGTGAATATTATCTATCAGAATTTGCGTCGCCTTATGACATTATCCGATTGAAAAGAAGAATAGAAATGTTGAAAAAAGAAAAGAATTGATCAAAAACTAGCATCATAATAAAAAACTGTCAAAAAAAAGAAAAAAAGAATAAAATTTTGACAGTTTCTTTTTTTAAATGAGTAGTATGATAAAAGCAGTTAAAGAAAGCGTTTGCAGATAATGGAGGGAATCACAATGACAGAACCAACGTATATCATGGCGATTGACCAAGGTACAACTAGCTCACGAGCAATTATCTTTGACAAGAAAGGAAGACATATCGGCAGTTCTCAAAAAGAGTTCACGCAATATTTCCCGCAAGAAAGCTGGGTTGAACATGATGCAAATGAAATCTGGAATTCTGTACAGTCAGTTATTGCCGGAGCTTTCATCGAATCAGGGATCAAACCAAACCAGATTGCTGGGATTGGCATAACGAACCAGCGTGAAACAACAGTAATCTGGGAAAAAGATACAGGACGTCCAATCTATCATGCAGTTGTTTGGCAATCCAGACAATCAGCTGGAATTGCAGATAACTTAAAAAATGAAGGATATCAAGAATTTTTCCACGAAAAAACAGGACTAGTGATCGATGCCTATTTCTCAGCAACGAAGATTCGCTGGATTCTTGATCATGTAGAAGGTGCGCAAGAACGCGCTGAAAAAGGCGAGTTAATGTTTGGAACGATTGATTCGTGGTTAGTATGGAAACTGACCGATGGACAAGCACATGTTACTGATTACTCGAATGCCAGTCGGACGATGTTGTTCAATATCCATCAGCTAGATTGGGATCAGGAAATTTTGGATTTATTGAATATTCCTCGAGTGATGTTACCAAAAGTTACTTCTAACTCAGAAGTTTATGGTTATACGCAAGGTTATCATTTTTATGGAAGCGAAGCACCAATTTCAGGGATGGCAGGAGACCAGCAAGCTGCATTATTCGGACAAATGGCATTCGAACCAGGTATGGTCAAGAATACTTATGGTACAGGTTCATTTATTGTCATGAATACCGGTGAAAAACCGCAATTATCCAAAAATAATTTATTGACGACAATTGGTTACGGTATAAATGGAAAGGTTTACTATGCTTTAGAAGGAAGTATTTTTGTGGCTGGTTCTTCGATTCAATGGCTGAGAGATGGTCTTCAAATGTTGCAAAAAGCTAGTGATTCGGAAGCCGCGGCAAAACGCTCCACAAACGAAGATGAGGTCTATGTTGTTCCTGCATTTGTTGGACTGGGTGCTCCTTATTGGGATCAGGCAGCACGAGGGGCTATGTTTGGTTTGACACGTGGAACGACAAAAGAAGATATCATTAAAGCTACTCTGCAGTCGATTGCCTATCAAGTGAGAGATATCATCGATACGATGCAAGATGACACTGGAATCAAGATTCCTGTATTGAAAGTGGATGGCGGTGCAGCAAATAATGAATATCTGATGCAATTCCAAACAGATATCTTGAATGTACCGATCCAACGAGCAGAAAACTTGGAAACAACAGCACTAGGGGCAGCATTTTTAGCAGGATTAGCTGTCGGCTATTGGAAAGATACAGACGAGATCCGTGAATTTTATGAAGCTGGCAAGCTATTTGAAGTTCAAATGGAGGAAGAGCGCCGAGAAAAACTTTACAATGGCTGGAAAAAAGCAGTAAAAGCTACCCAAGCATTTGAATAAGGAGGAAATCCATATGTTTTCAAACAAGACAAGACAAGATAGCATTAAAAAAATGCAGCAAGAAGAATTGGATCTGTTGATCATCGGTGGCGGAATCACTGGTGCCGGTGTGGCAGTCCAGGCAGCAGCATCAGGAATCAAAACAGGATTGATCGAAATGCAAGATTTTGCAGAAGGGACGTCCTCTCGCTCGACCAAACTTGTGCATGGCGGTATTCGTTATCTGAAAACATTTGATGTGGAAGTAGTAGCTGACACAGTTGGTGAACGTGCAGTCGTACAAGGTATTGCCCCACACATCCCAAAACCAGATCCAATGCTTTTACCAATCTATGAAGATGAAGGAGCAACAACCTTCAATATGTTCTCTGTCAAAGTAGCAATGGACCTTTACGACAAACTGGCAAATGTGACAGGAACTAAATATGAGAACTATACCCTGACACCAGAAGAAGTATTGGAAAGAGAACCATTTTTGAAAAAAGAAGGGCTAAAAGGTGCAGGTGTTTATCTGGATTTCCGCAACAATGATGCCCGTTTAGTGATCGATAATATCAAAAAGGCTGCAGAAGATGGGGCTTATCTAGTAAGTAAAATGAAAGCGGTTGGCTTTTTATATGAGGGCGATCAAATCGTTGGTGTCAAAGCTCGTGATCTGCTGACAGATGAAGTGATAGAGATCAAAGCAAAATTAGTGATCAATACGAGTGGTCCTTGGGTAGATAAAGTACGGAACTTGAATTTTACGCGTCCAGTCTCTCCTAAAATGCGTCCAACCAAAGGGATCCATTTAGTCGTAGATGCGAAAAAACTGCCTGTACCGCAACCCACATACTTCGATACAGGAAAACAAGATGGGCGGATGGTTTTTGCTATCCCAAGAGAAAACAAGACTTACTTTGGTACGACAGATACGGATTACCAAGGAGACTTTACGGATCCAAAAGTCACACAAGAAGACGTGGATTATCTATTGGATGTAATCAACCATCGCTATCCAGAAGCAAATATCACATTGGCAGATATCGAAGCAAGCTGGGCAGGGCTTCGTCCACTATTGATTGGTAATTCTGGTTCTGATTATAATGGCGGAGATAACGGATCGATTTCAGACAAGAGCTTCAATAAAGTGGTTGATACAGTAAGTGAATATAAGGAAAATAAAGTTTCTCGTGCTGAAGTAGAAGATGTGTTGAACCATTTGGAAAACAGCCGCGACGAAAAAGCACCTTCTACGATTTCCAGAGGTAGTTCTTTAGAAAGAGAACCAGATGGCTTGTTGACTTTATCAGGTGGGAAAATCACTGATTACCGTAAGATGGCAGAAGGAGCTTTACGATTGATTCGTCAGCTGTTAAAAGAAGAATACGGAATAGAGACGAAAGAAATCGACTCTAAAAAATATCAGATTTCAGGTGGAAACTTCGATCCAACGAAATTAGAAGAAACAGTGAGGGAATTAGCAAAAGAAGGAGTAGCAGCCGGTTTAGAGGAAGAAGATGCTACTTATATCGCTGATTTTTACGGGACTAATGCTCGACGTATCTTTGAATTAGCAAAAGAAATGACACCTTATCCTGGTTTGAGTCTCGCTGAGTCAGCTCGGTTACGTTATGGCTTAGAAGAAGAAATGGTTTTAGCCCCAGGTGATTATCTCATTCGTCGGACGAATCATCTGTTGTTTGAACGAGATCAGCTGGATGAGATCAAGCAACCTGTGATCGATGCAATTGCTGAGTATTTTGGGTGGACAGAAGAAGAGAAGGCGCAACAGACTAAACGTTTAGAAGCATTGATCGCAGAATCAGATCTGCGGGAACTAAAGGGGGAGAAATAAATGAACAGTGATATGACTCAAATCATGGGGGAGTTTATTGGGACATTGATCCTAGTTTTGCTTGGAGATGGTGTGTGTGCGGCTGTGAATCTAAACAAAAGTAAAGCACAAGCTTCTGGCTGGATTGTCATCGCGTTTGGTTGGGGACTCGCTGTAACAATGGCTGTCTATATTTCTGGATTCATGGGCCCAGCTCATTTGAATCCTGCAGTCTCTCTAGCTATGGCGATGACAGGGGCAATTAGTTGGAATCTTGTCGTTCCTTTCATCATTGCGCAAGTTTTAGGAGCTTTTGCAGGGGCCATTCTTGTTTGGCTTTCTTATTTGCCACATTGGAATGCAACGAAAGATGAAAGTGCGATTTTAGGTACGTTTGCAACAGGTCCTGCTATACGGAATTATCCAGCAAATGTAATCACAGAATTAATTGGTACATTTGTATTAGTTCTTGGGTTGCTAGCTTTTGGGCAAAACGAATTTGCACCTGGAACGAACGTATTCGCTGTAGGTGGATTGATCTTAGCCATCGGTCTTTCATTAGGAGGACCAACAGGATACGCAATCAACCCTGCTCGGGACTTTGGTCCTCGATTAGCACATGCGGTATTGCCAATAGCTAATAAAGGAACTTCAGATTGGGCATATTCATGGGTACCAATCGCAGGTCCAATGATCGGAGCAATTATCGCGGTAGGTGTCTATTCATTAATGGTGTAAATCTATAAAACATACTAAGGTTTGACAATCAAAAGGCGTCTTGCTATAGTTAAGTGGAAAATAAATAAGACCTAGAAGAATGGGGAATGTTTTGTGAGTGTAGCTGGTATCTAATCAGTAAGTCGAATAGCCAATAAACAAGGTTTATTTGGTGTGCTTATGAAACGGTACCTGTCAGGAAAACAATATCTTTGTATTCTAATGAGGATAGGACATGACTTTTTTAAGCTGTGTTCTATCCTTTTATTTATCTCTAGGCCCTTATTTATTTTGGGACAGGTATCTCTTCAAGAAAAGGAGAGAGTATGAACAACGAAATGATTAGTCAATTACAATTTGATCAGATCAAAAAGGAAGTCCAAGCAAGAGCAATCGGAAACTATAGCAAAAAACGAATCAGTAAGATGACGACCTCGTCAAACCTACAAACCGTCTTGGATCGTCAAGAAGAAACAAGAGAAGCACGCTTGATCTTAGAAAGTAGTCAGCATGTTCCATTTATGGGATTGCCGAGGATTGATGCACTGACAGAACAAGTCAAAAAAGGGTTGGTTCTGTCGCCCGCTGATTTGATCGAATATGCGGATTTTCTAAGAAGCAGTCGGATGATCACAAAGTTTTTTGATAAGAATCAATACCAGGCACCTTTGTTATTTGCTTATAGCAAGCATCTTCCTGATTTGATAAATGTAGAAGAGTTGATTGACCAAAAAATAAAAAATAATAAAGTCAGTGACGATGCTTCACGTAATTTGCGTAAAGTACGCAAACAATTACAAATAATAGAAAAAGAAATCCAGTCAAAATTGCTGAAATTCTTGCGTCATCCGAAAAACAAAGAAATGATCCAAGAAGCAATAATCGTTCAAAAAGGTGAATGCTATACGATTCCTATCAAAGCCAGCTATAAAAATAAAGTAGATGGGACGATCATCGATGAATCGAACAAAGGAACGACGGTTTTTACTGAACCGACTGTGGTTTCTAAACTGAATGAACACTATCAGTTGTTAAAAGCTGAAGAAATCAGTGAAGAATATCAAGTTCTGGCTGCATTGACTGGTGCTATTGCAGAAAATGAAGAAGCAATCGACTTATTGATCGAAACGATGACGGTATTAGATATCATTTTTGCTCGGGCAAAATTCAGTCGAGAAATCAATGGGATCACGCCTAAAATCAATAAATCAGAACATATCGTCATCAAACAAGGCAGACATCCATTTTTACCTGATCATGCGGTACCATTGGATGTTGAAATCGGTAAAGACTATCGAGGCTTGATTATTACCGGAGCAAATGCCGGCGGCAAAACAGTCGTGTTGAAGACGGTCGGTTTATTGACTTTGATGGCGATGTTCGGCATGCAAGTTCCGGCAAAAGAAGGGACAGAGCTTGCTGTCTTTGATGAGGTTTTCGTCGATGTCGGTGACCACCAAAATTTAGAAAATGCGTTGAGTACATTTTCTGGTCATATGCAAAACATTGCTGCTATTTTGAAAAAGATAAAAAGGAATACATTGGTACTTCTGGATGAGATTGGCAGTGGAACAGAGCCAAATGAAGGAGCTGCATTAGCGATCGCAATCATGGAATCTATGTATGAGCAGGGGGCATTGATCATTGCCACGACCCATTATGGAGAAATTAAGAAATTTGCTAGGGATCATGAAGATTTTGTGCCGGCTGCTATGGCTTTCGATCGGGAAGCACTTCGTCCTAAATATCAATTGCGTGTTGGAGAAACAGGAGAAAGCCAAGCTTTATGGATTGCTCATAAAATGGCTATGTCTATGAAATTGATCCAGCAAGCAGAGCGTTACCTGGAGGAAAAAGCCTATCGGACACAGAAAAAAGAATTTCCTCCTAAGACAGCAGGTATAAATAGGAAGGACAATAAAAAAGAATGCCAGCTCTTTGCAAAAGGCGATCGAATATTTGTGAATGAATACCAAAAAGAAGCATTAGTTTATGAGGATATAGGTGAAGATACGATTGCCGTATATTTAGAAAAAGAAATGAGCCGTGTGCCTCGTCAGCGCGTTCGTCTGGTGCGTTCAGCAGAAAATCTGTACCCGACAGGTTACGATTTAGACAGTCTGTTTATCGATTTTAAAACACGGAAACAGCAGCGTGACCTAGAGCGAGGATCAAAAAAAGCCCATAAAGCGTTAGTAAAAGAAATGCGTAAACGACAGGAAGAAAGAAGAGCAAAAGATGAAAACAACAAGTGATTATTTCAGACCAACGCATATGAACAGTGATTGCAAAAAAATAACAGCAGTAAAATCATTGGTTTTATTCTCTATGTAAGCTAAAATAAAAAAAAGAGTGCTGAGGAGGTGGGACGGTCAAATGAAAATAAGCACAAACTGGCGTAAAGAAATCCAAACAATTCCGAATCTTTTATCGATATTCCGTATTTTTTTGCTGCCGATTTATCTTTATTTTGTGCTGAGACAGTCGTTTTATGTAGCAGGAGCGGTCATTGTTGTCTCAGGTTTGTCTGATTATCTAGATGGGGTCATTGCTCGGAGATATAATCAGGTAACAGACTTAGGGAAGGTGCTTGATCCGTTTGCAGATAAATTGACACAACTTTTTCTGATTTTGTCTATGGCATGGTATCGACCGTGGCTTTGGCTGTTGTTTGGTCTATTCTTGATAAAAGAAGGCTTTATGTTTGTAGCTGGATTAATCGGGCTATCTAAAAATATCAAATTAAGTGGTGCGAAGTGGTATGGCAAAGTAGCGACTGCTGTCATCTATGTTGGCATGATCCTTTTGCTGCTTTTCCCAGAATTACCAACGCTGTGGGTGAGAGTCATTTTTGCCGTCATCACTTACGGTCTTTTACAATCTTTTGTCTTGTATGCTGTCGAGTACCGAAAGATGTTTCAAAGAAAATAAAGAAGGGGTGTGACCTATGTCGCACTCCTTTTTTTGATAAATAGACTCCCAATAGCTACTTCTCGATAATAAGCCAACCAAACCAAAAACATGAGAAGTTGTTTTTAAAATTATTTCTTGTAACTCGGAGTTAAATGGGTAGGCTCACAACCGCTGGGTAAACGGTGTTCAATCAGCTGACCTTCGGTATTAGCTCAAAAAACGGCAAAATATGAGCAGCTATTTTTCCGTTTGTTTCTCTAATACTCAGGTCAAACCGCTGATTTTACAACCTCTTCCTTAAACGGTGTTCAAAAGCCAGTTTCTCGGTATTAAGCCAAATTTATGCAAAAATGTAGAAAGCCGTTTTCACAAAATTTTTCTTCATACTCGAAACTAAACGACTTTTTCACAACCTCTTCCTTAAACGGTGTTCAATCAGCTGACCTTCGGTATTAGCTCAAAAAACGGCAAAATATGAGGAGCTATTTTCCCGTTTTTTTCTCTAATACTCAGATCAAACCGCTGATTTCACAACCTCTGATTCACGGTGTTCCAGAAGTAACTTCTTCGAAAAATAAGCCGAAATGTTACAAAAATTTGAGAAGCAATTTTCGTCAATTCCTTCTTATTTCTTGAAGCTGATCACTTCTGTCACAACCTCTACTGACTAAGGCTTGATATAAGCATAACCTTGGGATTGCAGTTCAACTAAATCAAGTACACCTGCTGGTACAACGATTACTTGTTCAGGTAAAGAACTTTCTGAAATATGATTAGCACGCATAGCATTCGCACAAGCGTGAAAAACGACTTCTTTCAAATCTAAGAATTCTGCATTGGCAGAGTCTAGATAACCGGTAATTGCGATACCGTTGACGGAAACGACGATCGTCGTTTCAGGAGAAGCTTTTATCAGGTTTTTTACGTTTTTCCCTGTTTCTGACCATTTTTCTAATTCATCAATATGGAAAACGACTTTCATTGAAATCATTCCTTTACTTTTTAATAATCATCTTGATCGCTTGCTCTAATTTAGCCGTTTGTTCTTCTGGATTACTATCGGGATTTTCAAAGCAATTTTTCAGATTATCTGCAACGATCATTCCCATTACGCGATCAATGCTAGAACGAACAGCGCTTAATTGAGTGATGACATCCATACATTCTTTTTCATCTTCGATCATTTTTTGGATACCACGAATTTGCCCCTCTGTACGTTTCAAACGGTTCAGGATATTTTTATTCTCAATCTCCATAGCACATTCTCCTCTATTTTTTATAACTCGATAATACCCCTAATCGGTATTTTATGCAAATATAAAAAGCAGTTAAAAAAATGAAGAGTCATTCTGGTTGACAGAATAAGAAAGCTCCTGTTTAATATACCCCGTAAGGTATTTATAAAATATAAACGAGGTGCAGAAAATGAGTTTGTTATTTCAGCCAATAAAATCGATAACAGTCCCAGAATTAAAGGAAAAGCTTTTAGAAAAGCCAGTATTACTTGATGTTAGAACACCTGCAGAATACCGGGGTGGGCATATAAAAGGAGCTAAAAATATTCCATTACAAAGCATAAACAGATATGATGGAGACAAAGAAAAGACCGTTTATGTGATTTGTCAATCAGGGATGAGGAGTAAACAAGCAGCAAAAGAATTAAAGAAATCTGGTTATGATGTGGTGAATGTACGTGGCGGTATGAATCAATGGTTTGATCGAACAGTAGGAGGGAAATAAGATGAAAATCGTTATTGTCGGAGGTGTAGCGGGTGGGATGTCTGCTGCTACACGGCTTCGCCGGTTAATGGAAGAGGCAGAAATCGTTGTTTTTGAAAAAGGACCGTATGTTTCTTTTGCAAATTGCGGCTTGCCTTATTATCTTTCTGGTGAAATCAGTGACCGGGAAAATCTTCTTGTCCAAACGCCAGAATCATTATCCGCTCGTTTTTGTTTAGATGTGCGTCCAAATCATGAAGTGACAGCTATCTTTCCTGAAAACAAAACGGTAGAAGTCGTACATGAGGGTCAAAAACACTTGGAACAGTACGATGTATTGGTTTTATCTCCTGGTGCAAAACCAGTTGTTCCGTCGATTCCAGGGATAACAGAAGCCGACAATGTTTTTTCTATTAGAAATGTACCAGATATCGATAAAGTGATGCATGCATTAGAAAAACAGCCAAAGCGTGCCGTGATCGTTGGTGCAGGATTCATCGGATTGGAAATGGCAGAAAACCTAAAAAAAAGAGGTTTAGAAGTCATGGTGATCGAACAAGCACCGCATATTCTTCCGACACTGGACGAAGAAATGGCAGCTTTTATAGAAAAAGAATTGTCTCATCAAGGAGTAGAAGTGATTACTTCTCATGCTGTCGCTGGATTTGAAGACCATGGGAAACGATTGCGACTGGATGACGGGCGTACCATTCCTGCTGATTTAGTTATTTTATCCATTGGTGTTCGTCCTGATAACCAGCTAGCAGTGACTGCTGGAATCGAATTAGGTATACGCGGGGGTATCCTAGTAGACGAACGTTATCAAACGAATATTCCTGATATTTATGCGGTGGGGGATGCTATCGTTGTAAAACAGCCAATCACTGGAAAAGATGCACTTATTTCTCTTGCTTCACCAGCCAATCGTCAAGGTAGACAAGTTGCGGACACGATTTCCGGAATTTCTCGAAGAAATCAAGGCAGTATTGGCACAGCAATTATACGAACGTTTGGAATGACTGCCGCATCCACCGGATTAAGTGAAAGAACAGCCAAAGAAAACGAGCTGTCTTTTGAAGTCGTTCATGTGTCAGGAAAAGATCATGCAAGCTATTATCCAGAAGCAACAGATATTTTACTGAAGTTGATCTTCCATCCAGAGACTGGCGAGATTTATGGTGCACAAGGTGTTGGGGCAAAAGGTGTGGATAAACGGATCGATATTTTAGCAACAGCAATCAAAGGGCATTTGACGATCTTCGATTTGCCGGAGTTAGAATTGACGTATGCACCGCCATTTGGCTCAGCCAAAGATCCAGTAAACATGCTAGGATATGCAGCAATGAACATTGCAGAAGGGCTTAGTGAAACCGTACAATGGCAGGAATTGCCGACAGAATTAGCCAAAGGAAAAATTTTATTAGATGTGCGAACAGCAGAAGAATTGGAAAAAGGCAAATTCAAGGAAGCCAAACATATCCCTTTGAATGAACTTCGGGACCGATTAAATGAATTAGACAGCCAACAAGAATATATCGTCAGCTGTCATAGTGGATTACGTAGCTATCTAGCGGAAAGAATCTTGAAGCAGTCTGGCTACCACGTAAAAAACCTTGATGGTGCATTTTCTTTATATCAAACTGTCCGACCTGAAGAACTGATATATCCTAACAAATGATACTCGTTAAAAAGCTTGCATTCGACTCTTAAAAGAGGTAAACTAATCGGTTCCACCACTTTAAAAAAAGAGGAGAATGTGTATGGTCAACACACAAAAGCAGTTAGAAGAAGCATATCTGAAGAACGTGTATCAAAAGCTAATCGATAAAAGAAACGAACTGCGTGAATCGATGGATACGGCAAAAGTAGAAGGAAACCAGTCGCTGAAAGAAATGGCTGGCGAGCTTCGATTGAATTTTGACAGTTACTTAGATAACCTGGATACTTTTTCGATGATTGAAATGAAAAATAGAGAAATCGATCAGATGAATATCAAACAGAAAAACGCAGAAAATCAGCTAGCAAAGATCGAACGTTTATTGAAAAGTCCCTACTTTGGAAAAGTCGTTGTAGACTTTCTGGATAATGAGCCAAAAGAATCCTTTTATATCGGTACAGCAAATTTCACAGATGATGCAGATGAAAATCTTGTTTATGATTGGCGTTCACCAATTGCCGAACTTTTTTACAATAACATGATTGGCCCATCTTCTTATACGGTTCGTCAAAATAAAATCGATACGGTTATCAAAGAAAGACGTCAATTTATTTTGGAAAGAGATCGTTTGGTCAAGTTTTTTGATACGTCTGTAGCTATCCAAGACGATGTGTTATTAGAAGTGTTAGGTCAAGATGAGACCAATGAAATGAAGGCTATCACTGCTACGATCCAATCGGAACAAAACACAATCATTCGGGATGTGAAAAGTCAAAATATCTTGGTAAATGGCGTAGCAGGAAGTGGTAAAACCTCTGCTATCATGCAGCGTATTGCGTATCTGCTCTATTTATATCGAGATACGATGACATCTGATGACTTGCTGATTCTATCACCTAATCATCGGTTCATCGACTATATTTCGAATGTCCTACCATCATTAGGCGAAAGAAATCCACTGAATCTAACCATCTTGCAGCTAGTTTCACAGCTTTCAGCAGAGGAAATAGAAGGTGAAGAAGCTTATTTCAAACGTATCACCAAAGAAAATGTATCAGAGCAAGCAGAACACTTGCGTAGTAAAGAGTATATTGATGATCTAAAACGATCAGATCCTTTGTTTCTAGATCATCCTGATTTTATCCGTGGACTTACTAAAAATGGAAAAACAGTTCTTTCTAAAAAAACGATCGAAAAAATATATGAGAAAGTCCCTGCTCATCCTAAATTGATCGACAGGCTTCAAGCAACGAAAAAGGCACTGATGAGCGAATGGAAGAATCATCTTTTGAAACAAGCAAAAAGTCCTGCTGTGCAGAATCAGGTACTCTCGTTGACAGAAGATAGGCAGTTGAAATTATTCGGTGAATTGATTTCTGATGATTCGGAACAAAGTATCGCAGTTTATGCAAGGAAACTTTTACAAAAAAACTATCGAAAAATAACCAGACAGATTGAAGAAATGGCATGGGTGGATGAGCACCGATTATTTGAAAGAATTTATGAAAAACGATATGGCTCAGCTTATGTTTGGCAACACACACGTACTGTTGATGAAGCAGTCATTTTATTAGCTATTCATCATTTGCTTGTTGAAAAGGTAAATGTACCAGCGTTTCGCTATCTATTGATTGATGAAGTACAAGATTATACCCTGGCACAATTAGGTCTATTGATCGAATTATTTCCAAAAACTCACTTTACTTTAGTAGGTGACGAGAATCAAGCAATCTTTAATTCTTCCACTACTTTTGCTGATATTATGCGTTGCTTCGACGACTACCATCTGCCGATCCATCGGTATGATCTTAGAAATAGTTACCGTTCTAGCGGAGCAATCACAGAGCTTTTCAAAACCTATGCTGTGGATCAAGAGAAGATCGACATCGTATCGATCCGACCGCAAGGAAAAGAACCCGAATACCGCTCTTTTCGATCCTCTGAAGAATTGTTGGAAATACTAGCTGAGATTTTGGCTTCTCTAAAAGGAGAAAAAGCGGCAATTATTACCCAAACAGAAGAGGAAACTCAAACGCTACAAGAATCGATTAAAAAAAGTTCATATGGATTAGAAAACTGCCAGATCATCCCTTTGAGTCTAGCAAAAGGACTGGAATTTGATCATGTAATCTTGTATCCATTTGAAAACAATAGAGATGAGAAAAGAAGACGCAGACAAATGTACACGGCGATATCTAGAGGAATGAAAAGCATTGTCGTATTGGAAAGAGAAACATAATTAAGAGATAAAAAATAAAAAGAACAACTGATAAAAAGAACAAAATATTTTTCATTTGCCGATGAGAAATGTTTTGTTCTTTTTCTTAGGAAAAATTTAGGAACACTTTATGTGAAAAGAAATGAAAAGTATGGTAAACTCCTACGTCGTAACAAAAAATGTGAGGTGAGGATATGAAAAAAGTAACAAGAGAAGAAGTTGCATCGATTTTGGTGAAAGATAAGTATTTTTCAAAAGGTAATTATTGGTTAAAAATTTGGCAAACGCTAGTGGCTCTTTTGGGTTGGATGATCGTTGTTCTTCCTTTTATATGGGTGTTTTTTCCATTGACGAGACCAGAAAGAGCCAAAGATTTTTACTTGTACGCTTTTTTATTGGAAAAGAAAATGCTGTATTTCTTCATCGGCTTTTTTGCATTGATCTTTTTCAGCTTCCTGATTATCTCATTTGTGTTGACTAGATGGAACAATCGAAATTTATATAGAAAAGTAAATAAGTCTTTTGAATATGAAGATGAAGAATTGAAAAAAAGACAAGAATTACTTGAAGAAATGTATACGGAACGTTTTGGAACAAAAGAAGAGAGAGAAACGGTCCGTTTTTATTCTGTCTCCGAAGAGAAAAATCTAGATACGACACTCATTGCAGATTTGTATAAAGAAAATGGGGTGGAACTGAAATGACCTCAATCACTCATACAGGGAATCAATTCCTAGATACTTGTTTGTCTATCATGTATTTTTTTCTCGTTTCTTATCCGATTTTAGGCGGATTTGCATGGTTTATTGGAGTCTGGTGTTATGTTTTTTTATACAAACATAAACAAAAAGAATGGGTAGATGTTCCATCAGGTGTCGAACCGTTCATTACGATCATGGTGCCAGCCCATAATGAAGAGATCGTGATCGAAGATACGATTGAGTATTTGATGACGAAATTGAATTATCACAACTATGAAGTATTAGTGACCGATGATGGTTCAACGGACCAAACACCAGAAATATTAGCCAGACTGATGAAAAAATACGCTAATCTTCGTGTGGTTCGGATCGAAAAAAATAAAGGGAAAGCCCATGCGTTTAATATCGGACTTGCCTTTGCAAAAGGGAAATTGATTTTAAGCAATGATGCAGATACGGTACCGGAGCCAGATGCACTGAACAGGTATGTGAATTATTTCATTCGCCCTGGTGCAAGACATATTGCTGCGGTCACTGCAAATATGGATGTCCAAAATCGTACCAAGTTGATTGCAAAATCGCAAACGGTTGAATTCTCGAGTATCGTTGGTATCATCAAACGAACACAGTCAGCTGTTTTCGGTGGCCTTTATGCGTACAGTGGGGCAAATACGATGTATCGAAAAGAAGCCTTGATCGATGTGGGCGGATTCAGGCAAGATCGAGCGACAGAAGACATCAGTATTGCTTGGGACCATCAGTTAAATGATTGGGTGTCTGTTTTTGCTCCTGGGATCATCTTTTTCATGGAAGTACCTGTGACGTTGAAGATGCTATATCGACAAAGAAAACGTTGGGCAAAAGGTGGAACAGAAGTCTGGCTGACGAATTTCAAAAAAGTGATGCTCCATCCTTTTGAACATATCGGAAGAACGATCATCTTCATTGATCAAACATTGAGTATTGTCTGGTCAATATTCTTTTGTATTTCCGTGATTCTTTTTATTGGATTGATTGGGCATTATGTGTACCAAGGAAACTATGAACAGATCTATGTCACTTTTACATTCAGTTTTGTGTTCATCTGCTTTGAAATGGTCGCAGGATTTTTCCAGTTGCTAGCTTCGCTGATTGTAGATGATCGACGAAGAAAATTGAAATATCTTCTTTTCGCGCCACTATATATGCTTTTGTTCTGGATAGTGAACGCGATAACGATCGTGACGACTTTCATTCCAGCAGTCAAAACGATTTTAGGTTATGGAAGCGGGACATGGAAAAGTCCGGAACGTACAAAAAAATAAAAGATGCACCGTTTTTTAGACAAACAGCCTGTTGTGTTTATGGTTCTTCCAATCATTTTTGCTTATAATAAGAAATTAGTTAAAAAGTAGTAAGGATGGGAAAAGTGATGAAAAAAAGAATGAAGCCGTTGATCTGGCCGATTGCTGTTTCCGGTATTTTCTTCTTCGGACACACAGCTTTTGCAGAAACTTCTGAACCTGCTCAAACAGAGCCTTCAACAACTATAAGCTCTTCTGATGCTGAAAACGGAACCTCGGAAACAGAAATGACTTCCAATGTACCGACAGATAACTCAGGAGAAACGATTTCGTCTTCAGAAGATACATCAACGAATAATTCTACCTCTTCTGACCAAATCGATCATTTGCAAGACTTGGAAAATAAAAGAAAAGAACTCGAAGAAGCATTAGAAGCTGCAAAAAACAAATTGAAAGAAGACCAAGCAGCAATCGATCAAGATTTAGCTGATCTTAAAAATAAAGCGGGAAATGACCGTGCACAACTTGAGAAAAAGCTTGCCGAAGCGAAAGCAAAAGCGGAAGCTGTCCAAACAGATCTTGACGGGAAGATCCAACAAGCAAAAGAGTTCAATCAACAATTAGATCAGGTTGCTCAAACAGCTTCTGGAAAGCTAAGTCAAACTCAAGCGGATATCACAGCGGCCAGTCAAGCGATCCATGGAAAGATCAGCGAAGCGCAAACAGTTGCTGATGATTTTGAAGCAAAAAAAGCAGACTTAGCAGCTAGTTTCCAACGAATAAAAGATATTTTGCATTCGGCAGGAGAAAAATCAGTGGCCTCTGGAACCACGACAGAAACAGTTCATCAAACGACAGAGCCATCCGAATCAACAAGTCAGACTTTACCAAAAACAAATGAAAAAACAGCTTCTGTCAATTATTCCTTCGTAGGTACAGGTGTGCTAGTTGCAGCAGCTTACGGAATCATTCGCAAAAAGAAATAAAAAAGAGAGAATGGGAAGGTAGTGAACCTCGAAGTTAGACTGAAAAATCTAACTCTTGGATCCCACTACATGTCCCATCTCTTTTTATTTATTAAGACAGCTATTCCTACTTATCTTGTGGAGACAGCTGTTCCACTACATGTGACCATCAGCATGCCATTGTCGCTGCCTAATACTTCGTAGTCCATTTTTACGCCGATGATTGCATCAGCTCCTAATGCTTTTGCACGTTCGGCCATTTCCGCAAGGGCTTCTTCTCTTGCGCCCATTAGTTCATTTTCATAACTTTTTGAACGGCCGCCAAAGACGTTTCGCAAACCAGCCCCAAAATCTTTCAATACATTGATCCCAGTAATAACTTCACCAAAAACGATTCCTTTATAAGCTACTACGGTTTTTCCTTCCACACTATTCGTGGTTGTTGTAATCATTCGATCACTCCTCTCTTTAATGAAAGTATAACAAAGTTCAAGATGCGCAACACATATTTTCCCAAAATTAGGAATTTATTATATACTTGAATTGTTCATTAATGAAAGCGAAACCAATCGTTAGCAACTATGTAAAAGAAAGGAAGATTCTTGTGAAAAAGAGTATTTTGCTTATTTCTCATAGTCAAAAAGTAACAGATGGTATTAAAGAAATGATTGAGCAGATGCAAAAATCCCAAGAGGTGCAGATCTTTTCTCTCGGCGGAATAAATGGCGAGATCGGATCAGACCCGATGAAAATCGTAGAAGCTGTCAATGAGTCAAGCGATGCAGCTAGTTATTTTGTTTTTGCGGATATCGGCAGCGCGGTATTGAATTCGGAATTGGCAAAAGACATGTTGGAAGAAGAACAGCAGCAACGTTATCATCTGGTGGATGCGCCTTTAGTGGAAGGAGCTTTTGCAGCAGCCATCACCGCCGGTATAACGGATGATACTCAGCAAATCTTAACAGAAGCACAAAATGCCGGAAAGAAAGGATGGGAATAAATTGAAAAAAATCATGAATGATCCAAGCAATATTGTCGAAGAAATGCTGGAAGGATTAGTAAAAAGCTATCCAGAACTTGTTCATCGTGTAGAATCTTCCCGTGTTGTAGCCAAGAATCAGAAAGCGGAACAAGTTGGTTTGGTTTCTGGTGGAGGAAGCGGACATGAACCATCCCATGCCGGGTTTGTAGGGGAAGGAATGTTAAGTGCAGCGGTGCTTGGTGATGTGTTTACTTCTCCAACTCCAGATCAGGTTCAAACGGCTATCAAGGAAGCGGATAGTGGAAAAGGAGTTTTACTGATCGTTAAGAATTATACAGGGGATGCATTGAACTTCGATATGGCAAAGGAACTAGCTGCTATGGACGATATTGAAGTAGAAAGTGTGATCGTAGATGATGATATCGCCGTTGAAAATAGTACGTATACTGCTGGAAAACGCGGAGTTGCGGGTACTGTCCTTGTACACAAAATCGTGGGCGATGCAGCAAGAAACGGTGCTTCCCTAGCAGAGTTGAAAGAATTGGGAGAAAAGGTCGTACAGGCAACTAAAACGATCGGTGTAGCGCTTCGAGCAGCAACTGTACCAGAAGTAGGGAAACCAGGATTCGAACTAGGAGAAGATGAGATCGAGTATGGTGTTGGTATCCACGGTGAGCCAGGCTATCGTCGAGAAAAGATGCAGCCTTCTAAAGTACTGGCAAAGGAACTTGTTACTAAGATTTTAGATGATTACTCGAATTTGCCAAAAGAAGCAGGTGTATTCGTCAACGGAATGGGCGGGACGCCTTTGATGGAACAGTTCGTATTCATGAATGATGTTTTAGCTCTGTTGGAAGAAAGAGGCGTCAATGTAGTTTTCCGAAAAGTCGGTAATTTTATGACCTCACTAGATATGCAAGGCCTTTCTCTGACGCTGATCGACTTGACGGAGACACAATGGAAAGATTCTTTAGAAAGCAATGTACAGACGATTTCATGGTAAGACAATCTCAAGATAAAAGGGTGATAATATGAAATTAACCGTTCAAGAAATCCAAGAATGGCTCTCACAATTTGCAGAGGCAATCAATCAGAACAAACAATATCTCAGTGAGCTAGATACCCCGATTGGCGATGGAGACCACGGAAATAATATGGGAAGAGGGGTTTCAGCTTATGAAGAAGCTTTTCAAACCGATCATCCTGAAACAATTAGTGATACATTCAAAGTATTCTCTATGGCGATGATATCGAAAGTCGGTGGGGCTTCTGGTCCGTTATACGGATCTGCATTCATGAACATGATGAAAGCGACAAAAGAGGTCGATTCTATTGATTCTCAAGAAAAATTAGGAGAAGTGATCGAGCAGGGAACAGCGGGTATTCAAAGCCGAGGAAAGGCAGAAGCTGACGATAAAACGATGTTAGATGTTTGGCTCCCAGTTACAGAGGCATTGAAAGCAGGAAATCTAACAAAAGAAATCATTGAACAGGCAAAAGAACACACCAAAGACTTGGTAGCTAAAAAAGGACGAGCTTCCTATCTAGGAGAGCGTGCAATCGGACATATCGACCCGGGAGCTGCTTCCAGTGCCATTTTATTTACGACACTACTCAATGTGATCAAAACTTCATGACCGTTCCTGTAAATGGAAACAGAGGCTGAACTCGAAAAGCAAGCAGTTGCTTTTTCGATTCAGCTTTTTTACAGTTGTTTCTTTTAAATAAGATAGTTAAAATAAAAAAGAAAAGAGGGAACAAAATGGATCTAATGAAAGAAGACTATCAGTTATTTGACAGAGACAATTATGCATTCAAACAACTCAAAGAAATACATACACCAGATGAAGTCGAACAAATCAAACAAGAATACAAAGCACATTGGCAAAAATGGAAAGAGATCCAACTCCAGACTGCTGCACTTTTGCCTGATACGTATGGCATGAGCAAACCTAAAATCGAGAGTTGGACGAATGGCTGGAATTTACGCAGTCATTTTTGGAGCGCGTACCGAAGCGAATCTCGTCAAGACGAGAATGCCTGTCTAGCAGTTTTGTTGAATCAAAAACAATACCAAATCTATTTGATGTATCAGCACTATAAAAGTGACACGAGAGAAGGAAGCGTTGAAGGATACAATCAATTGCTATCTTTACTGCAGGAATGGAGTACCCAGGTAGCGATTGAAGAATATTATATCTGGCCTCAGCCTGAAAATGAGCTGGAAGATCATTTGCCTTTATCCGTTTATTTATCAGATAAGAGGAAGCAAGAAGAGCTGCGAGAAACAATGGGCAATCGAACCTTCCAACTTGGCAAACTGTTTTTTTCTCCAAATGAATACACAAACATCGAAGAGAAAACTGCTGAGGCGCTCAAAGAACTAGCGCCATTGTATCATGCGATAAAAAATAAGTTATGAAAAAGCTGATTGCGTTGCGTACTAAATAGATGGCACATCATCGAATCCACTGCTCTCATGATGCAACATAAACAGACACCTGCGAAAAAATCATTTTTTTCGCAAGTGTCTGTTTGGTTTTTCCATCAGCCAAATCAGAATAAAAATTTAAACAAATCTAAAAACATAACGGTTAACGATCTCTAAAAAACGACGATTGCTTGCGTCCCGCTTATTCTTTTGTATATGTGTTTCGATTTGCATAACAGAAAAAATGAGAAAATATTCATTTTGTTATCAAACAAGGAAAAGTAAGAAAAAGGCTTCTTTTTTCACTGATAAGCCTATGGTAAAATCCATTTAAAGCGTTTTCTTTGTGAAGAGAAGTAAGAAGGAGTAAGCATGAAAAAAATCATTTTCAGAGGAGTCATAGTCATCATCGCACTGAGTATAGGAGGGAAAATATTGATGGATAGAAGAGAAAAAGACAATGAAGAACTGCGTACCATCCAAACCGATCTGGCAAATTATTTGTATAATCATTATGAGATTTATACAAAAGATAAGGACAAAATCGATGAAGCAGATAAGAAATACAATGGTGGTAATGGAACAATAACAGATGACGAATACTTAGAGAGTTTAAAAAATGCTAGGCAATATTTCAACATCGAAAAAATAGAATTTACAGGTTTCTCTGTAGGCCCGATGAAAGGGTTGGTAGTTGGATTTATCATCAATGATGTTTACCCAGATGAAACGACGCTAGATACGAGATCAGCCGAAACAAATAAGTGGCTGTATTCCTTCAACACTGGGAATACTAGGAATTCATATGTACTAACTAAAAAAAATTCTTCGACAGATGAAAAAATGCCCGAAGAAAACATTATCTATTATGACAAGGGAGTCAAGTGATGGACCAAAACAAAGAATTCTCTAAAGCAGTATATGGCGTTGAAACAGGGAAAGTAAAAGTCAACGAAAAAATCGTTGAGGATAAATATCTTGTTATTGATGTCATTGATACCGACAAACATACGATCGGAAAAGAAAAAACACCAAAGAAAAACGGTATGCAGGCCATGGTCGTGGCTGAAATCAAGGATAAATACAAAGGCTATGATAAAGATGATTTGAAAAAGCAAGCCGACTACCCCAAATCGGTCATCAAAAAAGACCTGACCATCGCCTACGCGGGCACTAAAAACTGGCAGGACTGGAAAACGAACATCCGAGAAGTCGGCTTCGAGGACAAACACGACAACGGCGCCTTCCAGTCTGTTTTAGCGTATGCCGATGCAATCGAAAAGACCTATTCTGTCAAAGACGGCTACACCATTTCCACGACCGGTCATTCCTTAGGTGGAGCACAGGCAATCTATGTCGCTGTTTTAAAAGGTTATCACGGATTTACATATGCAGCGGCAGGCCCAGGCCTGAGTGAGAAACAGCTCAAGAATTATGAAGGGCAGATCATCAATCTGTATGACACTTCAGACATCGTGACTAGTGGCTGGCTGACTGGCGGGAAAGGCCAACTGCCATTTCACAGTTTCGGAATCGACAACGCCGGCTGGAAAAACTATGGACACGATCTAAATCAGTTCAATCTCGACAAAAACGGGAATTACATTGATAAATATGGCGATATCGTCATCTATTCCGACCAACATGGTGGGGTCGCCCTCGAACAGACCTTACTCGCCCAGCAAATCATCAAAAACAAAGCTATGATCCGTCAAATGGAGACATATGGCGAAAAAAATCAATGGGAGAAAGATCGGATCAGTCAACTGAAAGAAGAAAACAAGTGGCTCCAGCTACAAATCAGTGCTTTCTCCAAGCTAGTGACTTGGCGGAAAAGATTCACAGCGAGCAGCGGCGGTCTGTCGACCAATGAACAGATCTATTTAGACGACCAGCAGGCGCTGATGATCGTGAAACATGCGGCTTCCGTCTTCAATCAAGCGATGGAACAAGTGCTAGTCATTTACCAGCGTGGAATTCGTGATTTGGAACAGCTGTGGGCAGATGGTCTTGCGATGGTCCGCAGACAGACACCGCTTTTGTCTCAGAACGAAATGCTCGATGCTCTGCGAGAAGTCGGTTGTACAAAGCAGACGATCGTTGATGAACCTACGCAGGAATTCCGGGAAAAAATCTTCAAAATCAAGCAGCTTTCAGCAGAATTCTCTACCTTGGCAAAAGAGATCGAAGCGAAAATCAATGAGCTGGTCCAACGTGATCGGGACTTGGCACGACAATTATTTTAAAACAAGGAGTAGTGAGATGGAAAAAGAAAACCAGATTCATGAAACATACCGAAAAGAACGACTGCAGCTAGAAGATCAGGAAGATCAGCTCAGACAGATGCAAAAGAACATGCAGCAGCTGGCAGAAACGACTTATTCCAATATACGTTTTTCGGTGCGTTCCTTTGAATGCCCGAAGGATTCTTTGTATTTTGCACAAAAAGAACTCAGACGTTTAGAAGAGAGGTTCTCTCATGAATTGATGCAGAAACGAAAAAAAATCTATGATCAGCAAGATGAAGTCGAACGCCGTTATCGTGCTGATCTGCAACGATTAAACAAAAAGTAACAGGAAAGGAGACAATAAGTGATCGTTCTAGAGGAAAAAATTTGGGAAGACTACCAGAAAGAGATACAAAAAATCTCAGCAAGAGCTTTAGGGATTGCGATGACTCAAGACAAAGTCACGAAATGCAAAAAGGTGAAACAAGTCGCAGAGGTGGAAGCAAGCACGGCAAAAAAAGCGGTATCCTCTGCAACGACTGGATTGGAAAAAGCAGTAAAGGGTCGTTTCGGCAAACAAGTAACAGCGGCATTTAGTAAAAAAAGCCGAATGTTAGTAAGTTTTTAGAAAATCAGCTACAGTAATAAAGAGGTTGTGAAAAAGCTATTCTGCATCAAGCAGTAAGAACAAGCAGAGAAAAATAGCTTTTCATATTTTTCATCTGATTGGGCTTAGTGTCGTAGATGCAAGCTTTTGAACACCGTTTAAGGAAGAGGTTGTGAAATCAGTGTTTTGACCTGAGTATTAGAGAAAAAAACGGAAAAATAGCTCCTCATATTTTGCCGTTTTTTGAGCTAATGCCGAGGGTCAGCTGATTGAACACCGTTTAAGGAAGAGGTTGTGAACTTGCCGTTTAACTCTGAGTCACAAGGAACAATTTCAAAAAACAGCTTCTCATGTTTGATGATATTGTGACTTGTACCCGAGGAGTTGGCAGGAGAACACCGTTTATTCAAAAAATAGGAGTTGTGACAAGGCGTTTGTCACAGCTCCTATTTGACATAAGCGGCAATTTTCAATTTTACTTATAGATAGTATCAAAAAATGATTTTAGGACATAAAACACTCATCACCATTGTTATCGAGAGTCTGATCCTGGTGGCCGAGGTGGCAAGCGGTATGCTTTTCCATGAAATGAGTATTCTGATCGTGGTCATAAACGGCATGTGTCTGCTTACTTATCGCACAAAAAGAAAAATCTTGATACAAATCAATTAACCAAGTTAAAAGAACAAGTAGAATAACAAACAAGGAAGAAATCCAAAGGAGGAATCTGCTATGAGACATGAAGGATTGTGTGTTTCACTCGTTCCATTATTCAATCATCTCGAGATAGAAGATCAGCAAAAAATCCACTCGCTAGTGACACACAGAAAAGTGGAAAAAGGAGAACAGATTCTTGCGCCGAATGGAGAGTCTCAATTAGTGATCGTGGCTTCCGGCAGTATGAAAGTGTATCAATTATCTGCTAGCGGAAAGGAACAGCTTTTACGAGTAGTAGAGCCGGGCGGATATGAGGGAGAGAGCCAGTTGCTAGGCGTTCCAAATGAGTCTTTATTTGGCGAAGCACTAGAAAAAACGGAAATTTGTGTATTGAGACAAAAAGATTTCTCGGAACTTTTACTGCATTATCCCGCCCTTAGTCTGAAACTTTTAGCAATCAACGCTGAGAAATTAACAAAAGTACAGCAGCAGACAACTTTTTTGATGATGGAAAAAGTAGAAGAACGAGTCGCTGTCTATCTGCTTGATTTAGCTAAAGCGACAGGGAAGAATCACTTTTTCCTGCCAATGAAAATGAAAGAACTTGCTGCATTTATCGGTACGACCCCCGAAACTTTATCTAGAAAATTTAAATTATTAGAGGAGAATGGTTATGTAAAAAGAGAGAATCGGGAAGTCTGGATCATTGATAAAGAGCAGTTAGAAGACTTGTAAATACAAAAATGACCTCCAAATGTTGGATTTTTGATCCCAATTTGGAGACTAGTATGAAATTGAACATGCTCTTTTTTGTTATCCTTCCACTAAATCTCTTCTCCTATAACCGATAGCACCAAGGACGATCAGTGCAAGGCTGATACAGGATAACGTAAGGAATACGGAAAGATCGAAAGAATCGTTTGGCATCCGTGGTACCCAGCTAGGGACCGCTGTTTTGGAGAACCATTCTGGCAAATCCAAAATCCCGCCAAAGTAATTGAGCGCAAAGGAGTAAGCTAAGTAGATATAAGCAAATTTACCCATTCGAGGAAGCCATCCGAATAGAAAGCCACTCATCCCGATAAACACTAAAACAGCAGGCAGAAAGTTGAATCCGGCTTTAAGAAACAGCAATAGATCCATATCTTTCGCATCCTTCATCGATGCCAAAGCAGAAAGTCCTAGCGCACCAGAACTAATCAGAATCGACAATATAGAAAACAGGATCGCTAGTAACAGATTTGTCCAATAAAGTTGGTTCCTAGAAATTTTTGTTGCGAACAGCTGATTCATACGTCCGTGGGTTTCTTCTGTAAATAAACGATTGATGCTAGCAATTGGTAAAATAGCAGCTAGACAAATCAAGACGACCATGATCGTGCTTGTAAAGTTTTTTTCAATTGAGACGCCAGATTGGATAAACATCTGTTTCATTAAGTCGTTACTTTCTAAAAATTGTTGCATATTCCCGTAGATAGAGCCGTATGCCGCCCCCATCAAACCAAAAGTGATGAGCCAACTGATTGTCATTCCTTTATTTAGATAGAATAATAAACCACGCAAGGATAGAAGAGAACGTTTAGCATACGGTTTTCCTTCACGTTCGGGGATATAGCCGGTGTTCAAGTCTCGATGTTCCTCTAAAACAAATGAACTGATTATCAAGATGAGACTGAACAAAAACAAATAAAGCAAAGGAATCCAGTTATTAGTTGTAAATGGATAGGTCAAATAAGACCAGCCTAAAGGATTCCACATCGAAAGGGAGGAAACAGCTACATCTGTTATTGCTCTTAGAAGATAGAGTCCACCTAAAAACGCTAGAGACAGACCATTCGAACTGGCTGAACTTGGCATCAGTTGTGCAGCAAACAGTGCAACGGCACTCCCCAAAATCCCCGTACTACCTACAGATAGCCCAAAAAGCCAAGCACCTTCTGCAGTGATCGAATCTGCTTGAAAAAAAATCATCGTACAGCTGATCGATATTGCTAAAAGCAAATTGATTAGAATACTTTCAGCGATGACAGCTAAAGAGTTTGCTTGACGTCCGACTCGAAAGGAACGAATAAGTTCAATCAGACCAAGCTCTTCTTTTTTTCTCGTTTGGCTCACTACATGCAAAACCGAGATCACAGCAGCAAACAAACTGCAAAAAAGCAACATTTCATTTGCATACATCGCTCCTAAAGTATACTCAGCAGCATTCGAAGCGGGAGTTGGTCCGACCATTGCTATCATTGCCGGATTTTGCATTGTTTCGTATAATCCAGCTAACCCTTGTCCTGAAGTCAATTCTTCAAACGCAGGGACAAAACCACCAGAAAAAGCAGTGACACCGACTAGCCATATCAAGATCTTTTTCCAGTCACGGCTAAGGTTTTGAGAAAAAAGGGTGGACCAGCGTGAAAATTTATCAGTCATTTCGATTCCTCCTCATCCTTCATAGTGCCTCATGAATAAATCTTCAAGAGTCGGTGGAATAGATTCAAATTTTTTCACACCTAATTTGGAAGCTTCAGCTAAAATCACATCGAAAGCTTCGTTGTCAGCAGCAAATTGAGCAAGGTGGCCTTTTTGCACAAAATCATGGACACCGTTCAATTGTGCTAAGTGGCTGTTATCTGCTTCTGTTTCTATAGTAATGGTCGAGCGGGTCAAATGACGCAATTCATCGAGTGTTCCTTCTTCTACGACTGTTCCCTCGCGGATGATCACGACTTTATCTGCCAACCGTTCGACTTCACTGAGAATATGAGAAGAAAGCAGGATGGATTTGCCCTGTTCTTTCAGTTTTTCAACTTCTTCTTGAAAAATGGTCTCCATCAAGGGATCTAAACCAGAAGTAGGCTCATCAAATAAATAGAGATCCGAATCAACAGCTAAAGCAGCAATCAAGCCCACTTTTTGACGATTTCCTTTTGAATAGTTTTTTGCTTTTTTCTTAGGATCAAGAGAGAAACGTTGAATCAGTTCGTCCTTTTTTTGAGCGTTCCCTTTTCCATGAAGCTTCATGAAGAGATCGATGATCGCTCCTCCAGTCAAATTTCCCCATAAAGAGATGTCACCTGGAACATAAGAAAGACGTTCATGGATAGATAAACTATCTTCCCATACATCTTGACCAAAAATCGTTGCCGTTCCGCCGTCTTTTTTTATAATCCCTAAAAGTGTCCGAATCGTCGTGGATTTTCCAGAACCATTTGGTCCGATAAATCCAACGACTTCACCTGAATGTACGGTGAAAGAGACGTCTTTTAAAGCTTCGAAACGACCAAAGTTCTTTTTCAAATGTGTGACTTTGACGATTTCTGCCATAAAAACCCCACTCCTTTTTTGAAAATATATACTAAATAAGATTAAACGGTTTAATAAAATGGTTTTATGCCTTTTTATAAAACTTTTTTTATTATTTTAGTACATAATATTCTTTTTATAAATTTCTGTCAATGAATTCATAAACAAGGAATTGCTGGCTTGATACTTTCTCAATAGATAGTTATAATAAACCTCAGAATAAATTTGAACTATATATATTATAAAAGTTTAAAATTACGGGAGGCTCTACAAATGAACGGTTTTGAAAAGAGAGCACAAGAGAAAAAGAAAGAGATTTTACAAGCAGCTTTTGACTTGATGAACACAGACATAGGAACCGCCGGAGTGACGATGGATAAGGTAGCTGAGAGCGCTCAGGTAAGTAAAGCGACGATTTTTAAATATTTTGGCAGCAAGGAAGGGCTGATTTATGAAGTATTTTTCACATTTATGAATGATTTAGGGCAAGAAGCGAAAGCGTTGATTGCGGAAAATCTTCCATTTGAAGAAACGTTGATTGCCATGAGTGAAAATAAAATCCGCTATCTCAATCGAGTGAACAAACAATTTTATATCGATTTGATGACATACTATACAAAAAAAGAAAAAAAAGAATTTTCTGACGCGATGGATGCGTATACGCAAGAAAGTTTCAGTATCATGCTTGATCTTTTCCATCGAGGGCGTAAAGAGGGAAAAGTGGATTTGAAATATTCTGATGAGTTCTTGATCCTCTATTTTCAAGCAATGGTAGAAGGAATTTCTAAGCCGGAGATATACGCAAAACTGCTTCCATATACAGCAGAATGGACAGAAGTCCTGATCAAGGGAATCGCGCCGAAGAAGAAATAAACCAAAAAAGCCGAAACTGACGATAAAATGTCAGTTCGGCTTTTTTGGTTTATAAATGACGTAAAATCAAGCGGATTCTCGTGCTTCTTTGTCATAGACATCATGAACGTTGATGAATGGATCAAGAATAGGGTTTTGTCCGTCTAAATCTGATTGGAACCGAATGCCATCGATATTGATTCGAGCATTTCGATAGAAATCCGTACCTAATTGTCCCCAAGCGGGAGTAGAAGCATCTACATTGCAGAAAATATCGAAACCTTGACTCTTTAAGTAAGCAAATTTTTGATTTTCTGCTGAATAAGGCTGCCAGTCGCTAATATCTGCACCAAATGGATAAATCAGGATATTTGTTTTTCCTAGGATAGGTGCAACTTCTTGCTGCCATAATTCATTGTCTTTTTTGACATCCTCTAATGAAGCTTGAGTCATATTCAAGTGTCCCCAGGTATGGGAAGCAAAGCTCCAGCCATCTTTCTTCAACTGATCAGCTACTTTTTTAGCTTCTTCGATCTCTTTTTTTGTTTTCTCGTTATCTCCGTATTGAGACTTGGATGTTCGATAACCTAAAACACCGTTGTAACCTGTCAGGGCCAAGGTGCCTTTTGCGCCTCGATAAGAAAAATCAGGATGTTTCTTGACAAAAGCATCGATCAGAGGAACCATGTCAAAGTCCCCAATTTCTTCCTTATCATTCTCTTTATAAACATTTTTGATTTCATTGTTATTTGATACGACCAATCGGCTAGGAAAACCGGAATTATCCATATATTCATAATAGCTGACATCATCTTGCGAAAGAACTAATGGTTTTTTTCCTTCAGGTAGCGCGAGTCCGTTAAAGGAAAGATTTCCTTGTTCATCTTTTTGGATCAAATCATTCAAATTGACTAAAACAAAATCATTTTGATAAAGTTGTTCGATCGAACGGTTGAACTCTTCAACAGTTACCATATAGTCTTTATATCCTTGCGACTGTTGAGAGTGGAAGGCTTTTTGCGGGTCCACGATCAAGCTGTGAAAAAAGACGTGAGAGATCTGAGTAGGGTCAGACCAGTCAATCAGTTGTTCTTTCTCCTTTTTCAGTGTTTGAAGAAGTTGCTGTGTTTCTGCAGATCCGTTTTCACTGTTTTTCTCCAATAAAGCAATCGCTTGGTCATAATCATAGCTTTGTGCCAGATTTTTTGCTTGAGTAACTAGCTGTTGCTTATCATCCATTGGCTCTTTTGTCTTTTCTGTTATTTTTTTTTCAGGAATGATCGGTTCTTTTTTTGTGTATGCTCGGATGACAAAAAACAGACTTAAAATTAAAATAACGACAGTTAAAGCAGAAGTGGCTCCTAAAATAATTTTTTGCTTTTTTTCCATATACCTCGTCCCTTGCTTTTTCATTTTTTTACTCGTCCCATTGTTCATTGTAACGAAGAAAGAATAAGAGGAAAAGTAAAGTGACTTCTCGATAAATTGCAGAAAAAATACAGAAAAAATAGTTTCTTTTAACAATAGTTAAAAATAAAATGTTCGGGATTAGAGCGGATTCAAAAAAGAAAAAATGAGGAATTTAAAAAAAATATCCTTTTTCTGTTGACAAAGAAAAAGTTGCGCTCTATGATAGACACATATTAATAATAACAAGACGAAGATCGAAACGAAGTAGTTGTTAAAGCCAATGTTTCAGAAAGCTGGTGGTTGCTGCAAACCAGTACATGCTTTAAAGCGAATTACATTTCAGGAGTCTCTGGCAGTGATTGCCACGCGACAGCGTTAAATGTTCGAGAGGTATGTTGGATATCTAGACATACAAATTGGGTGGTACCGCGAGATTTCGTCCCTTGGCTATATGCCAAGGGACTTTTTTTATTTTCCATCCCGAAGAAATACTTAATGACGCATGCTAGCAGGTTCCTGCTTTCATAAAAAACTACACGGAGGTCAGTAAAATGAATATTATTGATGAATTAACTTGGCGCGACGCCATTAATCAGCAAACAAACGAAGAAAGACTTCGCGAGCTCGTTGAAGAAAAGAGCATTTCACTTTATTGCGGCGTTGATCCAACTGGTGATTCGATGCATATCGGACATTTGATCCCATTTATGATGATGAAAAGATTCCAATTGGCAGGCCATCATCCATATATTCTGATTGGCGGCGGAACAGGAACGATCGGCGACCCAAGCGGCCGTAAAACAGAACGTGTGTTGCAAACGATGGAACAAGTGCAACATAACGTGGATGCACTTTCCAATCAAATGAGAAAATTGTTTGGTAAAGACGCAAATATCACATTTGTGAACAACTACGACTGGTTGTCAAAAATCTCTTTACTTGAATTTTTGAGAGACTACGGTAAAAACTTCAACATCAACACGATGTTAGCAAAAGATATCGTTGCCAGCCGTTTGGAAGTAGGGATCTCATTCACAGAATTCACTTACCAAATCCTGCAATCCATCGACTTTTTACATCTGCATAAAACATACGATGTACAACTACAAATCGGTGGAGCAGACCAATGGGGAAATATCACAGCTGGTTTAGACCTAATCCGAAAATTAGAAGGACCAGAAGCAGAAGCGTTCGGTTTGACGATTCCATTGATGTTGAAAGCGGACGGAACGAAATTCGGAAAAACCGCAGGCGGTGCCGTTTGGCTTGATCCTAAGAAAACTTCACCATTTGAATTCTACCAATTCTGGTTGAATCAAGATGATCGTGATGTAGTGAAATACTTGAAATTCTTTACGTTCTTATCTCAAGAAGAAATCGAAGAATTAGCGAAGAGAGTAGAGACAGAACCTGAGAAACGTGAAGCACAACGCCGTTTGGCAGAAGAAGTTACAAGATTTGTGCATAGTGAAGAAGACTTGAAAGAAGCGCAAAAAATAACACAAGCATTGTTCTCTGGAAATATTAAAGAACTAAATGCGGAAGAAATCGCGCAAGGATTCGGTAAAATGCCGAACGTTGAAATTTCAAGCACACCTGAAAATATCGTGGAGCTACTTGTTTCCACAAAAATTGAACCATCTAAACGTCAGGCACGGGAAGATGTTTCAAACGGAGCTATAAGTATTAACGGTGACCGCGTTACCGATTTAAATTTTGTCATAAATCCATCCGATGAATTCGATGGTAAGTTTGTGGTTATTCGAAAAGGTAAGAAAAATTACTTTTTGGCCAAAGTAATTGATTAGAATTTAGTAAGTTTTTGCCTTGAAAAAGGGGAATACTATTACAACATTCCAATTTTGAAACCCATCCTAAAATAGAACGCTGGTTGTCGTTAATACAATCTTTGCGAGGGAGTTTACTTTTGTAAATTCCCTCGTTTTTTTAATTATTTCAAAAGTATGAACAATTCGAATAATTGATACATATTAAAATACGATTAAAAAACGGTCGAAAGCTTAGTTTACAGAATAGGAGAACAGGTGTAATGTAGGGCTCGACAAAATTTAAATATTTTTTTAGGAGGGTTTCACTATGAGTGAATCATTGTCGAAAGATCTAAACCTAAATGCCCTATTCATTGGGGACAAAGCTGAGAACGGCCAAATCTATAAAGCTTTGTTGAATGAATTGGTGGACGAACATTTAGGCTGGCGTCAAAACTACATGCCTCAAGACATGCCTATCATTACGCCAGAAGAAAAAAGCAGTGCTAGTTTTGAACACACTGTGAATAAAACAAAAGATGTTCTATCAGAAATTTCAGCGCGGATGCGTACCCATTCCGTTCCTTGGCATAATGCCGGACGCTACTGGGGTCATATGAACTCTGAAACATTGATGCCATCTTTACTAGCGTATAATTTTGCTATGCTATGGAATGGTAATAACGTTGCTTACGAATCTTCTCCTGCAACAAGCCAAATGGAAGAAGAAGTAGGCATGGAATTTGCAAAATTAATGAGCTATAAAGATGGCTGGGGACACATCGTTGCTGATGGTTCTTTAGCAAACTTAGAAGGACTTTGGTATGCCCGCAACATCAAATCATTGCCACTTGCTATGAAAGAAGTGACACCTGAACTAGTTGCTGGAAAAAGCGATTGGGAATTGATGAACTTGTCAACAGAAGAAATCATGAACTTGTTAGACAGTGTTCCAGAAAAAATCGACGAAATCAAAGCTCACTCAGCACGTAGCGGAAAACATTTAGAAAAATTAGGGAAATGGTTGGTTCCACAAACAAAACACTATTCATGGCTAAAAGCTGCCGACATCATCGGTATTGGTTTAGACCAAGTAATTCCAGTGCCAGTTGACCATAACTACCGCATGGACATCAACGAACTTGAAAAAATCGTTCGTGGTCTAGCAGCTGAAAAAACACCAATCTTAGGTGTAGTCGGTGTTGTAGGATCAACAGAAGAAGGAGCAATCGACGGTATCGATAAAATCGTTGCATTGCGTCGCGTATTAGAAAAAGACGGTATTTACTTCTACTTGCACGTAGATGCTGCTTATGGCGGATATGGCCGTGCGATTTTCTTAGACGAAGACAACAACTTCATTCCATTCGAAGATTTAAAAGACGTTCATTACAAATACAATGTCTTTACAGAAAACAAAGATTATATCTTAGAAGAAGTACACAGTGCATATAAAGCAATCGAAGAAGCAGAATCTGTAACGATCGACCCACATAAAATGGGCTATGTTCCATATTCTGCCGGTGGTATCGTCATCAAAGATATCCGCATGAGAGACGTTATCTCTTACTTCGCAACATATGTATTTGAAAAAGGTGCAGATATCCCAGCATTACTTGGAGCGTATATCTTGGAAGGTTCAAAAGCAGGGGCAACAGCAGCCAGCGTTTGGGCAGCACATCATGTCTTACCTTTGAATGTCACAGGATACGGTAAATTGATGGGTGCATCAATCGAAGGGGCACATCGTTTCTACAACTTCTTGAATGACTTGTCATTCAAAGTAGGTGACAAAGAAATCGAAGTTCATCCATTAACTTATCCAGATTTCAACATGGTAGACTACGTATTCAAAGAAAAAGGCAACGACGATTTAGTTGCGATGAATAAATTGAACCATGACGTATACGATTATTCTTCATACGTGAAAGGAAGCATTTACGGTAATGAATTCTTAACTTCACATACTGACTTTGCTATCCCAGACTATGGCAACAGCCCATTGCAATTCGTGAACCAACTAGGATTCTCAGATGAAGAATGGAACCGTGCCGGAAAAGTAACTGTATTGCGTGCCAGCGTAATGACACCATACATGAACAAAGAAGAACACTTTGAAGAATATGCTGAAAAAATCAAAGCAGCTCTTCAAGAAAAATTGGAAAAAATCTACGCAGACCAATTATTGGCAAGCGAAGCAAAATAAGCAAGGTAATCATGTTAGAAAACAGCTTGAATGCTAACTGTTTCTGACGCATGTTTGGATCGGAAGAGCAAGGGGTGACCTAAGCTCTTCGATCCCTTTGTTTTGAGGTTGTCTTTGAAGAACTCCTTCAAGCAATAGACTCAAAGAATCCCCTCAAATATTCGCTGAATTGTTTCGTTTATTGCTGAAACTACTTCAAAGACACCGTTATTTTATCCAAAAAATCAAGGAGAGTGTCAACGGTGAGTAAATCTGAAGTAAGTAAAATGGGTCTTGGGACCTTTATCGGTCTGACAATGGCACTGTGTGCAACGGTTCGGAGTATTCCTACGTTAGCCGCAGTCGGTTGGACATTGATTTTTTATTCAATTTTTGCAGTTTTGTTTTTTGCCGGTCCGATATCAATGGTTTCCGGTGAGCTTTCAACGATGCTTCCTCAAGAAGGCGGTCCTCAGTTATGGGTAAAAACAGCACTGGGCAGCAAATGGGGATTTGTCGTTGCATGGCTATTATGGGTGCAAATGTTCCCAGGTATGGTAATGGTCGCTTCTACTTTAGGACCATTGTTAGGAAACACATTTGGTAATGTAGAACTTGGCAATAATCATTGGTTCGTTTTAGGTTGTATTTTAGTTATCTACTGGATCATCACGATCTTGAACTTGAAATTCGATATGGCAAAAGTCGGCGGGAACATCGGTGTATGGCTAGGGGTATATATCCCAGTAGTCATCATGTTCGTTTTAGGTGTTTTGGCAGCCTTCAAAGTCGGACTAGTCTCAAACGGCTATCTAGGTGACTTTTCATGGTCAAAAGCTTTCCCTGACCTGGAACATATTGATTCATTGAAATACTTAGCTGGTATCACATTTATTTTTGTTGGGATCGAAATGAGTTCTGTTTACATGCCTCGTTTGAAAGACGCAACAAAAAATTATACAAAAGGCGTATTTATCGCTTTGATCGGATTAGTTTTATTGAATGTCATCAATGCGATGCTTGTTGCCAATGTCGTACCAGATGGAAAAATGGAATTAGCAAATATCACGCAGCCAATCTTGATTGATTGCCAAATCCTAGGCTTACCAGAAGTGATCGGAAATATCTTCAGCTTCATGGTATTTATTGGTGTGCTTTTACAATTATCAGCTTGGGTTACTGGACCATCAAAAACAATCATCCAAGTAGCTCGTGAAGGATTCCTTCCACCAAAATTCGGATTCCATAAAGAAAACAAATACGGCGTATCTAGAAATGTCGTTCTAACACAATCAATCGTTATTTCATTATTTGCTTTGCTTTATGGTGTAATGGATGACGTAAGTGCTGTATTCTTGACACTTACAAATGCTACAACTGTTATTTATTGTATCGTGTACATTTTGATTGCTGTTTCATTGCTTAAAATGCGTAAGAAACATCCAGAATTCGAACGTCCTTACCGAATTGGTAAAAACGGAAACGGCTTAGCTTGGGTAGTCAGCTGCATGCTGATCTTCTCTATCATCGTTGTCGTATTTGCTACATTAGGTACAGCGACATTGAGTGATGCATTATTAGTAGCAGCTATCACAGTGGTCATGTTCGTTATTCCATTGATCATCAATCACTTCAAGAAAGATTCTTGGGGGATTGAGGTAGAAAAAAGTTTAGAAGAAAAATAAAAAAATAAGTCTTTCAGCCGACGATCTGTCGCTGATTTAGTAGGAGGTCCTGCCAAGTGAATAGTTTTTTCATGGCAGGGCCTTTTCATTTGAAATAGGAGATCGACGATGAATAAAAATATTTCTTTAAAAGAAAGTATCGCTGTATTGATCGTGTTGTTGGCACTCCTAGGAGTACTGATCATCGGATTCCAACTCTCGCCACATATCCCGATCCTTGCAGCTTTCATGTGTTTGTTGTTTTATGGCAGATTTAAAAAGTTTTCATGGGATGAGATTCATGACGGGATCATCAAAGGAATCACCCCGGGGATCATTCCGATCCTGATTTTTCTTTTGATTGGCGTCTTGGTTGCCTCTTGGATTCTATCTGGAACCATCCCTACGATCATGGTTTATGGATTCAAGCTTGTCTCTGTACGTTTCTTTTTACCGACAGCATTTCTTGTTTGTGCAATTGTCGGAGTGACAGTCGGCAGTTCATTTACGACGATTTCGACGATTGGGATTGCTTTTTTGGGAATCGGTCATTTGCTTGGATTCAACGATGCAATGACTACAGGTGCGGTCGTTTCTGGTGCATTTTTAGGGAATAACTGCTCGCCTCTATCGGATACGACGAACTTGGCGGCTGGTATCGGCGGAGTCAATCTATTCGAACATATCGCTGGCATGCGTTATACGGATTTTCCGGCATTCGTCCTTTCGTTGCTTTTTTATACGATATTAGGACATAACAGTCATTCAGCCGACCTAGCCAGTATCAATGAAATGATCCAAAATATGAAAGCAAGCTTTTGGATCTCTCCTTGGACATTGATTCCGTTAGTTATTTTATTTGGCGGGGCAATCAAAAAAATCCCAGCTATCCCTACATTATTAGCAGGATCGACAGCCGCCCTCGTTCTTTCCTTTATCCATGAGAAAAGTTTGACGATTGGAAAAGCAGCAGACATCTTGATGAATGGTTATGTCGCGCATACACCTGATCCCAAGCTAGATGAACTGCTTTCTCGAGGCGGGATCATGAGTATGTTGGGCTCAGCCAGTTTGATTTTACTGGCATTGGCATTAGGTGGTTTATTGATCAAATATTTGATTGTTGAGACCATCGTGCAAGAATTAAAAGAAAAGATGGACCGACCTTCTCGTTTAGTCGGGTTTACTGCCTTAAGTTGTATCGGAGTCAATCTGATCGTTGGAGAGCAGTACTTGTCCATCATTCTTCCAGGAGAAACATTCAAACGCTCCTTTGATGAGGTTGGCTTATCAAAAAACTATTTGACACGGACGCTAGCAGATTCAGGAGCAACCGTCAATTCTCTTGTACCGTGGGGAGTTAGCGGCACATTCATTATGGGGACGATGAAAGTTAGCGCGTTGCATTACTTGCCATTCGCTTTTTTCTCGATCCTTGCTCCTGTCTTTACAATAATAGGCGGTTTTTTATTGAATCGCCGACATGTGAAAAATTGAAGAAAAGATCAAAAGGTTGTGACTATTTTTGTCACAGCCTTTTTTGCGAAACTAGCGATTTATACGATTGAAAAACTATCTTTTCTTTAAAAAGAAATAATAGGAATAGAAGCTTTGATAGTTGCGATAAAATAAAAATGGATAGATAAAATTCGAGAGAAACATGTATTGACGTGGCAGATGAAAGGGGTAGATTTGTTGGTGTATCAGGAGTGCCGTTAGAAGAACAAAAGGAGAGAAAAGATGGAATTATTAGAAAAAGAAAGTATTGATTTTTATTTGGAGCGTGCTTGGACCGTGTTACGGTATGCTTTTTTCAAGGAAGAAGAGTATGACGGGCTAAATAGTCATCAGGAGGCAGTTTTAGAATTTCTCAATTACTCAAGCAGATTGTGTGCTGGGTGGTCATGGCGAATCAAAGAAGGGCTTATAGTTTCTAAAAAAATATATGCACAAAAACTTTACGAATTCAGAGAAGAAAAAATCAACTATACGGATATCCGATTTTTTGACAAGATGAAAGAGTACCCTATTTATGTGAATAAAGAAATGATGAAGGCGAAAAGAATCACGCCTGGATCATTCTGGGCTGAGGATAGTATCTATCGGACTTCTTTTCTTGAAGCAACTCAAGGAGCAGAGGGAACGGAAGAAGAATTTAACCAGTTGAATGATCGTCTTTTCCCAGATAAAGATCATCTGCATATTTACCTTTGGAACAATGAATTTACGAATTATTATAATGAAGGTCGTTATTGGGATGGCGCTTATGTGTGGTCAGTGTATGACGAAAAGAGAAAGCGATTCACTGTTTTTGATGCTACACTGGTATTGGATTGAATTATTCCATATAGTGAACTGGAAAAAGGAGAGAGAAGATGGAACTATTAGAAAAAGAAACTGTTAGTTTTTACTTAAGACATGATTGGACTCCATTACACTATGTTTTTTTAAAAGAGGAAAAGTATAGTGGGATAAACAGTCATCAGGAAGCAGTTTTAGAATTTCTTAATTGCTCAAACAGGTTTCGAGAATGTCTGCGTCTGATGTGGAGTGATAGAAATCCTATGAAAATAGATCATGAAGCATATGCTCGTAAATTTCATGAGCTTAACGAAGAAAAAATCAACTATACGGATATCCGATTTTTTGACAAGATGAAAGAGTATCCTATTTATGTGAATAAAGAAATGATGAGGGCGAAAAGAATCACGCCTGAATCATTCTGGGCTGAGGATGGTATCTATCGGACTTCTTTTCTTGATGCGCCTCAAGGAGCGGCAGGAACGGAAGAAGAATTTAACCAGTTGAATGATCGTCTTTTCCCAGATAAAGATCATCTGCATATTTACCTTTGGAATAATGAATTTACGAATTATTATAATAATGGTCGTTATTGGGATGGTGCTTATGTGTGGTCAGTGTATGACGAAAAGAGAAAGCGATTCACTGTTTTTGATGCTAGTTTAGTGATGATTTAAAAATAAACAAAAATTTTAGAAAAGGAAGGAGCCGCCCTTGGCGGCTCCTCTTTTACAGTTCTTCGTAAGTCAGGATAAGCGGTTAGGATATAATACTTTCGTTTTTTCCATACGATGTTGGGCATTCTTTGAATAACTACTTTAGCGTAATAGATCGAGTCGTATTGAATATAGTTGTCAAGGTTTAATCTATAAAATCCCCACCCTAATGTCTTTCCAAGAGCAATCGATTTATACGATCGATAGATTACACGATTACCATCTTGTAAAGAACAATCACCTAGAGGTAACTTGATCGTACCCTCTAAGTATTTTTTATTGGCAGTATAGATCGCGCAGTTGATAAATATCAAAGCTTGTTCCGTAGTATGGAAGGCAGCGGAATAGGTTATTTCTTTTAATCGGGCTTGTAGGGCATCCGCAGTCTGTCCCACATGCCGTTCCATCGTATGCCCTTTCCCGCCGTCTGCATACCATTCGTCATAGTACAAATCAAGAGGGGAATACCATTCGAATTCATCGTCATCATCGTCATCCCCTTTGAAGTTTTTGATTGCTTCAAGGACGCGAGCTAGACTCAACGCATTCCATGCCGCGCCCATTGCGCCTTCGACTAATGTTTTACCTGTACCATCTTCTACGATGTCTCCAGTTTCTTCATCTAATACACCTCTTCGCCCATCGATCGTGATCGAGTCATCTATTGGGATGGCTGCTTCACTGTAAGCAAAATCGATCGCCCCCCACTGGTATTCTGGAACGGCTACGCGAGTGTCAGCGTACACGAACTTTCCTGTTGCATCAAGGACAACCGTTTGTCCGTATAAGGTAGCGATTATACCAGAAGGATCGAAGCTCAATCCGTTTTCAGTCGGTGCCAAGACTTCCGCTAAGTTCTTTTGTATATCGGCAGTGCGTGTATGATAGGCTTGCGCCATTTGCTGAGCCGTCTGGACAGCGACTTCTCTTGAGGGTGTTTCGATCACCCCAAATTCAAAAGTGGTGTTTTGCTGGATGTATTCCAGAAAGTCTTCTTGAGTCGCGATCTGGCTCATCAAGACAGACATCGGGACACTTAATTCGACTTCATGGACGAAGGAACCGTTGCTACCCCGATGGCCATAATTGTGACCGGAGATCGTCAGTAATGTTGTATCACTGCCGACTCGAGTTTCCATGACACGAACCATTTCCAGTAAGAAGAATTGATCTTCGATGAACATTCGATCAGCTACCGAGGCATCACGTCCGATTACGCCAGTTCGAGCCGTTTCAGTAGAAAGAGAACCATAAGAGATCAGTTTACGGAATGCCGGATGGTCATTGATCGAAAAGCGATAAGCACCATGATCCGTTGTTCCTGTCAAATATTCCCGCATCAATGCATGACTGGTCACGTCTTGCGCGTATCTTTTTTGCAGACCTTGCGAGAAATTATAGGTACTAGTAGTAGAATCGATCCCCGAAGTGGCAAAAGTGGCCAATTCTTGTTGCAGGGCAGGATTATTGGAAGATAATTCATACAAGCTCGCATTCGTTTTGAGTAAGTCTGCAGTGGCGACGCCTAAGGAGGAACCTAATTGGTAAAAACTATAACCAAGTCCTGCTCCTAGGATAGCAGAAACTACTGCAGCAGAAGCAGGGAGGGAAACCAATGCAGAACTTAATGTAGCACCAACAGCAGAAAAAGGAGAGAGAAAAGAGGAGAAACTGACGCCACCGGTTAAAGGAACCAATGCTGCATTGTGCGGATCTGGTTCTTGGGTAGTGACAGGGATACGAGAGATAGACGGGAGTTCAGGAACAACTTCGGTCGTCGCATGTTGTTCTGCTTTAATCGTATACGTTTCTTGGGCGTGCGTTTGGACAGGCGTGGCAGCAAATGGCAGAAGTGTCAACACAACAAAAAACAAATGAGTGAGTTTTTTCATGTTTTCTCCTTTCAAGAACACGTGCGGCTGATCGACAAGGGGGTCTTTTGCACCTCCGTTCATTCGTATTCGCTTACACATTTAATTATTCTTGAAAAAACAAAAGAATACAAGGCGTAATAGAAAAAATCAATTTAAAAAAATGTTTTTTATATTATTGGTGTTTCCATCGTGTATTCTCATGGAAGACAGCAGTTATGTCAAATAATCGTTTGTTTTGGACGCATAATCGTTCACGTAACTGATAAAGAAAAAGAAGGGAGAAAATTATTTATTTTGAAATTAACGTTATTTAATGTTTTCTTTTCAAACTTATAAAAATAACGTTTTTTATGTAAAAAAACTGACCATAGGATAAATGGTCAGCAAATTCAGTGATTTAACTAAGTTTTGTGCTTTCTAAAGGAACGACTGTCTCTCTTTTGATCAAGCGATGAGGGATGACCAAACGTACGCCGCTACTTAATTCTTCATGAATCAGTTCACGCAGTTTTTGCATAGCGACACGTCCTAATTCGGAGATATCGATATCGATGCTTGTAAGGTAAGGATGTGTCAATGTTGAGAAGATCGAGTTGTTGAAGCTAATGACAGAAAGTGTCTCTGGAATGACATAACCATACATTTGTGCCAACTGCATCGTGCGAAGGGCGAAGATATCGTCAATGACTACCAATGCTGTGGCTTCGTTTTCTTTCAACGTTTTCTCAAAGGTCAGATAATCTTCTGTATGTTCCAGTACTACACTGGAAAACGCAGGAAAATCAGCCATCATCATCGCTTTTTGATAACCGAAATATCGTTCGAAATACAAACTCTCATGAGTCGTATTCGTCACGAATAGGATATTCTTATGTCCATTCTGGATCAAAAATTCTGTTGCTTGTTTGCCTAGAAGCTGGTTGTCATTATCTACATAAACGATTTCGTTTTCGTGATGATAAGGCTGTCCGATCAAAGTGAAAGGGATGTGGTTTTGGTATAAATAATCAATGACAGGGTCTTGACTATCTGAATACACTAGAATAAAACCATCTACTTGTTTTTGTAGATGCATACGCTGGACGTTCTCTAACAGTAAATCAAAATTTTTAGCAGTAGCAATCGCTGTCGTCATATCATAATTCCGCGCTTCTTCGTTGATTGCTTCCATGATCTCAAGATAAAAGGGATTCCCAATCCGCTCTTTTGAATCAAGAGGAGGTAAGATCACGCCGATGGCACTGGAAATGCGTTTTCCTAGATTGCGGGCAGTCATGTTAGGAACATAACCTAGTTCATCCATGATTTTTCGGACTTTCTTCTTTGTTGCCTCGGAAATACTAGGATGATCATTGATAACACGAGAGACGGTCGAGGTAGCAACGCCGGCTTTTTTCGCCACATCTTTTACGGTAATAGCCATGATAAAAACACCTTTCTCTTGTTATTGTGCAGAGAACCGGTAAATCGTCTGACTGACCCGTTCTTGACCAGGATGGAGGTTGATCGTTCCAAAGTTGGGAAAATGAACGATATCAGGGATTTCTTGCGGTTCGATTGCTAATCCGTAGTTTGAATGCATCTGTTTTCCGTTGACAGAGAAATCTGCTTCAAATCCAGTCGTAGAAAATAATACCATACTTTTATTGGAAGTTGCTATAGTCATTTGACGACCAGAATGCTTCTCGAATAATTGTAAGGAAGTTCTGGAAAGCCTAGGATGATGCAAAAGAAATACATCATCTAGTCCAGCTGGATAACAAGCAAGGATTTCTTGCAGTGTTGGAGATTTTCTAAAGTCGATGGGCAGGTCTTCTTTTTTCGTCCAATTTCCAGTAGGTAGTTTTTCTTGATCTAATTCAAGTATACCATCTAAGAAGACCGTTAACTGATGGTCATAGATGTCTCTTTTTCCATTTCCTGAAAGGTTGAAGTAGGCATGATTGGTTGGATTGCAGATGGTTTCGACTAGGCTACTGGCAGAGGTCGTCATCTCTAACTCGTTTTTTGTCAAACGGTAAGTGATCGTAGCAGTGATTGGTCCTGGATAGGTAGAAAATGCATCTTTTAAGTAAAAGACCACGCCTATTGATGAAGGAGTTTTGAAAACTTCTACTTCCCAATATTGGAAAGACCAGCCTTTCGTGCCACCGTGGATATGGTGTGATCCGCAGTTTTTTTCCAATCTATGCTCACCCCAAGAAGCATCTCGGATCCTTCCAGCTACAGGTCCGACAGTTGCGCCAAAAAAGCTTTTATCTGTTAGAACATCTTCGAAACGATCGTAAGACAATAAAATATTTTCTGATTTTCCTTCTTTGTCTGGCGCGAAGATTTGATGCAGGCGGGCACCATAGTTGAGAAGAACGACTTCTAAATAGTCGTTCTTCAACGTGATTTTCTTTATTTCAGTCTCTGGAACTGGTACGACGGAGATTTCTGGATTATCCATGGTCATGCCACTTTTCTTTCAAGTAATCGATCGTAAGAAAAGTCGTATCAGGGACAAGCGGGATCTCCTCTCCAAGGTCTTCAGCACGTCCCACGCCAATTGGTTGAGCACCACTTGAGAGGATGGCTTGGATACCGGCTTGCGCGTCTTCGATCCCGATACATTCTTCTGCTTTTAGTCCGACAGCTTTTGCTGCAAGGAGGAAGATATCTGGCGCAGGTTTTCCGTTTGCTGCTTCTGCCGGGTCGGCAATAGCGTCAAAGTAAGGTGTGAGACCCATTTTTTCAAGTAGGAAAGGCCCATTTTTACTTGCAGAAGCAAGAGCGATCTTGATTTTTTCTTCTTTTAAAGAATCCAGTAAAGGGATGATCCCAGGGAAGACATCTTTTGGTTCGATCGTCTGGATCATCTCTAAATAATAATCATTTTTTCTTTTTGCTAATTCTGCAAATTCTTCCTTTGAAAAAGAGTGTTCTTTTCCGCCATAAGCTAAAAGCAAAGAGAGAGAGTCTTCTCGGCTGACGCCTTTTAGCTGTTCGTTGAATGTGCGGTCGATCGTAATGCCGATTTCCTGACCAAGCTTTTGCCAAGCACGATAATGGAATTCGGCAGTATCGGTAATGACGCCGTCTAAATCGAACAATACCCCTTTAAACATTTGCTTCCTCCTTTCTTAGCGTTATTTCTAGGCGATCCTCTAAAGTGTAAGACTGTTCATAGACGAAAAGTTCCAGAGGCATACCTTCTAATAACTCAAAAGTAACTTGTTCATCTGTAACTGAGATGAATAATAAACGTCCGCGATAATTGATGTGGAAAGAATAAGCATTCCAGGTTTTTGGCAGAAATGGTGCGAATTTCAATTGATCATGGGCGGTTTTCATTTGTGCAAATCCTTGGACGATCGACAACCAGCTGCCAGTCATGGAAGTGATGTGCAAGCCGTCTTCTGTGTCGTTATTGTAATTATCCAGATCCAAGCGAGCTGTTCGTTGGTACATTTCTACAGCTTTGTTTTCCATTCCTAATTCTGCTGCTAAAATCGAATGGATACTTGGTGAAAGGGAAGACTCATGGACAGTCATTGGTTCATAGAAATCAAAGTTTTTTTGTTTTTCTTCTTTTGTAAAAGTATCGTTGAAGAAATAAATCCCCTGTAATACATCTGCCTGCTTGATGAAGCAAGATCTAAGGATTTTGTCCCAAGACCAATGCTGGTTCAGAGGAAGATCGCTTGTGGGAATATCGGATACAGGCATGAGATCTTTATCTAAGAATGTGTCATGCTGGACAAAAATACCTAATTCTTCGTCCACTGGGAAGTACATGTTCTCTGCGATATCTTTCCATTTGGCTAGTTCTTCTTCGCTGATAGCGATAGCAGCTTCTTCTTGATAAGTTAAATAATTTTCTCGCGTGTAACGCAAGACCCAAGCTGCGATCGTATTTGTATACCAATTGTTATTGATGTTGTTTTCATATTCATTTGGTCCAGTCACTCCGTGGATCATGTATTTATTTGCTCGTTTTGAAAAATGGACACGGTCTGCCCAGAAACGGGCGATTTCTGCTAAAACTTCCAGACCTTCATTTTTCAAATATTCTGTATCACCGGTGTAATTCGTGTAATTGTAGATTGCATAGGCGATCGCACCATTTCGGTGAATCTCCTCGAAAGTGATTTCCCACTCGTTATGACATTCGACGCCAGTGAAGGTGACCATAGGATAAAGCGCGCCTTTCAATCCTTGCTGCTGAGCGTTGTGGATCGCTTGCGGCAGCTGGTTATGCCGGTATTTCAGAAGATTCTTAGTTACTTCGGGTTTGGCTAAAGCGAGATAAAGAGGGACTGCATACGCTTCTGTATCCCAGTAAGTGGCACCGCCGTATTTTTCTCCTGTGAATCCTTTGGGTCCGATATTCAATCGTTCATCTTCGCCGTAGTAAGTAGAGAATAGTTGGAACAAATTGAACCGAATACCTTGCTGTGCTTCTTCGTCTCCTTCGATGACCACATCGGCAAGCTTCCATCGTTCTGCCCAAGCCGCTGTTTGTTCTTCTTTTGCTTGGATATAATTGTTTGTCTGATTTGCTAATTCTGAGACGGCTTTTTCTGCTTGCTGCGCTTCTGGGATATCTCGACTAGTAAGAACGATGATTTCTTTCTCTACTGTCCATGTCTCGCCTTGAGATAATTCAGCAGACAGGCAACCATGTAAGGCTAAAGTATCTTCGTGATAGTCAGGAACGACTGCTTTTCCGTTAACGAAATGACGCATTGCTGCAGTAACAGTGAATTGTTCGATCCCGAAGTTGTTTGGAATAGTTTTAGTTGTCAAATAGCCGATTTCTTCTATGGTTCCACGATCGATCTCATTCCAAAAATGTTCATCATAGTTGCTGTCTTCGTTTTGGACATTTCCATCCAATTTCGATACGAGGTCGACTGTTCCATTACCTTCAAGCATTTCTATAGTCAAATGGATGTAAGCTGCTTCTTTTTTGACAATGCTTAAAAAACGTTCAAAGGAGATACGTACTTTATTAGTAGAAGTAGTGATTGTGAACGTACGAGATAGCACACCATTTTTCATATCTAGTTCCCAATAAAAATCTTCTGGTTCCAAAGAAGCCAAGTCGATCAGCTGATCGTTGATCGAAATATCTATTGCGATAAAGTTCAAGGCATTGATTACTTTTCCAAAGTACTCTGGATAACCGTTTTTCCACCAGCCGACACGTGTCTTATCAGGATACCAGACACCTGCCAAATAAGTACCTTGATGGTGGTCCCCTGAGTAAGTTTCTTCAAAGTTCCCACGCATCCCCATATAACCGTTTCCAATACTTGTCAAAGATTCTTGCAGTCGAAGATTTTTTTTATCTAATTGGGTCGTGCTGATTTTCCATGGATCAATAGCAAATAGTCGTTTGATCTGTTTCATTGTTCTCCTCCTAATGAGCTGTTTTATACGTTCATAATAAACGCAACCGATTGCGCAAGTCAATAGACAATAGGAAATATTTCATAGAAAAAAGCATAAAAATAAAATTTTTTCGAGCTATTTATAGAAGGAAACTTATGTATTATGGGTTTTGTAGAATGGTATAGACAGAAGAATAAAAAATAAAGCATTTACAAAAAAGAAAACGCACGCTATAATACATTTAACGAAACCGATTGCGTAAAGGAGCTAAACGGAATGAAAAAGATATTTAGTTTTGAGTTTTGGCAAAAATTTGGAAAGGCTTTAATGGTTGTGGTGGCAGTGATGCCGGCAGCTGGATTGATGATCAGTATAGGGAAATCAATTCCTTTGATCAATCCTGAGTGGACGCCGCTTGTTACAACGGGCGGAGTAATAGAAAATATTGGTTGGGCAATTATTGGGAATCTTCATATTTTATTTGCTTTAGCAATAGGAGGAAGTTGGGCAAAAGAACGGGCAGGTGGGGCATTTGCTGCTGGGATCTCATTTATTTTGATCAATCGGATCACTGGGGCCATCTTTGGGGTCACAAGCGATATGCTTGCGAATGAAGATGCGTTTACTCACACTCTTTTCGGTACGAAGATCATGGTTAAAGGGTTCTTTACAAGTGTGTTGGAAGCACCAGCTTTGAATATGGGTGTATTTGTAGGGATCATCGCTGGTTTTGTCGGGGCAATGGCTTATAATAAGTACTATAATTATAGAAAATTACCGGATGCTTTGTCTTTCTTCAATGGAAAGCGCTTTGTTCCGTTTGTCGTTATCTTATGGTCAACGATTGTGGCATTGATTCTTGCTGTTGTTTGGCCAAACGTACAGGCCGGAATCAATAATTTTGGTTTATGGATTGCAGAATCACAGGAAAGCGCACCGATTCTAGCACCGTTTTTATTTGGTACATTGGAACGTTTGCTATTACCGTTCGGATTGCATCATATGCTGACAATTCCTATCAACTATACACAGCTTGGCGGATCGTACGAGATTTTATCAGGCGCACAGGCAGGAACACAAGTTTTTGGACAAGATCCGTTATGGTTAGCTTGGGCCACTGATTTAGTGAATCTTAGAGGTGCAGGGGATATGTCGCAATATGAATTTGTGTTGCATAACTGGACACCTGCTCGTTTCAAAGTAGGACAAATGATTGGTTCTTCGGGTATTTTGATGGGGATGGCATTTGCGATGTACCGTAATGTCGATCCTGATAAGAAAGCAAGATATAAATCAATGTATTTTTCAGCAGCGTTAGCTGTCTTTCTAACAGGTGTAACAGAACCATTGGAGTTCATGTTCATGTTTGCGGCTGTACCATTATATGCCATTTATTCAGTCATTCAGGGAGCTGCATTTGCGATGGCAGACATTTTACCATTGCGGGTCCATTCATTTGGAAATATCGAATTGCTGACGCGGACACCATTAGCTATCAAAGCGGGTCTAGGTGCAGATCTTATCAACTTCGTGTTATGTGTGATCGTTTTTGGTGTTGTTACGTATTTCTTAGCAAATTTCTTGATCAAAAAATTCAACTTTGCTACACCTGGGCGTAACGGAAATTATGACAATGACAGTGAAGAAACCACTGTATCTAACAGTGGAACAAGAACTGCAGACCAGCAAGTGGTGCAGATCATCCATTTGTTGGGCGGAAAAGAAAATATCAAAGATGTCGATGCCTGTATGACTCGTTTACGTGTAAGTGTAAACGATCGGGAAAAAGTTGGGACTGAAGAAGCCTGGAAACGAGCAGGAGCAATGGGACTGATCGTCAAAGACAATGGAGTCCAAGCAGTTTATGGACCAAAAGCAGATGTCTTGAAATCAGATATCGAAGATCTGCTGCAATCAGGAGCAGAGATTCCAGAGCCGCAAATGGTTTCTACAGGAAATGGACAAGCAGATAGCAAGAAATACTTAGGCATAGAACAAGAACTAGTTTCCGCAGCTTCTGGGGAAGTGATTCCTTTAGCTGAAGTAAAAGATCCAGTATTCTCACAAAAAATGATGGGTGATGGTTTTGCTGTTATTCCAACGTCAAGAGAAGTTGTTGCGCCGATCGCTGGAAAAGTGACAAGTATTTTCCCTAGCAAACATGCAATTGGGCTAGAAACGAAAGAGGGCGTCGAAGTTTTGATCCATATGGGGATTGATACAGTCCAAATGAATCAGTCAGCTTTTGAGATTGCTGTCAAAGAAGGACAAGAAGTAGGAACAGGAACGAAATTAGCTGAAATGAATCTTGAAGTGATCCAAAACGAAGAAAAAGATCCAACGATCATGATCGTATTTACGAATGATAAAGTGGAAGAAGTAGTGATCAAGCAATTAGGGACAGTGGCAGCTGGTAAAGTGATCGGCTCCATTAAAATATAAAGGGAGGTTGTGAAATCAGCGTCCTGACCTGAGTATTAGAGAGACAAAACGGAAAAATAGCTCCTCATATTTTGCCGTTTTTGAGCTAATACCGAAGGTCAGCTGATTGAACACTGTTTACTGGGGAGGTTGTGACAAAATTTTGTCACAACCCCTTTTGTTTCGAAATGAAGAGAAGGAGAAGAACCATGAAATTCATGACATTGAACACACATAGCTGGCTTGAGCCAGAACCAGATAAAAAATTACAGGAATTAGCAGATAAGATCCTGTTAGAAGATTATGAAGTGATCGCTTTACAAGAAATCAACCAATTACTGGAATCTGAAGAAGCAGACCCTGCAAAACTAATGAAGTTCTGTCCAGTAGAGAATCAAGTTCCTATCCGCAAAGATAATTTTGCCTACTGTTTAGTCCAGCTTTTAAAAGAACAAGGAAAAGAGTATTTTTGGAGTTGGGAAATGAGCCACATCGGTTATGATAAATATGAAGAAGGAAATGCGCTGCTTGCGAAAAGACCATTGGAAAGTCAGGTCCTCACCGTCTCCGAATCTCAAAAGAAAGAAGATTATCGGACGCGCAAGATCTTGATTGGGAAAACAAAGATAGATGATCAAGATATTTTTGTCTCTAGCTGCCACTTTTCTTGGTGGACAGATAAAAAAAGCGGCTTTTATTTTGAGTGGAAAAACTTGGAAAACTACTTTTTTGAAACTCGCGCACCACTTTTTTTCCTAGGTGATTTCAATAATCCGGCAGATTCTGAAGGTTATCATATAGTAAAGGAAAGTGGTCTTCTTCTTCAAGATTCGTATGTTATCGCGAATGAAAAAGGCAAAGCTGCTACTGTGGAAAAGAAGATTGATGGTTGGGAACAAAACACAGAAAAATTGCGTATAGATTTCATTTTTGTCCCTGAAGGAGTACAAGTAAAAAAATATCAACGGATTTTTGACGGGATCGATAGTCCAATCATCAGTGATCACTATGGGGCTGAAATCGAAATAGATGGACGATGAACGAACAAAAATATGACACAAAAAACTCTCCGATCGATCCTACCGTTCGGAGAGTTTTTTTTTGATTGGATGTATCATCCGTTTTGACTAAGCATGTAGATGCTTGTATCTATGATAAATAAATAAGCACAGCAAGGTAAACCAACCAATCAAAGTAAGAGAAAGAATGAAATAGAAATAGATCGGCGTTCGATAATGAAGCGTGAGCTCGTTGATCCCTTTTTGCTGATTCACGATTGGGGTCCCGATATCCGTTAATTCATAATCAGTCAATGTTTTTCCATTTTGCTGTAGTACAGTCCGATCATAAACGATAACAGGGATATGAACCGTTTTGTCCCCAGTATTTTTCCACTTGATTGTCAAAAGACCGCCTGGATGTGTTTTTATGAAAGTTGTTTCGTTTTCTAATATTTCTTCGTTATATCGGTCGTATTTGTTGTCTTTTGTCTCCTTATAGATTGGCAGATAGTCAGGGGTGGTTTTTTGGAAAACGAATAAGCTGGTAGACATATCTTTGCTGAAGAATGTTTTCCTTGCTTCTTCCGGTGTATCGAATAGATAAGTATGTCGACTGACAAATGTTTCATTCTCCCACTTTTCTAGATGCTGGTATAAGTTTTGGATCGTCTGTGCAGAAAAAATAAGAATACCCAATATACCTAAAAGACGGAACCACTTTTGCTCAGACCATTGATTTAGTGATAGGGCAAGGTAAAGCAGAAGCAATAGCGTAAATGGGACGAAAAATCGAAATGGAAATTGAATTAAGCTAATAAAAGGCACATTTTTTTCGATCAATGTCGTCCATGGAATCAAGCTAGTAGAAAGAAAAAAGAAAACAAGACTTGTATACAACACGATTTTTTGGAACAAGGTGTTCTTTTGTTGAAAGAAAATAAAAAGCAAAAAACCTGACAATATCAATAACGGAAAGGCTTTAGGATAATGAAGCCAATAACTGCCATCCAGGTCGATCGCCTTTTGACTCATTTCTCTGTTAACAAAGGGAGGAAGAATCTTATTCCCGCTGTAAACAATAGCCAGTCCTGCCCAAATATTTGCTGTCAGGACAAAATAAAGCAAGACCGACTTGATCAGTTGAAGCAGTGCTTTTCCTTTTTCAGTCTGGTTAAAAAAGTAATAAAGATAAAAAGGAATATACATCAAGGCTAACATGATCGAAGACAGTAGATGAATCTGCGTCATAAGTCCAACTGAGATCGCAACTTTGATTACAGGAAACTTTTTATGAAGGACGAAATCAACAATAGGGATCATGCATAAAGGATAGAAACAAGTCCCCCAACTAGTGAATCCTTGATTGATAGACCAATATTGAATAGAATACGTACTCATGAATAAAACGGCTACTGGTACACTTACCCAGTTCCGAACATTGACATATCTCAGTAAGATCAGCATAGAAAATCCTGAAATAAGATAAAGAATAAAATTTGAAAGAATCTGATAGTGAAACCAACTACCTGCAAGCAACACGATCAATCCTTGTAAATAAGCAAAAAATGGGCCGTAAACGGCGTTAACGATCCTACCGCTTTGCTGGAATCCATAAAGGGAAGGAAAATAGTGGAAATCCCCATGTTTGATTTGTTGCGCAGCATCGTAGAACCGATTGTAATGGAAGGGAGCATCAGCACCCAAAATTAGTTTATGTGTGAATAAATGAGGCATGAGAAATGCCAAAGCAATGAAAAAAATTGCTAAAAACGGGCCATATTTTTTCAATTGTCGAACTCCTTTGCAAACTTTAGATAAATTCATCATATATCCTATGCGGTAGGGAGGCAAGAAATTAGAAAATTCATGAAAATATTTATGAATTTTACAAGAAAAACATAAGTGAAATTTCTAAGGAGAGAGGATGTGGCAAAGCCATGTCGCATTCCTTGTTTTGAGTCAAAATTTTCTTAATACTCGAAACAAAGTAGCTTTTTCACAATCTCATCGGCTTTCATTTTCTATTTTTTTCCTGAACCCATATAATAAAAGAAAGAACAAAAAAACTTGCAAGGGAGGACGCATGTGAAGCAGAGAAAGCAAAAACAGTCTCGTCGGCTTTTGTTTCGTTTATTTTTATTGATATGTATCGTCGTAGGGTTACTAATCGCTTTGTATCCATTTTATGTGGATTCTTTAAATAGTCTTATGGATCAAAAACGAATGGAACAAGTACAAAAACGAACCGCAGCCGAAAATGAAGCGCAGCGAAAGAAAATGGAGGAGCAAAACCAACGATTAACTGACCAAGGATTCAATCCTGGGGCTGATCCTTTCGATGAACAGAACAGAAATGAAAGCACGACATCCAGCCAATTAGAGGAATGGCTGATTGGAAGTGTCAATATACCTAAAATCCAAATAAATATTTCACTTTATGACCGGCTTAACGGCATGATTCTTGAGAATGGAGCAGGCGTCTTACAAGGAACTTCTTTCCCACTTGGTGGAAATTCGACGCATTCAGTGATTTCTGCTCACAGCGGGTTACCCAATCGACGATTATTTACCGAGTTAGATCGTTTAGAACACGGAGATACGTTTATTTTGACTGTTTTGGGGGAGAAATTGGCTTATCAAGTTGGGAATATACAAGTGGTACTGCCAGATGACACGTCTGTTCTAACGATTGAAGAAGGAAAAGACTTAGTTACCTTGCTTACATGTACACCGTATATGATCAACACGCATCGTTTGCTAGTGACGGGACATCGGATTCCTTATAGTGAATCGGTAAAAAACGAAGAAGAAAAAGGAAATCAGGAAAGAACTTTGCGACAGTTGCTTATTCTTGCAGGAACGATAATAGCTGTAGTCATACTGTTACTGTTTATTGGTCGACTGATTTATCAGTATCGGTTAAGTAAAAAAGTGCTTGATTTTTCATTTATTATAAGTGATTCAGCAGGAAATCCAGTAAAGGGTGGCTCATTTATTTTGAAACATAAGAAAAAAACACTTACTAGAAACGGTGTGCCGTTTTCAGTGCAAAGCGATCATTATGGGAAAGTCAAGCTGGATCAATTGCCTGGTGGGACTTATCGAATCGTGTCAGTTGATGATCCTAAAGTCGCTGCTTCTTTTGGTATCAGAAAATTAAAACAAGAAAAGATGTACTTTTTTGAGGGGCGAAAACTGGTGAAAGAGCTTCAAAAAAATGGTTTTTGGTTTAAACTCAATGACTAAGTAAGGAGAGAAAAAATGATTCGTACAACAACAGAATTGTCTGCTGAAGAACTGGAAACTGTTCTATCGATTTGGCTGCATGCTAATTTGGATTCTCATGGATTCATCTCACCAACTTATTGGGAGAGTCAAATAGAATCTGTTAGGAAAGCTTTGCCAGAGGCAGTGATTTACTTAGCAGAAATAGATCAAGAAATCGTCGGTTTTGCTGGGGTGATCGATCAGTTCATCGCAGGGATTTTTGTAAAGAGGGAATATCGGCAACAAAAAATCGGTACGCAACTAATGAAAAAAATAAAAGAAACCAATAAAACACTGACTTTGACAGTCTATCAAAAAAATCAATCAGCTATTCATTTCTATCTTTCACAAGGCTTTGCAATTCAAATACTGCAAAAAGATGAAGCAGTAAATGAGGAGGAGCTTGTGATGCAATGGAATCAAACCAATGATTTTTGATGAACAGAGTAACGAAATAATGCTCCCAGCCTAATTTTTGCTGGGAGCATTATTTCATTTTGAAGTCACTAATTTAACTGTGTGAAGATGCAGTTGTTACGATCTTTGATAAACGGTGTTCAATCAGCTGCTTCTCGGTAATAAGCCCACTAGCCTAGAAAATATGAAAAGCTATTTTCTGACTAGCGTTCTTATTACTCAAAGCGTAACGCTGATTTCACAACCTCTCTTTCACAACCTTATTTTACTCGTTTATAATTTTCATCGAAGTATTTTCCGCTACGGATATCATCAGGCATGCCATCATATGGCGCTTCACTAATGACATCTTCATTGTCTATACCTGCATCACCCATATAAGTGATGGTAGCAAATTCAGGAACAAGTAATTTTGGATAAGTTTCATATTTTTCACGAGCTGCTTCCATTTCTGCGATATGTTCATTTTGGAAAGTAACAGTGATTTCTGGATGTTCTTCAACCCATTTAGGGAAAAAGATCATTCCGTGAAGTTTCTTTTCATTTGGCATAAAGTCTAATGCCACGTCTGTCCCTGTTGGTTCTGTCCAAGTAATTTTGAATACGCCATCTGTCAATTTAACGATATCAGCTTCTTGGTCTTTTACCCAACGACCTTTGACCATTCCGCCGTGGATACGGTAATCGACAGTATGGTCATTTTTTGCATACCATTCATATTCCCAACCGTTGTCATACGTATAAATAAAGTGAGTTCCAATAAAATCTTCCAATTCTTTAAATTCTTTCATGATTAAACATCTCCCTCTAAATTAAAACATGTAATAAACTACATGTTTTTGATTACTCGTTTATGATAGAATGGATTTAAAGATTTGTCAAGGAGGAAAAACTGATGGCAAGAAAAAATACACTTCGCTATATTTTATTAGGGTTATTAAGTAAGAAGCAGATGACAGGATATGAATTGAATCAATCATTCAAAAATGAAATAGGAGAATTTTGGCAAGCAAAACATAGTCAGATTTATCCTGAGCTGGCAAAAATGGAAGAGCAAGGAATCATTCAACATCAAGTAGAGATCACAGGCGAAAAATTGGAAAAAAAAGTTTATGAATTAACAGAAGAAGGGAAGGAACAATTAGCAGAGTGGATTCATACACCGACCAATGAACTGCCGGTTAATCGAGACGAATTCGTTTTAAAATTGTATTTCGTCAAAGACGTGAATGATCCGGCATTAGTAGAAATTATCCAGCAGCAGCGTGATCTTCATGAAGAAAAACGCCTTCATCTATTAGAGCGAAAAAAAACAATCTTTCCTACAGAAAAAGACAAACATGAAAATTACGGACATTACTTGATTTTAGCGCATGCGATCAATCGGGAAACAGAATATGCAAGTTGGCTGACAGATGTATTGGAAGAAGAAAACAACCGAAAAAAATAAACTAAAAAATATCCGAACAGTGATGGATGCTTCCTTTCTATATGAAAGAAATGCAGATCACCGTTCGGATATTCTTATGTTCAAACAGGCTTTTTCTAAGTGTTATATGTATCATCTACTTTTTAAAAAGTCTGATGTTTAGGAGATTAGCGGAGCTTAGAGTTCTTTTAACAGCTGCTCGTAGTCAGCTTTTTCATCGACAGGAAGGAGTTTGTAAGACAATTCGTCTGTCTCGTTGTCATGAATGATGTACATCTTCGCATTCTCTTCTTTGAAGTTGCCAATTTGTAAAATCGTATAGCGTTCGTCGATCAATTCGATATCTTTGATTGCTTTTGAAAAAACTTTGCGGACATGATGCATTTTCTTTTGTCGGATTTCTGCCTTTTCTGCAGCTTTAGATAAGGTAAATCCGTCATCTAAGTATTTTTTGATCAGTTCTACTTTTATAACTGTAGGCAAACGATATTTTCTAGGACAATTCGCATCAGCTTCGATCGAACGAATGAATCCCTTTTGTTCCCAATACCTTAATTGACGTGGAGACACACCGACGATATCACTTAATTCACTGATGCCAACAACCAATTGATCGTTTTCCAACAAACGTTTAAGGGAAGCCCCAACCATTTTTGTCACTCCTTTTGTCCTCTTACTTTCCTTAATTATATCTGTATTAACTAATGTGTCAAGTAGGTTGACAAATGGCGGATTTAGGACTAAAGTATTCTAGTAGTTTCAGAAAAAATTCAGAAAGAAGGAGAAATATGAGTAACAACCAACCCGTAGATATTTACGGAAAACCATATAATCGGACACTTTTAGTTGTTGTCTTATTAATTGGTACATTTTGTACCGTTTTGAATCAGACCTTATTGACGACAGCTTTTCCTACATTGATGAAAGCTTTCGATATTTCAGCGTCTGATGTGCAATGGTTAACGACTGGTTTCTTGCTAGTCAACGGGATCATGATCCCAATAACAGCATGGCTAATCAATAAATTCAGTTCAAGAAATTTATATCTTTCTGCCATGACGATCTTTTTGATCGGAACGATTACTTGTTTTACAGCACCTAATTTTAGTACATTACTAATCGGTCGCTTAATCCAAGCTTGCGGTGTGGGAGTATCGATGCCATTATTGCAAAATATCATGTTGTCTATTTTCCCACCAGAAAAAAGAGGATCAGCAATGGGGATGTCAGGAATCGTTATTGGGCTTGCTCCTGCTTTAGGCCCTACATTATCTGGTTACATCATTGATAACTACCATTGGCGTGACTTGTTTGGTATGGTACTACCAATCGTTGTTCTTGTCTTGGTTTTAGCATTCTTCCTAATGAAAAGTGTTATTCCATTGTCAAATCCTAGCATTGATATTTTATCAGCTATTTTGTCAACGATTGGATTCGGTAGTTTGCTTTACGGATTTTCTAGTGTAGGTGATGATGGCTGGGGAAGCTTGAAAGTAATTGGTTTCTTAGTCGTTGGTGTGATTTTCATCGCCTTGTTCTCATGGCGTCAATTACATTTGGAACATCCATTCTTGGAGCTTCGTGTATTCAAATCATCTACATTTACGATTGCAGCTGTTTTAGCCGGTGTAACGAATATGGCGATGGTAGGGGCAGAAATGGTCGTGCCGTTGTATATCCAAAACATTCGCGGAGAATCAGCATTCCATTCTGGCTTGATGTTGTTGCCAGGTGCTTTGATCATGGGGGCTATGATGCCCGTTACAGGTGCGATTTTCGATAAATACGGCGCGAAACGTTTAGCCATTACAGGGATGTTCATTTTGACAGCCGCAACTGCACCATTTGCTTTCTTGACAAAAACGACTCCAGTTTTATATATCGTGATCCTTTATGCGATCCGTATGTTTGGGATCTCCATGGTCATGATGCCGGTAACGACTTCTGGTATGAATGCATTGCCAAATAACTTGATCAGTCACGGGACAGCGGTAAATAATACATTCCGTCAAATTGCAAGCTCGATCGGTACAGCTATTTTGATCAGTGTGTTGACGAATGTGACAAAAGCAAATATCCCAAGCAAATCTGTATTGGACAATACACCATTAGCTTATAAAGATCAGGCAATCAATGCCACACTGTCAGGTTACCATGCCGCGTTTATCGTAGCGATCATCTTTGGGATCCTTGGCTTTATTATTGCCTTTTTATTGAAGAAAAAAGAACCTGTTCTAACGAAAGCGGGGGATAATGCATGATTATTGGAGTTTTGATTGTCAGCTTGCTTGCTTTTGCTTTAACGAACGTGTTCGCTAAAAAAACATGGCAAACCTTTTTATCTTTGATTTTCGGACTAATCTTCGTCGCTTCACTAAGTTTGATCGTCGCTAATTTGTCCAATCACTTTGGAATGGAAAAAGTAACGGAAACGAAAACAGAAAAAATTGTTTCCAGTGCTGATTCCCAAGGAGCAGATATGCTTTTGTATAAAGCTTTAGGGAATGGAAAAGAAAAAGTGTATCTTTACCGAACGAATGAAAAACAAGAGAAACCAAAAGCAACTGGTACGGATAACGAAACAAATAAAGTAGAAAAGACAGACGGCGATGCTGAAAAAGTGACGAAAACTACTTATTGGGAATACAAAAACGACATGTATAAATTCTGGTTCAATATTGCTGATAACAATCACGAATATGACAGCCGAGTGAATACATTCAAAATCCCAGAGACATGGGTAGAATTAAGTACGGACCAAGCATCCAAGTTAGCTGAATTAGTGAAGAAACAGCAAAGTACGATGGAAAGTGAAGCAAAAGCTTATGTGCAAGACGGTATGGTAAAAGCAATGACTGAAAATCCGCAAATGAGCAAAGCAGAACAAGAACAACGTACGAAAGCCTTAACTGCTGAATTCCAACAACAAGCATTCGCGAAATTAGTGAAAGAAGCAAAAGGCGAATAATATTTTGAACACCGTGTAGGAGGTTGTGAAAAAGCTGCTCTGCATCAAGCAGTAAGAACAAGCAGAGAAAAATAGCACGCCATATTTTTCATCTGATTGGGCTTAGTGCTGTAGATGCAAGCTTTTGAACACCGTTTAAGGAAGAGGTTGTGAAATCAGTGTTTTGACCTGAGTATTAGAGAAAAAAACGGAAAAATAGCTCCTCATATTTTGCCGTTTTTTGAGCTAATGCCGAGGGTCAGCTGATTGAACACCGTTTATTCAAAAAAAGGGAACTGCGACAAGACTTTTGTCATAGTTCCTTCTTTTTTTGCTATGCTATACTAGATGTAAAAAATAGGAGGAATAAAATGAGGAAAACTTATTCTTTTGAATCAAAAATCTATGCTTCCGAAGTCGGCAAGGGTGGCGCATATATTGTTTTTCCATATGATATAAGAGAAGAATTCGGTGCTGGAAGAGTGAAAGTCCAAGCAACTTTTGATAATGTGCCGTACGAAGGCAGTATCGTGAATATGGGCGTGAAAAATTTAGATGGTTCGGTCTGCTATATCCTTGGACTACGAAAAGATATTCGTAAAAACATCGGAAAAGATATTGGTGATATCGTAGCAGTTACAGTGAAGCAAAAATAAAAACAAGAGGTTATGACAAAAGATGTGTCACAACCTCTTCTTTCATAATGGTTTTTCACCATCTTTATAATAAACGGGTTCTTTGATATGGAAATCTGTTTTTTCCAACCAATCTAAAATCTTGTAACCTAACTCTTCTGACATCGGAAAAGAAGCGTTGATTTGTGCATTGGAGATATGGTCAACATGGATACCGGAAGTGATCGTACAGCTTCCTGGAACGGCATTTTTGATGACCACAGCTATTTTTTCGGCTAAGACATCGTCTTTGTGGAAACGACCATCGTGGCTAGGGAAACGTACAGTTTGGATCTCTGTATCACGAGAAAATGTAGTGACTGTTCCGATATGTGGTGTATCTCCGCCTGTTAAAGTAATCAATAAGTCTTTACCGATTACTTTAACAGCGGCTTGGATCGTGAAACCTAGTTTTGTTACTTCAACTATCGTTTCTTTTTCCATATTAATCACCTTGCCAACGTTTTGAATGTTCATTTACAATCCCAAATTGATCCAAAAGTTTCATTGTATGGTGATCAACAAGATCTTGGATCGTTTGAGGCTGATTATAAAAAGCAGGGATCGGTGGTATGATTTGCACACCTAGTCGTGCTAATTTAGTCAAGTTTTCCAAGTGAATGGCATTTAATGGCGTTTCACGAGGGACAATGACTAACTTTCGTTGCTCCTTCATTGTTACATCAGCAGCACGTGCAATCAGGTTGTCGCCTAAACCAACAGAGATACCTGCGACTGTTTTCATACTTGCCGGTACGATGATCATTCCATCGGTCAAAAATGATCCGCTGGCGACAGCAGCACCTAGATCTTTGTTTGAATAATGGTAATCAAACAGGCTTTCGAATTCATTTAGGGATAAGTCGGATTCCAGCTTTAAGTTCTGTTTTGCCCATGGACTGATGATTCCGTGTGTTTCTACCATCGGATATTCTTTTAGTTTCTTCACTAGGTTGATGGCATAAATGGTGCCCGAAGCGCCACTTACACCAATCACGATTTTTTTCTTCCGTTGTGCCAATTGTTCCATTTTCCGCACTCCTTTTTATGATGTCAAAACAGTTGCAGATCATTCATTATTTCAAATATTTTTCCCAATCTTCTACTTCTTGGAATTTTGCACGTACAAAATGTTCTTTCATATCGAAAGGAACTGTACCGTCAAAGATAGTTTTTGCACTCATCCCACGGAAACGAATAGAGCCAGGATTATATTCTGGTAATTCTGATGGGTCCAATGGATGGTTTCTCATTCCTGGGAGCACAATAATGTCTTTATCTCCTTGGAAACGAGTGTTGAAAGTCCAAACTACATCGTTCATGTCGAAAATATCAACATCTTCATCGACTAAAATGACTGTCTTCAATTCTTTGAAGGCTGATAAGGCAAGAATAGCTGCTTGGCGTTGAATACCTTCATCCGCTTCGTTTTCTTTACGAATCTGCATGATGGTCATCAATTTACCGCCACCTGCAGGAGGATTGTAGACATTTACTACTTTTCCTGGAATAGCTTTATCAACCAAGGCAAGAATACTTGCTTCTGTAGGAATACCGGCCATAGATACGTGTTCTTCACTTGGACCAATTGTTGTTTGCATGATTGGATTGTCTTTTCGATGAGTAACTGCTTTGACTTTTACTACTTGTACAGCTGGATTAGCATCCCCAGTATAACCAGGAAATTCTGGCATTGCTTTCCCTGAGTTCGTGTTGATATCTTCTTGCATTGTTTCATTTGGCATGATTTCTGCTTCAATGATGAATTCAGCACGAGCAATACCCACTTCATCGACTGCTACACCATCAACGATTTGAATAGGTTCGTTACGCAAAGCTCCTGCACACCATAGTTCGTTGTAGCCAAGTGGAGTGGTAGGTGGTTCGAAAGTCGTACCAATGGCAATTGCTGGATCTAAACCAATATTGATAGTGATAGGCATTGGTTTATTCAATGCTTCAAATTGTTTTTGGAAGTGACCAATGTGGCGCCCACCAGGCATGATGTACATACCGATCGTATCTTTGTCTTCTAGGACCATACGATGGATCGTTACATCGCTCATTGTTTTTTCTGGATCTGATCCTAAGACTACACCCATCGTGATGTATGGACCTGCATCTTCAGGAGTATTTGTAGGTGCAGGCAAAATGTTGCGAATATCGAAGTCTGCATCGGTAGCTAGATGAACGACTTCTTGTGCTGGAGCGTCTGCTTTGTCTACTTTCACAGGTTTGATTGGATTTTCTACAGCGTCTTTCAAGAAACGGCCAAGTGTTCGATAATCATGGTGCAAAATTTCACCTACACGTTTACGACTAGCCATTGTCCCGATGTTCACACGTGTGCCGGGGAAACCTTTGATATTGTTGAAAGTCATAGCTGGTCCTTCTTGAGTCGGACGTTTTACTGTACCGCCAGCACCGATATAACGGTAAACACCAGATAATTCTGCTTCAGGATCGATTTCAATATCTGTTTCGTGATATTGACCTGGAAGTGTTTTTAGTTCTTCGATGACTTTTCTTAAATCATACGGTTGATCTGTCATGAAAAATTCCTCCTTAGTTGTCTTTACCTATCTATAGTAAAAGGTACAAAGGAGGAAAACAATTCAACTTGTTTGATAAAATATTCCTTAATGGAATGGATACGGTTTTTTGATAATAGAATAAATTATGATATACTTACAACAATAAGAAAGCGCATACTAAATGCTAATGGAAGGAAAGTGAAAAAAATGGAGGAGTCATTTCCTAAAGCAGTAAAAGTAGAAAATATAGCGAATATTTTGAAAGTTACATTTGAAAACGGGGAAGTAAAATACGTGAAATCTCATTGGACAGAAGAGATAACCGATGCCTTGCAATTTGGAAAAAAAGGAAGAGGAAAAAGAAAAAATCTTCTCGCTCTTTCTACTAATATGTGGATTGGGACTGAAGTAACGATTGAAGCAGATGGAACAGTATTCATAAATGGAAAAGACAAATATACACCGAAAGAACTGTGGCTCGAGGGGGAAAACCATATTCCAGAATTATAATAGGCAAGAGATTGTGACAGAAGTGGTCAGCTTCAAGAAATAAGAAGGAATGTACGAAATTTGCTTCTCAAATTTTTGTGACATTTCGGCTTATTTCCGAAGAAGTTACTTCAGGAATACCGTGAATCAGAGGTTGTGACCGAGGAGTTGGAAGGAGAACGCCGTTTATCGAGAGGTTATGAAAAGCTGTTTATTCAAAAAAATGGGTTGTGACAAGAATTTTGTCACAACCCTTTGTAGTAATTGGAAAAAACGAATAGCTTTATTCTGCACGCAAAGCGATAGCGGCGTCTTTTTTCGCTGCCATTCGTGCAGGAAGATGACCGCCAAGCATCGTCAATATAGTAGAGACGATCACTAGAATGACTGCATGGACAGGATTTAGTTGCGCAACATTTTTTAGATCCGTCATGTTGTACAAGATGCTATTGATAGGGAATGTAGCTAGCCAGGCAATAAACACACCTAGTATCCCAGAAGAAATACCTAAAATACACGTTTCTGCGTCAAATACGCGAGTGATGTCTTTTTTCCGTGCACCTAAAGCTTTTAGTACACCGATTTCTTTTGTCCGTTCAATCACAGATGTATAAGTAATGATACTGATCATGATCATACTTGTTACTAAAGAGATCCCTGCAAAAGCAATGAGGACATAAGTGATAGCATCCATCAATCCGCCAGTCAGTTCAGTCATCGTTCCAGCTAAATCAGTATAAATGATTTTATCTTCATCTGATTTGCCTTTATTGTAATCATCTAAATAATCCAAGATTTTTTCTTTGTCTTCAAAATTGTTCGGATAAATCATGATACTTGAAGGCAAGCTGTCTCCGCCTAAATAACTAAGCAATGTTTGTTTGGCATTTTCGTCAACTTTTTCAGTAGTTAAGACATTTACATCACTGTCTTTTTGGGCTTTGACGATTTCTGATTCTTTGTTCTCATTGACGATTTGAGTCGTTAATTGATCACTATAAGCGATTCCTGGCGATAAGAGATTCATTGTAGAAGAAGACTTCACGCGTAGGATTCCTGAAATCTTCAATTCATCTGAAGAATTCTGATACATCGAATCATAATCTGTATTAGGAATGAAATTCCCAGTTGGAAGTTTTGTATAGTAAGTATTGTTGTTTACTAACTTGAATGTTGTACCGACGATATCATCGAAATCAAGTTTTTCGTCTTCCTTCACATCAAATCCAAGATTTTTCAATGCATTGATATTAGTATTATTGTTGCCGTCTACGATCAGCACGACATCTGTTGCTGAGGCTGGATAACTTCCGGCAAGTAAAGAATAATTGTCTTTTAAAAAGTTTTCTTTGCTAGTGTCAAGCTGTGTAGGGAAACTTGACACTCCCACACCTGTCATTGCTGACATCGTACTAGACAAGGAAAGAGATTCCGCATCAGGGTTTTGATTCGAGAAGCTGACAGGCTGTACTTTGCCATTTACATCACGTAAAAGATTGATTCCTGTTGTACGAGTAAACCCAATATTATTACTTAAATTAGGATCGATGCCTGTTACATAATCGACGTAGGTTTGATCGATTTTATTCGTATGCTGTGCTTTGTCTTCTTCGCTAACTTTTGCTGTGATCGTTTTGCTGTCTGGATACTCTGCTTTGCTTGCACCTAATCCAGCATCGTCACGGGTCTGGTTAGTCGTTACCTTAGAAATAGTGATCGGAAATTTCGCCATCGTTTCAGCTTGCGTGTTATCGATTTGCTTTTGGAAACCAGAAGAAAGGGAAAGGACGATCGCGATTCCGATGATCCCGATACTGGAAGCAAAAGAAGTCAAGAAAGTACGTCCTTTTTTTGTTCGGATATTGTTGAAAGAAAGCTTCAACGCTGTCCAAAAACTCATCTTCGTTCTGCGTAGGTTAAATTGATCATCTTTTGGTCGTTCGATGTGAGGATGGGAATCCGTTAAGATCTTACCATCAGAAAATTCAATGATCCGGTCTGCATATTGATTGGCCAGTTCAGGATTATGTGTGACCATGATCACTAATTTTTCTTTCGATAACTCTTGGATCAGTTCCATGATCTGGATACTTGTTTCTGTATCTAAAGCTCCGGTTGGCTCATCACACAAAAGGATATCTGGATCATTGGCTAGCGCTCGAGCGATTGCTACCCGCTGCATTTGTCCACCAGATAGCTGATTTGGCTTTTTGTGCATATGATCTGTCAAGCCGACCCGATGCAAGGCATCTTCTGCCCGTTTTCGTTTTTCGTCTTTAGAAACACCACTTAATGTCATCCCAAGTTCAACATTTTCAATAATGCCTAAATGACCAATCAAGTTATAACTTTGGAAAATGAACCCGATAGAATTGTTTCGGTAGGCATCCCAGTCGTTGTCTTTGAAGTCTTTAGTAGACTTTCCGTTGATCACCATATCACCGGAATCATAATTATCTAGTCCACCAATCACATTCAGCATAGTCGTTTTACCAGAACCGCTAGGACCTAAAATCGCTACGAATTCTTTTTGTCTGAAAGCGACAGATACACCATCCAATGCTTTAGTGGTGGTTTCGCCGACTTTATAATATTTTTTTATATCTTTTAATTGAAGCATAATCACCCTTCTCCCGTATTGAAATATTCGGTATACTAATAAGTATATCAGAACAATGATCGTAGTATACAAAATAAATGTTAACTGAAGATGAACTGCAAGAAAAAATCTAGAAATTTTTCAAAAAACAGAGGGAGAACAATGAATCGTATTTTAATAGTAGAAGATGATCCGCAATTACAGTTGCTTTACCGTTCTGTGTTGGAACGAGCGGGCTTTTCAGTCATCACTGCATTGAATGGAGAGGATGCGCTGAAAAAACTAGAAGCGACACGTATAGAATTGATCATTACAGATATCATGATGCCGAAAATGGATGGCTATGACTTGCTAGACTCATTACGTAGCACCAGATTTGACACACCTGTTCTGATGATTACGGCAAAGGCCGATTTTGAGGATAAGAAACGCGGGTTCAAACTAGGAGCAGATGATTATATGACAAAACCCATCGATGTCAATGAGATGATCCTACGTGTGGAAGCATTGCTTCGACGTTCAAAAATCAATTACAGCAATAGCTTGATGATTGGACAAACAAAATTAGAGCTGGATACTTATACAGTGTTACAAGATCAGCATTCGTTGATTCTGCCTCAAAAAGAATTTCTGCTTCTGTATAAATTACTGTCTTATCCCAACAAGATCTTCACTCGCCAACAGTTGATGGATGACATTTGGGGATTAGATACGAATACAGAAGAACGAACGATTGATGTACATATCAAACGTTTAAGGAGCCGTTTTGAAAAGACGGAAGATTTTCAAATCATGACAGTACGGGGACTAGGCTATAAGGCGGTTATTTAAAGATGAAAAAAAAGCTATTTTCACAATTATGGATCTATTTTGCCAGTATTGTCTTCATTTCGATCTTAGTGACACTGCTGTGTTTTCTCGGTTTTATTTTCTTATTGTCTCGGCATTCTATCTCACCTGCTGAATCGGCTGGAAAACCAACGCTATACCCGTTATTCGTCTTTGCAGGGTTCAGTATGATCGTGGGTACAGGAATATCGATTTTTGTTGGGCGGCGTATTCTGCATCCAATCAGTGCACTAGGGACAAATATGAGTCTGGTAGCAACGGGAGATTTTTCGATTCGAATGGATGAGCAGCAGAAAGTAGCAGAAGTACAGCAACTGTATAAAGATTTCAATGTTATGGTCCAAGAACTCAATAGTATCGAAACATTGAGGAATGATTTTGTGTCCAGTGTATCCCATGAATTCAAAACACCATTAGCAACGATCCAAGGATATGTACAATTGTTACAAGCCCCAAATCTCTCTGACGAAGAACGCCAAATATTTTTATATCGGATTATCGAAAGTATCACGCAACTTTCACAATTAACAGAGAATATCTTAAAATTGAACAAACTGGAAAACCAGCGTATCCAACTGGAAAAAAAAGAGTACCGATTAGATGAACAAATTCGAGAAGTAATCGTTTTTTTGCAGCCTAAATGGGAGAAAGAACAGCTAGAATTGGATATCGAACTGGCTGCAGTAAATTACACAGGCAATGAAGAGTTTTTGTACCAAGTGTGGTTGAATATTATGGATAACGCCATAAAGTACAATCAAGTCAATGGACAGATTCATATCAAACTATTTGAGACAGCCACAGAGATTGTACTGGAAGTGACCGATTCAGGTGTAGGAATGAATGAAGAGACCAGAGATCGAATGTTTGAAAAATTTTATCAAGGAGATACAAGCCGTCAAATTTCTGGGAATGGGCTAGGACTTTCACTGGTCAAAAAAATTCTAGAACTGCATGATGGTCGTATTGATTATAGCAGTATCGAAGGAGTAGGAACGACAGCAATGATACGGTTAAGTAAACAATAGGAAAAAGAATAAAACCCCCTAAAAATTCGATTGAAGGTTTTTAGGGGGGGAGTCGTTTTTTTGTGATTAGGGAAATGTTCTTACGGTTCTTTCGACATAAAATCGCTGCTTTCTTATTGAACTACGAGAAATGATAGATGTGTCATTGAAACAAGGATATGATGCAAGAAAGAGAGCGAAAGTCATGAGTCGCTCTCTTTTTTGGATGGATTGATAGACAGAAAATGAAGGGCCTAGTTCTCTTCTTGTTTCAAATACTCCCAAAATGTGTCTGAAGCCAAAGAATGTTCACCGATTTTACGCGTAAATGCGAGATAACTTTCTTTTGTTGGAGAGATGGGGAGGATCACAGTATTTTCTTTTAACAGATTTTTGACTGTTTTTTCCATAACAATAGCAATCCCCATGTCATTTGCAATCATATTGATGATCAAGTCGGTCCTAGATCCTTTATAAGAGATTCTCGGTTCAAATCCAGCTTCGCGACACAAGTCCAGCACAGGTTGATACAAGTTCGTAGTAGGGCCAAGAACCAAAAAATTCTCCTTTTTCAGTTCACTTAGATCCAATTTCTTTTTAGCAGCTAAAGGATGGGTTTTAGGCAGAACTGCTACAAAATCGTCTGTTTCAGTAGGTAGCCACTCAATCGAACTTGGTGGGGCCTGGAAGCTTCTGGCAAAGTGGATCGTATCACTATGTTCATTTGTATCGTCGTAAGTCAGTTCGATACTTTCCACTTCTTTCAACTGGACCGTAAATTCAGGATGACGTTTCAAAAATTCGGTAATCTTGGAAAAGCCTTGGTAATTGATCATGGTTGGTATCGTTAAGATATTTAATGAAAGATTGTTTTCTTGCGTATAGGTTTCAAGCACTTCTTGCATGGCATGGTATTGTTCTACGACATTTTTTACATAAGGGAGCAATAAGCTTCCAGCTTCGGTCAACTCGATTTTTCTATGGGCACGTTCGAATAATTTGACGTCTAATTCTGTTTCTAACGAAAGAATCTGTTTAGAAATGTTTCCTTGGGTGGTGAATTGTCGTTCAGCAGTTTTGGTAAAATTCATCGTTTCGGCTAAATCAAGAAAAACTTCAAATTTATGGATATCCATCATATTCCTCCTACTTATTCCAATAAAGAATACTTTAACACAAAAAATGAATTGGTGTAACCTACTCTGTCTGGTACAATCTTTCTTGCAGTGAAAGCAGTGATTGCAGAAAATTTTCTGTAATAATTTTCGCTTTATAGAGAAAGAGAGGAGTTTTTTTGATGCCAACTGGAGTTTTGATCAATGTAGGTTCCGTTTTGCTTGGCGGACTAATTGGCGGATTAGTAGGAAATAAATTAAGCGAACACTTTAAAGCGCAGCTGACGATGGTTTTTGGTGTGTGTTCAATGGGGATGGGTATCTATTCCATTGCGCCAATGAAAAATATGCCAGCTGTTATTTTTGCTTTGGTGATAGGAACAGCGATTGGACTGATTGTTCATTTAGGTAATGGGATTAACAAGGGCGCTGCGTTGATGCAAGTGCCTATTTCTAAAATCTTTCCTAGTGAAAAGCTTGGTATGACCCACGATGAATTTATCAGCACATTAGTGACGGTCATTGTTTTATTTTGTGCAAGTGGTACGGGAATTTATGGAAGCTTAGATTCTGGGATGACTGGAGATAGTACGATTTTGATTTCTAAATCTGTCCTTGATTTTTTCACAGCAGCAATTTTTGCATGTAATTTAGGATATGTCGTTTCCGTAGTAGCGATTCCCCAATTCATTATTTTTTATATCTTGTTCTTATTGGCAAAATTTATTTATCCATTGACTACACCAGATATGATCTTAGACTTTAAAGCTTGCGGTGGATTCTTGATGGTTGCTACCGGTTTTAGAATGATCAACGTGAAAATGTTCCCAGTAGCTGACATGATACCAGCGATGATCGTTATCATGCCACTAAGTTGGATGTGGACGAATTGGATCATGCTACTGTTATAATAATAATCAAAGAGAAGCCATTTTTTGCTGACTAAAAGGGATCAAACCTTTTAGTCAGTTTTTTTGTATTTGACAAACTGATTTTGAAACTATATTATATGATGTATAATATAGATTGTAATAAAATATTACACTTGAGAATAGAAGGTGACGTAATGCACATCCAGATTCCAACTGTTCTTCTTGATGGCACTGTGTTAGCAGCATTAAGCAAAGAAGATATGTATGGTTATGCCTTAACAAAAATCGTACAAGAAAGTCTCTCAGTCAGTGAATCTACACTTTATCCGGTTTTGAGAAGATTGAAAAAAGAAGGGTATCTTGAGACCTATGATGAACCTTTTGAAGGTAGGAACCGTCGATATTACTCGTTGACACCAATAGGAAGTCGTCATTTAGAAGAAATTATTGATGAATGGATTGTTTTTCGAGATTCTTTAGACCGGTTATTGGAGGAGAGCACAAATGAATGATTATTTGAATGAAGTTGTGGATCATCTTCAAGAAATTCCTGAAGACGATCGTTTTGATTTGATCCAATATTATGAGGAATATTTTTTAGATTCCGGAAAAACATTAGATCAGGTCATTGATGAATATGGTACACCAAAGCAGTTTGCTTTAAAATTAAAAATCAGTTACTTTTCAGAAGAAGAACAAGCAGAAGACGAGTTAGTGAGGAGTCCAAAAAGACAAATGCGTCTGATTTGGTTAATCATTATCGGTTTATTTGCTTCTCCTGTCCTCATTCCACTAGCATTAGGGTTTATATTGGTTATTGGGGGACTATTGATTGCTTTGCTGGCGCTCATTTTTAGTATCTATGTTCTATGTATCAGTATCTTAGGTATTGGCTTATTCATGATCATCTCAGGAATCAGTGTGTTTGGTCAATCGATTCTGAGTGGGTTATTCTTTATCGGTGTTGGTCTGTTCGCCACGGGAAGCGCAGTATTTATTTCGCCACTGTTGCTGAAAGGAACAAAATGGCTTTTTTATGTCATGATGAACTTTGTTAAATGGATGGGACGGCGTTTTATTACAAAAAGAGATCTGCATTCAGCGGGCGCTTGAAGGAGGACAGATAAATGAGATTGAAACATTTTTTGATTACCGGTATTATCCTGATGGTTACTGGCGGACTCCTAGCAGGTGCAACTTATACATTAGGCGCTCAAAAGAGTCTGACTTGGGATGATGGCCCTCGATTGATCGATATGGTGACGGAGACGAAAAAAATCAAAGAGGCAAACAAAATCGTCATCCATGCAGAACATCAAACAGTGTCAGTCATACGCGGGTTGGATTTTGAGATAAAAACGACCTACGATAAGACAGAAAAGCCAGAAATAAAGGAGAAAAATGGTGTATTGACCGTGAATGCAGTCAAAAAATCAGAAGGTGCGATTATTAGTTTGGAAGACACCAGTGCACAAATCACTATTGTTGTCCCTGCAGATCAGGAATTATCTGAATTGACGATCGAAGGGAATAATAGTGCAATCGACATCAACGAAGTATCGATCAAAAAAGTAAATACTATGACACACGATGGTTGGGTATCATTCAATGAATTTACGGGAGGAACAATAACGGCGAAAGATGAATTAGGTTCTCTTCGTTTAGATGAAGTCAAGGTGGATAACTTGACCGTCATAGGAGAAAACAGTAATTTACATCTAGAAGACAGTTTGGTCAGCAAAGAAGGAAACGTCACTCTAAACAATAGTAATTTATCTTTGCATGAGATGGAAAACAGTGGCTATACTCTCCAAACATCTGGTGAATCTCATATTGAAAAAGACTACCAGCCAATAACAAATACGTTGTTAGAGCAAGGACAGAAACGGCTGAAGATCACTGCCAAAGACACTTCGATCAATATCACGACAGATCAAGAAGACGATGAAACAGATTGATCTAGCAAACAACTGGATAGTTTAAGAAAAAACAGCAAAGATCGGAAGGATCTTTGCTGTTTTTCATCGCTTAACACACATAACTATAGTAAAATAAGTAAGAACATATCTATAAAGAAAACAGGGTGAAAAAGTATATGAAGGCAGAAGAAGGTCAAAGAGAAAAGTTAAAAACAGAAATGGAAAGATTACATACTTATATCACTCAACTAAGTCAAACCTTTTATGATCCAGATAAAGAAAAAGTGATGGTCAACTATCCGAACAATTCAGAAGGTCGTCAATTAGAGCAAGTGTACCATGAAGTTTTCAAACATTTATTGACGGTGAAGAAAGAACTGGACTATTATTCTTTACCGATTATCGATACAGGAATATTGAAGTATGATGGGGAGAAGGAACGATTTATCTTTAAATCTGTTCGGGAAGACTTGCCTCTTTCAGCAGGAATGGATCTAGAAATCTTGGTAGAAGACTATTTTACAGAAGAAAAACACTGGGTTCGAACAAGATTGGATTATTTGCCGCAAGCAGCCGGAGGAACACAAGCAAGCGGTTGGTACATCACTGAAGACAAAGATTTGGAACTAGAAGGTGCAATGGCGCGAATTCGAAAAAAGGGTTAAAAAGCAACACTATATTTATTGAAGGATAAAGGAGCGCAGAAAGTAGAATGAGAGAAAAAAGAGCAATTTATATCAATGGTTATGCAGGAATCGTCGGTTTGGTCGTATTAGCTTTAGTTGGTTTATTTTTCTTCTATTTAGGCATGTGGCAAGCGAAAGTTTGGGCACTATTTTTAAGTATTTTTCTTTGGCTGATCGCGTTACTGTTGCTAAGTTCGGCAACTGTAGTCAGCCCTAATCAAGCAAAAGTGATTTTGTTTTTTGGACAATATTTAGGTACGATCCGGGAAAATGGCTTTTTCCTTACGATTCCTTTGGCACAAAAAATGACTGTTTCGTTGAAAGTTCGGAATTTCAACAGTTCTGTTTTAAAAGTCAATGATTTAGACGGAAATCCCATCGAAATCTCAGCGGTAGTCGTGTTTAAAGTCATTGATACAGCAAAGGCATTATTCGATGTAGCGTATTATCAAGATTTTGTAGAAATCCAAAGTGAGACAGCCATCCGGCATATCGCTAGCCAATATCCGTATGATACCTTCAATGATGATGATTTGACGCTTCGAGGAAACACTACGGCAGTGTCTGACGAGTTGAAAAAGGAGTTGCAAGAGCGTTTAGCAGTAGCAGGTGTCGAAGTAATCGAAACACGATTGAATCATTTAGCCTATGCAACAGAAATCGCCAGTGCCATGCTGCAACGTCAACAAGCAAGAGCTATTTTGTCTGCTCGACAAACCATTGTTGAAGGAGCTGTCACGATCACTCAAATGGCTTTGGAACAAATCGAAGAAGGACAAGAAATCAATTTCACCGATGATCGAAAAGTCCAATTAATCAATAATTTACTTGTCTCAATCATTACAGACAAAGGAACGCAACCCGTTATCAATACAGGCGATATGAAAGACCGTAAGTGATATAGTTTTTGTAAGATAGGAAGAAGGAGTTTAGGACGATTGTCTTAAACTCTTTTTTAGTTGTTCAATGAAAATGACAAAATTGAAAGAAGAATGATAGATGATTCGAAGGCATAATTGTTCGTTTTTTTCTATAATCAATATATAAAGTAAGAGAGAAGGGGAAAAAGTGAAAAAACTTCTGATCGGACTACTTGTTTTCATCGTTGTGGCACTTGCAGGGGTGAAAATCGCAGATTACGTAGTGATGGGCGGAGAAGAATACTATGTACAGATTACGACAGATGGTGCAAAAACAGTATCCAAAGCAGACTCTGGACAAGAAACAGTCAACTATAGATATATCCTGCCTGGTTATACGAAAGAGGGTAAGGAAAAAGAACTAGATTTCAATGGGCAATTGACTCGACCGCTTCGTAAAGGAGCATATTTGAAAATCACCTGGAACAAAAAGAAAGGTGTCACTTCATATGAAGAAGTCGAAAAAAAAGATGTGCCGAAAACAGCACTAGAAAAACTAATTAAAGGGTAGGGAAAGAAATGAACAAAATAGTCGAAGTACAGAATGTAACAAAAGTATACGGGAAAAACAATGAGAAAAAGACGCAAGCATTAAGCGGCATCAGCTTCGATGTAGAAAAAGGTGAATTTATTGGCATCATGGGTGCTTCCGGTTCAGGTAAATCAACGCTTTTGAATATTTTATCCACATTAGACAAACCAACAGATGGACATATCCGAATCAATCAAAAAGATGTGACGACATTAAAAGGAAATCAACTAGCAGATTTTCGTGCGAATGAAATCGGCTTTATTTTCCAAGATTTCAATTTATTAGAAAGTTTGACAGCACAAGAAAATATCGCTGTTCCTCTTTCTTTACAAGGTGTCAGACCAAAAGAAATCAAGCAACGTGTCCAAAAAATTGCAGAACGTTTATCGATTGCTCATATTTTGGAAAGCTATCCTTCTGAGATTTCCGGTGGACAAAAACAACGAGTCGCTGCCGCACGTGCGTTGATCACACAACCAACGATTTTATTAGGGGATGAGCCTACAGGTGCGCTGGATTCTAAAAGTGCCCGTGATCTTTTAGATACGATGGACGAATTGAATACAAAAGATCATGTATCGATTCTTCTAGTGACACATGATCCGTTTTCTGCAAGTTATTGCCAACGTATTTTATTTATCAAGGATGGCGGTATCCATCAAGAAGTGAAACGTGGAGATCAAAGCCGGGATTCCTTCTATCGGGAAATACTATCTATTCTTGGAAACTTGGAACAGTAGGGGGAGATTGACTATGCTTTGGAAATTATCACTTACTGGGATCAAGAGCCGTTTAAGAGATTACTTGGTATTATTCTCAGGATTAGTTATGGCATCTGCTATTTTTTACATGTTTGAATCAATGGCGAGCAACGAAGCCTTTTTGAAAAGCAATACGGTCGTTGCTGCTACAGTTATCATTTTCCGACTAGGTTCTGTTTTACTAGGGATCATCACATTCGTTTATATTTTATACGCGAATTCCTTTTTGATGACGATGCGACAAAAAGACTATGCCATGTTTATGATGCTAGGAGCAAAAGGCAGAAAAATCGCACAGATGATTTTTTCTGAAACATTCGTAGTAGGGATCGTGGCTACTTTAGTAGGTTCAGCTGTCGGTGTAGGATTGACAAGTATCGTCCACCGATTATTAGTGGATCAGTTAGATATCAATATTTCGCATTTTACACCTTTTAGCATTCATGGGTTGTTGATCACCGTTTTGTTTTTTGCTATTTTGTTTTTATTAGCAGCTATTGTCAATGCTTTTTCGATTGTCAAAAAACCGATTTTAGCATTGATTCGTGCGGATCAGACACCAACAAGAATCAAGCAGCATAAATTCTTGTTCTTCCTTGAAGTAGTACTAGGGATTGCTTTTCTAGGCTGCGGTTATTATATGATGAAACATGTGGGGACCTATCAAGTTTTTGGTATGGGAGTAGCTCTAGTCACGATCGTATTAGGAACTTATTTCATTTTCCACTCTGTGATCATTTTCTTCTTATCATTACTAAAGAAATCAGAACAGATTTCATTGAAAAAATTGAACAATTTCACATTGTCACAGTTAAGTTTTCGTATTCGTGAATATACACAAATGCTCTCCATGGTTGCTATGCTGTTTGCCTTGGCCCTTGGTGCTTTGACAGTAGGTCTAGGATTTAGAAATGAAATTTCGGAAATGACGGAAAATGCTGCTGGTTATGACCTAGTGATGAATAATCCTCGGGCAGAAGATCAGCAAAAAATCAAAGAACTATCACCAACACTTTCTGCTTCTTATACTCAAAAAGAAGATGCGGGAACGATTTACTATAATGCAAGTGAATTTGCGGCTCAACCATTGGTCATGATAAAACATGAAGATGGGACACCGCCGAAAATCACGAAAGAAAAAGTTCCTGCTGAAAAAATGAATGAACTGACTGTACAAGATGAGCTTCGTGGCTATGAATTGCCTGAACAGCAAGAAAAAGAAATCAAGGTAGTCAGTCAATCGGAATTTGATCAACTGAGTTTGCCACAATCCACTTTACAGCTAGTTCAGGTCAAAGACTTCCAAGCAAACTTGGAACCAATCAAAGCACTTGCTACACAAAATAAAACGAACAATCCATCTTTGCAAAAAGTAGAGTACAGTAACCAGAAGTATGAAATGTATGAAGGATATAATAGTCTATTCTCTGGTTTTGAATTTATGGGATTCTTCTTAGGTTTAGCTTTCTTGACTATGCTTGCTAGCTGTTTGATGTTCAAGATCTTGTCAGGAAGCAAGAGTGACATCGCTCGTTATGAAATGCTTGAAAAGATAGGAACACGACGCGGATTGCTTAAACAATCGATCCGTAGAGAAGTAGGTGTGTTATTCTTAGCACCAGGAATCTTAGGGGTAGTCCATGTCTTATTCGGATTACAAATGTTTGGTCTATTCATGCAAAATCCATATAAAGATATTTGGGTGCCATTTACGATCTTCTTCGTATTGTATTTCATCTACTATGTACTGACGACATGGTTGTATACTGGAATCGTATTGAAAAAGAGGTTGTGACAGAAGTGATCAGCTTCAAGAAATTTCGGCTTATCTCCGAAGAAGCTACTTCTGGAACACCGTTTGTTCAGAAAGAGGGACTGTGACAAGTTTTTGTTACAGTCCCTCTTTCGTGATCTTTTATTAGAATATAGTAAATTTTTTCTCGTTACTCACGGAATAAGCTGTTAAGAAAACGGTTTCCATGTATACTGGAATCAGTATAAATGAAAGAAAAGAGGGTGCAAGGAACATGGAAATCAATGAACAAAATTTTGGCGGAAACTATCACTTGATCACGATCACGAATCAAAATGGGACATCTTTGTCTGTCAGTGATCTAGGTGCACGAGTCGTCCATTTTCAAACAATGATCGATAATGAAAAACGAGAGTTGGTTCTAGGCTTTGATGAAGCAAAAGAATATCTGGAAAAAGATCCTTATATCGGAGCTTCAATCGGACGTATGGCTGGACGGATCACGGATGGCACATTCAAATTAGATGATGAAACATTCAAAGTAAAAACAGATCCAGATACTGGCCATTGTTTACATGGCGGTGCACCTAGCTTTGAAGCCAAGCAGTGGCATTATACAGTTATTAATGGTGAGAACGAAGCCTCAGTCATTTTCTATCAGACTAGTCCAGACATGGAAAATGGATTTCCTGGCACTTTAGACGTAGAAGTACGGTATACACTGACGAATGATGATACATGGCGAGTGACAGTCCAAGGGATCAGTGACCAGAAAACAGTATTCAATCCGACGAATCATGTTTATTTCAATTTAACTGGTGATCCAACACAGCCAATCGACGAACATACGCTTTGGTTGAACAGCCGATTATTTGCTACGCTCAATAAAGATACGACGCCTACAGGAGAAGTGGTTTCAGTAAGCGGTACAGCATTTGACTTTCAACATCCTAAAAAATTAGGTGAGGTATTCGCCAGTGATTTTCGCCAATCAACGATGGTAGGCGGTATCGATCATCCATTTTTATTAAAAAAACAGGCTGATCTGCTAAATGCAGCGGAATTGACGAGCCCTGATGAAAAAGTATCAATCCAAGTAAAAACGGATGCTTCAGGAATTGTGATTTTTACCGCAAATTTTGGAGAAGATGGGCCAGAAATGCGTGGAAAAAAATTAGTAAATCATGGCGGTATCACATTTGAGACTCAAGAACTACCAGGAGCAGAGCGACTTGAAAGTTTTGGAGATGTCACTCTGGAACCTAACCAAGTACGCGAATTTGTAACGGAATACAAAATAAATAAATATAAAGAAATAGAATAAATTAAAAAAGGGAATGTGACACTGTCACACGCCCTTTTTTATTTATTCTATTTCTTTAAAGGCAGATCAAGCCAGAATGATTTGTCTAAACTTAACAAAGTTAGTACAGGAACAGTTGCAGCTTTAACTGTACGAGTAGTTGTTTCTGGTATCTGTCTTGCCGTGAACGTGTTCCACAAATCCCAGATTGAAGCGACACGGAAGATGGAAGAAGCATTGTTGACGCGTTTTATCGTTGAAAATTCTAATCCTGTGATTGGCACGCCATCTGTTGTCCATTTGATTGGCACATCGAATCGCTTAGACATATGGAGGATTTCAGTGCTTGCTTCTTCAGTTGTTGCTGCTTCTTTTTTCGGTTCATCATATTTTGTCAGGTCATACGCTTCGATGATCGCGTTCAATTTTTGTGAATATTGGCGATCTGTAGCATAACGTCCTTCCAAATATTTGGTTGCTTCTTTGTAGTCTTTTGTTTCCGACTTCCAAGTTGGTTTGTAGAAGTCAGGATTGCCAGTCAGTCCATTTTTGATCAAGTCGGCATAGTCTTCCAAACTTTCCTTGTAAGAAGGATACTTACGGAATTGGGCGCGGATTTGGTAGCTTTGTCCCGAACTATCTTGTTCAAGTGTATTGAAGGTCACGCTGCTTCCTTTATACGATCCTTTGATACCAAAAAGGTTATGATTTGGTTCGCTTGATAATAAGCTGTTTCCAGATCCACTTTCAAGGATAGCTTGAGCCATCATGACTGATGCGTAGATTCCTTCTTTTTGGCCGATTTCCTGTGCATCATCTGCAATCTTTTTCAGGAACTGATCAGTTGTTTGGTTTTGACTGAAATGGAACGAGCCATCTAATCCATCTAAAATAGATGAGCCGCCTGTCAGCGAACCTGAAGCAGCAGGTAAACCTGCTAAGTTTACTCGGACAGCAAAATCAGGCGTGAAATCTGAAATAGAAGTTACTCGAACTTTATCTCCTGGTTGGGGCGCATGGATAAATTGTCCGTTCCCAATATAGATACCTACATGGTGAGTAACACCGGAAGAAGGTCCCCAGAAGACGAGATCGCCAGGTTGGGCCTGACTTACTGGAATCTGCGTACCTGCATATTGCTGTTCGCCTGTCCAGCCACCGATATAATGACCGGTTGCTTTCATATATACGTAATAAGTCAAACCAGAACAGTCAAAAGTATTTGGACCTTTTGCTCCCCATACGTATGGTTTTCCAAGATGCTTGAATGCTTCTCGAACGATTGCTTGTTGGACATTTGTTGCATTTGTAGGCAATACAGCATCAATTGGTGATTTTACAACAAAATCAGAAGAAGCAGAGGATGGATTCTCTATACCGCTTTGATTTGCTGTATTTGGACGAGACGAAGCATTGTTCGTTCCGCCATTCGATGAACCATTGTTTGGATGATTTGGTTCTCTCTGAGTATTTCCATTGTTATTCGATCCAGATGGGTTTGTTTGATTCGAAGAATTCCCGCTGTTCGAATTATTGTTATTATTATTTGAATTATTTGAACCATTATTATTGTTGCTATTGTTGTTATTACCCTCATCTGGTTTATTTGGCGTTTCCGGATCTGGTGTACTAGGGACTTCTTCACTAGGATCAGTTGGTTCCTCTGTTGAAGTATCCGGTACAGGTTCAAATTCTGCAGTAATAGATAAATTGTTCGTACCTACTGTAAAAGTCTTTGCCTCATAGTTCACTTCTTTAGCACCATTCACAGCGACTGAAGCAATTTGTTCACCTTCAGCTGGCGTAATAGTGTAAGTCACCTTCATTCCTGCTGATAAACCTTCTACCGTTCCGCTTTCTGTGATATTCAAAGGTTGCTGTTCAGCGGTATCTTCTGACGAAGCAGTTAGTTGGATCTTCCCTATCAAAGAAGGAGCAATCGTAAGGGTATATGTCTCGGCTGGTTTTTCATTTTCTGATGGATCAGCCGGATCAGTTGGTTCGGACGATTCTGTTGATGAGTCAGTTGTTCCGGTTGTGCCTTCTGTAGAAGAATCCGTAGTTTCGCTAGTAGATGAGCTGGAAGTAGACGTACCTGTTGAGACTGTTTGATCGGTTGTTTGATTATCTACAGCAAATACGGCATTAGTCGACAAAACAGTAGGAGCAATCAGCCAAGTAGCAGCTAGCAAACGCATCGTTTTTTTGTTTTTCATAATAAACTAGTCCTTTTCCTTTCATTGATTTTCTGTTTTATTCAGCATTCATAAGTTATTCGATTGAACAGATAATCGTGTCGAAAAGCTTTTTCTTTCCATGAATCTGCTTGTGTATTCTAAATAAAACAAGTTGTAAAAAAGCAACGAGCAGTCATTCGTTGTGGTTTGATGTTCATTTTATTGCATAAACCATCTTTGTTTGGGGATAAACAAGTGGGGATAAAAATGGTCATGCATATGTAAATTATACCAAAGATTGGAGAGCATCACAAAAAATTTATAAAAATAACGATCCTAAAAAAGAAAAAAACTGAAATATGTGATAAGCATCTCATACTTCAGCCTTTTTTCGTTCATTATTCGTACGACATTAGGTCCTCATCAAACCCGCTAACAAGGGTGGTGATCATTGCTACGACTAGACTAACAGCCAATCCTGCTAAGTACCAGAAAAAAGTACCGGAAATAAAGGCTGGCAATGTGGTCAGACTACCAAATACAAAAGCGATCGCTTTCACTTGAGCAAATCCCATGACAGCTCCACCAGCAGCTGCACCGATGCAAGCAGCAACAAATGGTTTTTTCAATGGAATCGCGATTCCGTAAACAGTAGGCTCGGTCACTCCCGCAAGTAAAATCGAAGCGAAAGCAGAACCAGAAATCGAACGTGTTTTTGAACGTTTACTTCGGAGGAATACCCCTAAAGCTGCACCAGCCATTCCAAAATTAGCTGCTCCTGTCAACGGAACGATACGGTCGAACCCATAAGCTGAGATATTGCTGATCATGACAGGATTTACAGCCCATTGGATACCAAATATCACCAAAATGTTCCAGCCTCCAGCGATGATTGCTCCACTGATCGGTCCGTTAATATCCATCATCCAAGTAATTGCTGCAGCTAAACCTTCACCAAGATAAACACCGGCAGGTCCGAAGACCATTAATGTCAAAGGAACCGTGATGACTAATGAAAGTAAAGGTACAAATACTAATTGCATGTTTTCACGAATATATTTTTTAAGGAATCTTTCGACAAAAGAATAAAAGAAAATACCTAAAATCGCCGGCATGACAGTAGACGTGTACTGCATCAGCACTACAGGAATCCCCAGAAAATCAGTAGCTGCTTTACCACTATCTGAAAGTAAAGAGGTCAAATTTGGCTCAATCAGCGCTGCAGCAATGACAGCCGCGATATATCCATTCACTTTAAACGTTTTGGCGGCAGAAAAAGCGAGAAAGATAGGCAGAAAATAAAAGACAGCATTCGACGCAGCAGACAAAATATGATAAGTCCCGCTCGTTTCACTAAGCCAGCCAATCGTAGTCGCTAAAACAACCAGACCTTTTAATATACCAGAACCGGCAAATAGGGGAATGATTGGCGTAAAGATTTCCGATATCAAACCAAATAGTTTTTCGATCGGATTTAGCTTTTCTTTCGGAGCTGTATGATCAATTTGACGTGTCAATTCCTTATAAGCAGGAGCCAAACCCTGATCCATAATTACTTCTGCATATCTATCGAGTAAAATGAAATATTTGATGGAAGGGATTTGCTGCTTTAATTTTTCTACATTTGCTGCTGGCTGTTTTTGTAATTTGATACGAAGCCGAGTCGCACATGGGAGGACAGAATCAATATTGTCTTTTCCCCCTAACTGATCAATCAGCAGATGAATCTGTTCGGACAGTACCATCTGTTCAGGATTCATTGTCGTTTCCATTAGAAGACCACTCCACTCACTAAGATAATATTGGCATAAGGTGTCATCTCGCCTGTACGAATAAATGCATGGCAGTTATTCAAATCTTTTTTCATTTCTTCATGTGGGATAAAGCTAATCGGTGTATCTGGTAACAGTAATTTGATTTTTTCCAATATTTCCGGATTCATTGTCTTTATTTCTTCTGCCAATTCAATGGATTGTACTTCAAGTTCTTCTAAAACGTTTTCTAAAACAGATAAAAAGCTTGGAAGTCCGTTTGAAACAGCTAAATCTATTTTTTCAGTACCAAAGGGAACAGGCATGCCTGCGTCCCCGATACTTAATTTGTCAAAGTGTCCCATTTGTGCGATTACTCGCGAAATATCTGAATTGATGACTTTTCCTTTTTTCATGTTTGTTTCTTCCTCTCGTTGTTAATTTATGACTGCTGATTGTTCTAAAGCTTCACGGTAAGGGATAGAAGGTTGCGCACCATAAGACTGTACGGCAATAGAAGAGGCTAGATTTCCATAAAGAATCGCTTCTTTCAAGTTACCAAGGTCTGGCTGAAGTGTGCTGCTCAATGCCCCAATAAATGTATCACCTGCGGCTGTCGTATCGACAGCATCTACTTTAAAAGCAGGGACGATGCCGTGTTCTTTTTCTGTGTGGTAGAAAGCACCGGCACTGCCCAATGTAATGATTACTGTTCCAATGCCTAATTCATGCATTTTTTCAGCTGCTGCGACCAAACTGTCATGGTCTGTAACTCTGATTCCTGTAATAATTTCTGTTTCTGTCTCATTTGGTATAATGATATCTGTCTTTTCGAGTAGTTCAGTAGGAATGGTTTCTCTAGCTGGTGCAGGATTCAGGATCGTTGTTTTTCCTGCGTCTTTTGCAATAGAAAAAGCTAGGATCGTCGCATCTAAACTACTTTCGAATTGAGCAATAATAAAGTCACTGTTTGTAATCAATTCTTTGTTCTTTCGAACTTCTTGTTCATGGAAAGCATTATTTGCGCCTGCATGAATCAAGATACTGTTTTCTCCTGCGGCATCCACCATAATCATTGCTTGCCCGGTTGCGGCGCCCTCAATTTCAGCAATTCCAGATGTATCGATGTTTTCTTTCGTCAGTAGATCCAACAATTGCTGTCCTTCACTGTCAGTTCCAACACCTCCAATAAAAGATGTTCGTGCGCCTGAACGTTTGGCTGCCACTGCTTGGTTGGCGCCTTTGCCTCCGCCAGCGTGAAAAATCTCATGTGCATGCATCGTTTCTCCTGGTTTTGGCATTTTGGTTAAACGAAGGGTAGTGTCCATATTAATACTTCCAATTACTGTAACCGTGTTCATTTCACAAACCTCCAACTATCTCATTTATTTTGATGGGAAGAATTATTTTTTAAAACGTTTTAGTAAAACGTTTTAATAGTTCGATAAAAATATAGCACACCTTGAAAGCTATTTCAAGGGTGCAGTCGAAAATCTTTTTTCTAGTCGTACAGGTAGCCGTTTTTCTTCCCACTCTTTTTCTGGGAATTGGATTCGATCTAACAATAATTGGGCAGATGTTTGCCCCAATTCGAAGATTGGTTGTGCGATTGTCGTCAGTTTTGGCTTGATATATTCGCACATATCTATATTATCATAGCCAATAATGCTATAGTCTTCTGGGATGCTTTTTCCAGCTTCCTCTAATCCGCGATATAATCCAAAAGCTAATTCATCATTTAAAGCAAACACACCAGTTGCAGCAGAATCAAGAAGTTTGGCTGTGATTTGGTAGCCGCCTTGTTTTGAGAACTGTGTAGGCAAGAGGATCAGTCGGTCATGAGGGATTTGGTAAACATCAAGAGCAGATTTAAACCCATCAATCCGAGCGTGGACATTTTCTGGCAGATTTTCAGGATAGACAAGGGCGATCGTTTGATGTCCTAGACTAAGTAGGTGCATACCTGCCAGATAACCACCGCGAAAATCGTCTGTTCGTACGGCATCACTAAATCCTTCAGATTTTTTTTGATCCAAAACAATGAAGGGCCGGCCTTGTTTTTTCAAATTTTCGTTGATTGCATTCGTAGACACAGCAGAAGTCGCAATAATGAATCCATCCACACCTCGACGTGTGAGCTCGGCTAGGTACTCGATTTCTTTTTGATGATCAGAATCAGCATTACATAATATCGTGACGAAGTTCTGATTGTACAAGATATCTTCAATTCCTCGCATCAATGTACTGAAGAATGGATTCGTGATATCAGGAACGAGTACGCCAATCGTTTTCGTTTCCTTGGTAATCATTTGTCTAGCAAAATAATCAGGTTGATAGCCTAATTCTTCTTTAGCAGCTAAAACTTTCTGAACGGTTTTCGGACTGAATTTCTCCGTATTTCCATTTAATATCAAGGAGACAGTTGTGATTGAAACACCGGAAAGTTTAGCGACTTCTTTGATTGTGATCTTTTTTTTCACCATGTTCATACTCCTATCTAAATCCTGTGGTTATTTTCCCATGAAATCAAAAAGAAGTAAATGAAAATCACATACGCTAGTACCCTATTTGCTTTGTTGGATCGCTTCGATTATTTGTTTCGTTGAACGTACTCGTGCAGTTTTCGGAAATATCTTTTTTATGAACAATTGATGCGATTCTTTGTCGCGATCACTACAAGCATCTTCAGCAAGCACGACATGGTACCCGTGTTGAAAGGCATCTAATGCAGTAGCATATACACCGTTTGTTGTCGCTACACCGCTTAAAATGATGGTTTCGATTCCACGACGGCGAAGTTGAAGATCAAGAGAAGTACCAAAAAAAGCACTTGGATTGTATTTTGTGATAGTCAACATATTGTCTGTATCTTTCAAAGAATCCTTCAAAAGTAAATCAGTGAATTCTGGAGGTACAGAAGCAGCAGTCATTCTACCCATATCAGTTTGTTGACTCAAATAAGGGAAAGTGGAGATGTCTACATTCACTAAAACTTTCAAGGAAGCGGTACGTTTCAATGTTTTTGCTAACAAATCATTGTTTGTCAGAATAGATGCTGCAGTGTGTGGAGAGAGTGTACCGTTATTTACGATCCCTTTTTGCATGTCGATCGCGACAAAAGCAGTTTTTGATAAATCAAAAATCATATTTTCCTTTAAATCATTCATAATGTTCCTTCTTTCAAATAACAATGTTTTTTATGTAAGTAAATCATAAATCGTTTATTTGTCAACTAAATAAAGAATTCCTTTCTTTAGTCTAGAGAAATTCAATGGTAAAATGAATAAGTGTGAGAAAACGCATTCGATGCATAGATATAGCGAGAAATATCGTGAAAATGGAGGAATCAGAGTGAAGTATGTCGAAGTAAAAAATGAATACAAACGATACAAGATGGGAGAAACGACCATTACAGCAAATGACGATATTTCTTTTTCAATTGAAAAAGGCGAATTAGTGATTATACTTGGCCCTAGTGGAGCGGGAAAGTCAACGATTCTTAATATTTTAGGTGGGATGGACACACCTGATGAAGGGCAGATCATTATTGATAACACAGATATTGCACAATTTTCAGACAAGCAGCTTACTGCTTACCGACGAACAGATGTAGGGTTCGTCTTCCAATTCTACAATCTCGTTCCCAATCTAACAGCAAAAGAAAATGTGGAATTGGCAACGGAAGTTTCCCCTGATGCGCTTGATCCTGTCGAAGTATTGACGCAAGTGGGCCTAGCTCATCGATTGAATAACTTTCCGTCCCAATTATCAGGAGGCGAACAGCAGAGGGTTTCCATTGCTCGAGCATTAGCCAAAAACCCTAAACTGCTTTTATGTGATGAGCCGACAGGTGCACTGGATTTTGAAACAGGAAAGCAAGTATTGAAATTATTGCAAAATGCTAGCAGACAACACGGCAATACTGTTTTGATCATTACACATAATTCTGCTTTAGCGCCCATCGCTGACAGAGTTATCCACATCAATAATGCGAAAGTAAGGTCAGTTGAATTGAATGAGCATCCTTCATCCATTGATGAGATTGTATGGTAGGAGGATTTTATGAAAACAAAAACATATCTTAAAGCAGGTTTTCGCGAAATCCGGCAATCTAAAGGGCGGTTCATTGCAATCATCCTTATTGTCATGCTAGGAACACTTTTATTCGTAGGTGTCAAAACTGCTGGACCTGTCATGCAAAAAACGATGGATCACTATGTTGATACAGCAGGACTTTCTGATTTGCAAATCGTTTCTACTGGTGGTTTGACACAAAAAGATATCGCTCAAGCAGAAAAGATCCCAGATGCAAAAGTAGAAACAGGGAAACAGTTCTATTATTCCAATACTGGCAAAAATGAAGTGATTCAAATCTTTTCTTATAACAAAAATAGCAGGCAGAACAAGCTACAATTAATTGATGGAAAACGCCCGGAAAAATCCAACCAACTTTTATTAGATGAAAAAGCGGAGAATGAAGGGTATAAAATCGGTGATGTCTATCAGATTGATTCAGATGAATTGAAAGAAAAAGAGTATACCATCACTGGCTTTGTCCGTTCTCCATTGTTCATCAACAATTTGGAGAGAGGATACGCGAATGTCGGAAATGGTAGCGTGGATTATTTTGTCTATTTGCCTGAATCCAATTTCAAGACGGATATTTATTCTGTCTTATATCTGGATTTTACGAACGTAAAGAATTTGAATACGTACAGCAAAGCTTACAAAGATAAAATGGAGCAAAATCAAGAAAAGGCAGAAAAGTATTTACAAGATCGACCCGAAGAACGCTTAGAAGAGCTGAAAAAATCGGCAAACGAAGAATTAGAACCAGCACAGCAAAAAATAACAGAAGGCAAAGCACAAATAGCACAGGGAAGAACACAGTTAGAAGATGCTAAAAAACAGGTAGCGCAGCAGTCAGCAGCTATCCAGCAGCTTCCTGAAGCGCAACGGACAATCGCTGTACAAACTTTGTCTCAACAAGAAGCTCAACTCGCTGAACAAGAAAGGCAGTTAGTTGAGAAAGAACGAGAACTAGCTTCTGCAGAGGAAGAATGGAACGAAAATGCAGAAAAAATTGAAAATTTAACTAAACCATCATACCTATACAATGAACGTTCAGAAAATGTCGGGTTTCAAGAATTTGGTGATCTGGCTGAACGTATCGCAGCAATCGCCAATGTTTTTCCTGTTTTCTTTTTCTTTATTGCCGCATTGATCACCTTTACGACAATGACGCGTATGGTAGAAGAAAACCGCAGGGAAATAGGAACATTGAAGGCGTTAGGTTATACGAAAGTTGAAATCGCAAAAAAATATGCAATCTATGCAAGTCTAGCCTCAGGAATAGGCATTGTTTTAGGAACGATATTAGGAACGAATCTTTTACCAAGGATCATTTTTGAACTATCTAACGAGCGATATGACATTGGGAGTGCCCTTGTTTTTTATGACTGGCCACCTATTTTACAAGCAGCTGCCGCATTCTTCATTGCCGCATTTGGCGCTGCAATGATTGTTTTGTTCAAAGATTTAAGAGAACGGCCTGCTGCACTGCTTCAGCCGAAAGCACCGAAGCCAGGGAAACGTATTTTTCTTGAATACATCACTCCGCTGTGGTCACGCCTTAGCTTTAATCAAAAAATCAGTTATCGAAATCTCTTCCGATACAAGTCAAGAATGCTTATGGCGATTATCGGAATTGCTGGATGTGCCGGTCTGATGGTTGCGGGCGTGGGATTGAAAGATTCTCTAAGTTCTGTCTCAGCCAAACAATTTGGACCGATCATTGACTATCAAGCAATCGTTACATTAGATTCATCCACGGAAGAGAATCATCAAAAAGCAACGGATATGTTGCAGCAGCAAGAAAAAGTAAATGAGATCCTAGCTATTCATACTCAAACCGTAGAATTGAGAAAAAAAGGGCATGCTTCACAAAGTCTGACAGTGATCGTACCGAGTAAAACAGCTGATTTTGATCGTTTTATCCATTTAACAGATCTTGAAGAGAACCCACGTTCCTTACCTAAAGCAGGAATCGCTATTACGCAAAAAGCAGCAGAACTATTTGACTTATCTACAGGAGATCATATATCGCTTTATGATGAAAATCAAAAAGAATGGAAAGTCGAAGTAAAAGAAATCGTGAAAAACTATCTAGGCAGCTTTATTTATCTGTCCCCTGAATATTATGCTTCAGTGACTGATCAATCGATGTCGGATAATGCATTTTTGCTGCGTACAGATAAGATGACAACGAAAGAAGAAGAAATGCTTTCCGAGAAACTGCTGGCTACAGACGCTGTGACAAATACGTCTTTCATGTCCAAACAAATCGAAACGCAAGAAGAATCAATGGCGAACTTAGACTCGGTTGTATTAATCTTTGTCGTATTGTCAGGATTGCTGGCTTTTATCGTCTTGTATAACCTAACTAATATCAATATTTCCGAACGTGTACGCGAATTATCTACGATAAAAGTCCTTGGATTTTTTGATAAAGAAGTCACGATGTATATTGTTCGAGAAAATATCATCTTTACTCTCTTAGGGATCATTGGAGGATTTGGTGTAGGATATGTATTGACTGACTTTATCTTACAACAAGCATCTATGGAGAATGTCATCTTTCCATTAGTGATTACATGGTGGGCTTATGTTTTATCAGCAGGATTAACCATCGTATTCACGGTTATTGTGATGATTGTTACCCATTTCAAATTAAAGCATATCGATATGATTGATGCGTTGAAATCGAATGAATAAAAATAGAGGTTGTGAAATCAGCGGTTTGACCTGAGTATTAGAGAAACAAACGGCAAAATAGTTCCTCATATTTTGCCGTTTGTTGAGCTAATACCGAAGGCCAGCTGATTGAACACCGTTTAAGAAAGAGGTTGTGACAGCAGTGGTCAGCTTCAAGAAATAAGAAGGAATTTACGAAAATTGCTTCTCAAATTTTTGTAAAATTTCGGCTTATTTCCGAAGAAGCTACTTCTGGAACACTGTGTATAAGAGGTTGTAAAATCAGCGGTTTGACCTGAGTATTAGAGAAACAAACGGAAAAATAGCTCCTCATATTTTGCCGTTTTTTGAGCTAATACCGAGGGTCAGCTGATTGAACACCGTTTAAGAAAGAGGTTGTGAGTCTGCCGTTTCACTCTGAGTCACAAGGAGCAATTTCAAAAAACAGCTCCTCATATTTTTCATTTGAAAGGACTTATTGTCGTAGATGCCAGCTTTTGAACAACATTTATAGAAGAAACAAAAACTTTAAACAAGAGACTAGACAAATACATGTCTGATCTCTTGTTTTTTATTGGACAACACCCTCTTAGGAAGTATAAAGATAAATTTTACAAACGCTTTCGGTTCAGTTATAATAATAAATGATAACTTGTATATATAAGTTGTGATAAGTAAGAAATCAGTTGAATGGAGGCAAATATCCATGACATTTAAAGACAAAGTCATTTATCAAATCTATCCCAAATCTTACAAAGACAGTAATGGTGATGGAATTGGAGATTTAAAAGGAATTAAAGAAAAACTGCCATATTTGAATGATCTGGGGATCGATATGATCTGGCTAAATCCTATTTATCCAAGTCCTCAAAAAGACAACGGTTATGATATCTCTGATTACACAGCCATCGATCCTATCTTTGGTACGATGGAAGAATTCGAGCAACTAATAGCTAAAGCAAAAGAATACCAAATAGAAGTCATGCTTGATATGGTATTGAATCATGTTTCGACAGAACATGAATGGTTCAAAAAAGCACTAGCAGGGGATCAGTATTATCAGGACTTCTTCATTTTAAGAGAAGAACCAACGGACTGGGTATCAAAATTTGGTGGAAGTGCTTGGTCGCCTTTTGGAGATACAGGCAAATATTATCTGCACTTATATGATCAGACACAAGCTGACTTGAACTGGCGGAACCAAGCAGTAAGAGAGGAATTATTCAAAGTAGTTCGTTTTTGGATGGAAAAAGGGGTAAAAGGATTCCGTTTCGATGTTATCAATGTTATCGGTAAAGACAAGCAATTGAAAAATAATAAAGAAAATGATGGTAAACCTGAATATACAGACAAACCAATCACCCATACGTATCTAAAAGAATTGAACCAAGCAACGTTTGGGACGGATTCCACTATCATCACAGTCGGTGAAATGAGCTCTACGACGATCGAAAATTGTATCTTGTATACAGAACCTAGTAGAGAAGAATTATCAATGGTCTTTAATTTTCATCACTTGAAAGTCGACTATGAAAATGGCAATAAATGGTCAACTCCCCCATTTGATTTTGCAGAATTAAAGCGACTGTTCCATACTTGGGGAGAAAAGATGAGTGATGGTAATGGCTGGAATGCTTTATTTTTTAATAACCATGATCAGCCACGTGCGCTCAATCGGTTTGTAGCTATCGATCAGTATCGAAAACAAGGAGCAGAGATGCTAGCAACCATGATCCATTTAAATCGTGGAACACCATATATTTATATGGGAGAAGAAATCGGCATGGTCGATCCAGACTATTCCTCAATTTCCGACTATATTGACGTAGAAAGTTTGAATGCTTACAAGTTGCTCCTTGCACAAGGATGCACAGAAAAAGAGGCGTTCCGTCGAATCAAAGCAAAATCTCGTGATAACTCTCGAACACCCATGCAATGGTCCGATGCAGAACAAGCAGGTTTTACTACAGGAAAACCTTGGTTAAAAGTTGCAGGTAAGCTAGAAGAGATCAATGTAGAGAAAGAACAATCTTCTGAGGATTCTATTTTGTCCTATTATAAGAAATTGATTCGATTGAGAAAAACATATCCAATCGTTGCACAAGGCGATTATCATGCTTATGGAGCAGATCATCCGCAAGTTTATGGCTATCTTCGCCAATTTGAAGGGCAGCAGCTACTTGTATTAACAAATTTCTATGATAAAGATACAAGGATCACCATTCCAGAAGGATTCACAGAAGCCGCTATTCTTATCGATAATTATCCCGATACTGTTCTCCATCAAAACCTGGAGCTAAAACCATATCAGGCAATTGCTTTACTGAAAAACTAAAATAAAAAAGTATAAAACGCCGATCCTACGAGCTATTCTCGTGAGATCGACGTTTTGTGTTTTATTTAAAATAATCTTCTTCAGAAAATGAAGAGTGTTCATACTCTCCTTTGTCGCCATAAAATTTATTGTAGCGTTGTTTGAATTTACGGAAAATAAAAGTAACGAGTAATTTGACTAGCGTATAGATAGGAATACCGAAAATAACGCCCACAATTCCCATTAGATCACCCATGACAAGCAAAACGATCAAGATCGTAATCGGATGGATCTGCAAACGATCACCCATTACTCGAGGAATCACCAAGTCACCATGGAGAAGTTGTACGGCAAACCAGACAATGACAAATTTGACAGCCATAAAAGTAGAGTCTTGGAATGCAATGATCAAACCCGGGAAAAAAGCGATAAACGGTCCAATATATGGAATAATACATAATAACCCAGCAGAAATAGCTAAAACACTGGCAAATTCTAATCCGATCAGTAAGAAACAAACCCAGTAGACTGCTCCAAGGATAAATGAAGCAATGATCTGCCCCTTTAGAAATGAACCCAATTGTTGATTAGCAATCTTTGTCAAATTTTTAAAATCTGTACGAAAGGCTGGTGGGACAATCGCTAAAACTGACTGATAAAATTTTTGAGGATTTCTCAAAAGAAAAAAAGTGACAATGGGCCCAGTAAATAAAGTAATGAAAATAGCTGTAACAGTTGAAAAAATATTGCTGATCCGTTGTGCGCCGCTTTCCCAATAATTTCCAATAAAGCCAGCTATATCAGACGTCACGTCATCAATAGAAGTAAAAAATTGATTAAATGAATCGGCAAAAGGTGTTTTTTCCAAAAATTGACGGAGACTCTCTTGGAAATCTTGAAATAAATCTGGCAAACTGCTAATCAATGTTTTTGTCTGTTCTTCAAGAAAAGGAACAAGCCATACGCTTCCAAGCCCCAATAAAAATAAAATAATCACATAAACAATAATGACTGACAGGTTCCTCGAAAGGTGCTTGCTTAAACGTTTGATGACTGGTTCCAAAAGATAATATAAGATCAGCGCAAACAATAATGGGGGCAAGATAGTAGCGATAATAATCCCAACAGGCTTGAATATAAATGAAATCTGATGGAAAAAATAAATGATCAGTGCCAGCAGGATCACCATACCTAAAACATAGTAAGAGGTTTTGCCTCCCAAAAAGCGGATCAAACGATTCGTTGTATCTGTTTCTTTTTTCACTCATTTTCCTCCTTTGTCTATAACTTTATTATAGACAAAAGAGGGGATAAAAGAAAAATGATAGAGGTTGATGGAAAAAATATCGTGAATCATCCATACAAAAGTTCTCCTCAATTAAAATAAGAAAACGCTTGACAGCTCTTTTAACCCTATGATAAATTAAATTCTGTTGCTAAAACGTAACTATTACGATTTGCTAGAGGCGAATCGGAACATTCAAATGAAAGAAGATGAGAAGGAGTGTTATAAATGAAACGACTGATAGGTATATTGGCTACACTGGTTTTAACAGGTATGTTAGCTGGTTGCGGGGCAAGTGGAGAAGCAGGGGACAGTAAAGAAAAATTGAGCGTGATGACGACCTTTTATCCTATGTATGATTTTACAAAAGCAATCGTCGGGGATGAAGGAGAAGTAGAATTATTGATTCCAGCAGGGACTGATTCCCACGATTATGAACCTTCTGCTAAAGACATGGCAAAGATCCAAGATACAGATATCTTTGTTTATAATGATGAAAACATGGAAACATGGGTCCCCGCAATCCAAAAAACATTACAAGAAGGCAACGTCCATACGATAAAGGCGACAGAAGGTATGCTTTTACTTCCGGGAAGTGAAGAAGGACATGATCATGACCATGAACACGGGGAAGAAGGTCATACACATGAGTTAGACCCGCATGTATGGTTAGCACCAAGTTTAGCAATCAAGCAGGTAGCAAGCATACGTGATCAGCTGATTGAAGCCTACCCAGAAAAACAGGAAGTATGGACAAAAAATGCAGCAGCCTATACCGAGAAACTTCAAGCACTCCATCAGCTTTATCAAGAAACATTTAAGCAAGCAAAACAAAGATCTTTTGTCACGCAACATGCTGCATTCAACTATCTGGCATTAGAATATGGATTGAATCAAGTATCTATTGCTGGTCTTTCTTCTAGTGAAGAACCGTCTGCGGCGAGAATCGCTGAACTGAAACACTTTGTTAAAGAACATGGGATCAACTATATTTATTTTGAAGAAAACGCCAAAGATAGTATTGCTAGAACGTTAGCAAACGAAGCAGGTGTATCTTTAGAAGTATTGAATCCTTTGGAGGGGTTGACGAATGAACAAATAGAAAATGGAGAAAACTATCTTTCTATCATGGAAGCAAACCTCGAAGCGTTGAAAAAAACGACAGAGACAGAAAACCCGTTAGAAGATACTTTGACCCCCAAAAAAGAAAAGAGCGTCTATAACGGTTATTTCGAAGACGAGGATGTACAAGATCGCTCTCTTTCAGATTGGTCAGGAACTTGGCAGACAGTAGATACGTATGTAGAAGATGGGACATTTGATCCTGTTTTTGAATATAAAGAAAAATTGAATCAGGATAAAACAGCACAAGAATATAAAGAATACTATACGAAGGGCTATCAAACAGATATTGCTTCAATCAAGATCGGTGAGAAAGAGATGGCATTTACGTTTAAGGATGGAACAACGAAACGTTCAAATTATCGTTATGTAGGGAAAGAAATCTTGACCTACGAAGCAGGAAACCGTGGTGTAAGGTATCTATTCGAAGCAAAAGATAAGGAAAGTGGCGCGTTTAGATATATTCAATTCAGTGATCACACGATTGCACCGGCTGACTCCGAACATTTTCATTTATATGCAGGAAATGAAAGTCAAGAAGCATTGCTAAAAGAAATGGAAAATTGGCCAACATTTTATCCAGACACAATGGATGGCCGTGAAATTGCACAGGAAATGCTTTTGCACTGAGAGACAAAAAGAACCGAAGGGTTTGGATCGGCTGATTATTTAGTCGGTCCAAACTATTCGGTTCTTTTTATGAAATTAACTTTTTTAATCCACGGATAGAGACAGGGATAGTCTCACCGTTTGCCAACGTGACTTCTCTGGTTTTTTTATTAATCGACCGCACGTTTTGTGTGTTGATAACATAAGATTTATGGCAACGAATAAAATTCCGATGCATTTTCTCGATTTCTTTGATCTTCTCGTAGAATTGCAATTGAGCATGAGTCAAATGAACTTCCAATTTATGTGGTGCGCCTAACGAAGTAGAAAAATATTGGATTTCTTTGATCGGTAAAAATTTGATCTCATCATTGAACTCTATTTTGAAGATATCTTTTTGGATCTGGGACATTTGAAAATCTTCAAAAATTTTGCTCAGGATCTGCTCGACATTTTCTTTTAAATCATAAAGGTCTTCTTTCACAATATAGTCAGTCGGCTCAATGTTGCTTTTTAAGATTTTCATCGACATTTCCGTATGAGAAGTCACGTAGATGATTTTTCCTAAAGGATCTAATTCACGGATCAATTTACCAATCGCTACGCCATCCATTTCACTGTCTTCTAATTCAATATCTAAAAAGTAAATACCAAAAGAAGAAGTTCTGATCTTGGCCGCATTGAGAAGTTCTTCCGGATCAGAGGTAGAAATATGAACATAACTGTCTAAGTTTTCAATCATGATCCTGTTTTTGATCACCGTTGATAAAACTTCCAATTGTTTTGGATCGTCTTCACAAATATAAATGGGAATCATATCATTACTCCTTTATTTTATTTGTATATAAATCGTTTGAGAAAAACGTTGGTTTTCAATTGATGTTTCAAGGAAAAGATAAGGGTTTGTCTTTGTCAATTCATCCAAGATAAACAAGCCAAGTCCTTCGTTTTTTGGATTTGTTTTTGTTGAGAAACCTTTTTGTTTCAACTGGTTTAACGGTAATGTATTGGTTGTTGTATTGATTACACGAATCATCACGGAATGATTTTTCTTGATGATTGTCAATTCGATCTTTTTCTTCTTTGCAGCACTAGCTCCTTCAATCGCATTGTCCAAGATAATACCAAGCATACGTACAAGGTTTACCGTATGTTTCGTATCCAACTCGATTGGCTTAGGAAAATGAAGCTGGACGATCAATCCTTTTTCCTGTGCCATCATAAGTTTTAATGACAGCAAACTGCGTATTTCAGGAACTTTCATATTATCCAACATACTTAGATTGGCCGGGAAAAGGTTCATCATCTGGCGTGTAGGCAATATCGTTTGATCGTAGTACGACCGTAATCCTTCCAAGTCGCCTTCTGCAATATAGCTGTGAAGAGAAAAGAGCAGATTTTGGTAATCATGTTTGAATTCTCTCAAGTCTTGATAGTTTTTTTCCAGATCTTTGATATAATCCTGCTGCATCCTGACTTGTTGCTCTAACAACTGATCAGCTAACTTCTTATTAGAGATTTTCCAATAATAAACCAAGATGATCAAGCCGACACACAGATAGAGAATAAAAAAACTAGTATTCAAAGCTAAGACATCAGGTGTTTCACCAGAAAAACGGGTATAAAAAATAATGATATAGTATGTAAATAATATCAACGTCCCAATCGTACCGATCATACGGCGGTCCACTGTGTGAAACCAAGTCTCTAACGATTTTTTAAAACAAAAAGCTAATAAAGCAGATAAAAGAGCGGATAAGGCAATGTGAAAATACTGCAAGGAATCTCCTGGTTCAACAACCGCAGATTTCAAAACAAAAAAATCGCCGATGCTTGTTAAATGATCTCCTAAAAGCGACGTCAATAATCCAAAAGGAAGCGCGTAAACTAATTGTTGACGCGAAGTCGAAAAGAAGAAAAAAGTAAGCATCAGCATTCCTATAGCAATTAGAGCAGTAAAAATCCCTAAAACTGAGTAGACCCATCCAATCAAAACGCAAGAAATCAGAGTGACTCCTGCAAACAGATAATTGTATCGGATATGATGGTCAATCAATAAGATACAAATTGTGTAAATCAAATATTGCAACGCTATGGACCATAAAAACATAAAGTACAGCTCCCATTGATTTTTACCAAATTATAGCACAATTAGCGTATTATTTTTTTAATTTTTCAGGGATTTTGAATTCAGAACTCATACCAAAGCAGCAGCCAGATACAAAAAAGTCAGATAAGTTAGTTAATTGTTTAATGATTGTTTTTTTCATGAAAGATTCCTCCAAAATTCATCAAGTAGTTTGTAATAGGAAGCAACGTAGCTATTTCTAAAACAATCCCAAGTAGCAAATAGGTAGAAAAGTAAGAAGCTGAGAAAAATAAAGTGATGAGAGAAAAAATTAGAAACATGCTGATCGCCTTCTTTAATAATGGTGGACGTTTCTCGGGTTCAATGGGATTGATGGCTGTACCTCTTGATCCATAGCGAAGCAGTAACAAAAAGCAGCTGATTAACAAAAAGACCATCATTGGGAAGGAGATAGTCAATTGCAGATGTTTCATCACCAAGGGAACGCCCCATAAATAAAGCAGTGTCCACAGCAGACAAACGAATTCAGAGTCGGAATGCAATCCATAAGCATATCTGCGGATGCAGATATAGGAAAGAAAGGTGATTCCTGTTTCCGCCCATGAGCCCGTCACCAGAGAAAACACTAGAACGACCGCTAGTTTTCCAAGGTTGTTCAATAAAACTTCTAAGGCAAATTTTACTTGGACATACACCATATCTTCTTCCGATTTGTCTCCGCTGAATAAGGTTTCTAATAATTTGTTCACAACTTTATCTTTCATCTCATACGTACCTCCACCACAAATTCTATGCTAAAAAAAATAAAAAACGTGTTTTGTTTCATAAAAAGTGGTTTTGACATCAAAACCGTCATGATTTCCTTAAAAAAATCTTCATTTTTTTAAATCCTTTCCAAAAAAGGTGACAGTTTTGATACGAAAAGTACATTTTATGACAAGTTTGTGTTTTTTCGAGTATTTTATGTTAAAAATTTACTGACCTTAGAAAAGGTGATGGAGGGATTCTTATGGAAAATGAACAATTGTTTGAAGTCGGCGAAACATATGCATTTAAATCTGATTTATTTGAATCACCAATAAAAGGAAAAATAGAAAAAATCTATGAAAATAGCGTGATGATACGTGTCATGAATTGCGCAGCAGAAGACAATGATACCGCTCATAATCTGCACTGGCAGTTAGTCGTACGCAAATCAAGTACAATAGAAGAATAAAAACAGATAAAATGTTGAGAACATAAAAGAGTAGAAGTTCATCCATTCTACTCTTTTATTTTCATGAATAGGCGTGACTTCTAGCTACTATTGGCGAAGCAGCCTTTAAGGAGCAGATAAAGTCAAGGCTTTTATTTCTATAAATGAAGTAGTAAAATGAAGAACAGATTTTATTACAGGAAGGATGCCGATAATTGTGATTATTGTTGCAGGAACGATCGGTGCAGGGAAAAGCACACTGACTGAAATGCTTGCCCAAGATTTAGAAACAAAACCTTTTTATGAGAACGTGGAGGATAATGAAGTATTGCCACTGTTTTATTCTAATCCGGAAAAGTATACTTTTTTATTGCAGATATTTTTTTTGAACAAACGTTTTTTGGCGATTAAAGATGCTTTCAGCCATGATGACAATGTACTAGACCGCTCCATCTACGAAGATAGTATGTTGTTTCATCTGAATGCCGATTTAGGGCGTGTTTCTGAAGTAGAAGTAAAGCAGTATGAGGGTCTTTTAGAGACGATGCTGAAGGAATTAGAAGAAATTTCGCCGCAAAAGAAACCGGATCTACTGGTTTATATTCGTGTATCCTTTGAAACTATGTTAGCAAGAATCAAAAAACGAGGTCGGGAATATGAACAGCTAGAGCAAGATCCTGAACTCTATTCCTACTATAAAGAACTCAATCGACGTTATGAAGAATGGTATGAACAGTTTGATATATGTCCCAAAATAGTAATCGATGGGGACAAATACGATTTCGTAGCCGATCCAGCATGTGGAGAACAAATCGTACAAGAAATCAAGATGCGGGCAAAGAAAATGACAGAAGAGGCAGATGGCCAGTCGATCCGCTACACTACAAATAACCCGAAAGCAAAGGGTATCTTTACAACTAAATAATAAAAAAACTAAGCAAATTGCTCACTCACAAAATTTCTTTGTGAACAGCATCCTGCTTAGTTTTTTTGATTCAGGGGAATCAAAAGGTGAAACGGTTCGTATGATAAAACTGCCATAACTGAAATGTCTGAGTGAGGGCCATGATCAAGAATAAAATAGAAACGACCAAAATCGAATGGGCGCCAAACAAATGATGACAGAATACAAGGACAATAGCCCCTGCGATAAAGGCAAGAACGACAGTTAAATAGTGGAAAAATCGATCAAAATCTGCTTTTTCTTTAGAAATACAATAATCATATAAATTTGTTGCTACCCCTTTTAAATTTCCTGTTGTGAATAAATTGGTGTAGGCACGCCCGTTGATTTTATCAAAAGCCACCCACTGGATCGAGGCCGTAAAAGCAATTAAAATCGTTACTAATGCGGGATGCTCATGGACAGGTGCCAAACTGACAAAGAAAAAAATCACCGCTTCATAATATAGAACAAATAAGCGCCAGAAATGTTTTTCTTTTTTTCTAAAATAATCAATCAAATACTTTGTTAGAAGAATCCCTAAGAAAAAGAAAAGGGTAGACAATACTTTTTTGCCAACGCTTAGCCACTCTCCGTCAAAAGCTTGGATGATCGATAGGATGATATTGCCAGTTTGAGCAGAGGCAAAAGCACCATACTGGATATAAGTATAACTGTCCATTGCTCCTCCGATAAATGTCAGCAAAAGACCTATTGTACGCCCTTCGTGAAAGGAAGACTGCATTTTTTTCATCACCTTTTATGAATATAATTTTGTCTTCCTTATCTTAGCATAAACGATTGAAAAAAAGGAAAAATTTTCAGAAAACTAAAATCATCTCGCTCCCCATTTTCATTTTTAGAAAGGTCTGTTAGTATAAAGAAAAAATAGACAACGAGATTTTAAATAATCAAATTGGAAGAAACAACTTCAAAGAAGAAAGATGGGAAGGAAATCAATCAGTTGGATGAAAAAGAAATTCTCCGATTACAAAAAGAACTGAATCGTTGGGAGAACAAATATAAAAAGCTTCAACAAGTCTTTCGGCTACAAGAAGAAATCATTGCTACCTATGAAGCGGCTTATGGAGAAGCCCCTGGACTTATTGAGGAAGAAATGCAGGAAAAAGAAAGCAAAGAAAACAACTCTTTCTTTAAAATGATGGAGAAACGTTCTTATAATCGCTTCAATCAAGAACAAAAAGCAGCTATCACATACGATATGCAGAAACATCTTCGAATCATAGCGGGAGCTGGGAGCGGCAAGACGCAAACAATCTGTGCAAAAGCTGTGTACCTGATGACACAAAAACAAGTAGACGAAGAACGCATACTGATGATTACTTTTACACGGAATGCTGCAAATGAACTAAAAAAACGAGTAGATAATTTCAGCCAAAGGAAAACTGCTGTCCATATCGGAACATTCCACAGTATCTTTTTCAGGATATACAATGAGATTTGTCGAAAATTCCCTGATGTGGCAATGCAAGGGATACAAGGAGACTTTTCAAAAGATACTGCGCAAAAAGTAAATGCTGTTTTGCAACAGCTGATACGTAAATATAATCTTTATCTATTTGATCAATATGGAGAAAAAACGATTGCTTCTCGCTTAGACTATTGGCAGAATATGAACCTATCAATAGAAGAAATGATCCAGTTAGTTAAAGAAAAATATGATTCCATTGATAAGAATACAAGACAACCGATATCAGAACGACTGTATGGATTGCTCACAGAACTCCAAGAACAAAAAAGAAGGCAGCAATTGTTAGAGTTCAATGATGTACTCCAAAATTTGAAAAGCGCTTTGGAGAATGACGAGATTCAGCGCTATATTGGACAGAAATATGATTATCTATTTATTGATGAATTTCAGGATACTAATCCACTTCAATGGGAAATCGTGAAGCGGATGACAAAGGAAAACGGGATCAAGTTAATCGTTGTTGGAGATGATGACCAAAGTATCTATGGATTCAGAGGATCAGAGCCAGCATATATCAAGAACTTTGAAAAAGAATATCCTACTAAAACTCTTTTCTTATTAACTAATTACCGCTCTCGGGCAGCTATTGTCCAAGGAGCGAATAGATTGATCAGCTATAACAAAAATGATCGGATACCAAAGGCGATGATTCCAGCACAAAAAGAAGCGGGCATTATGGAGGCTTATTTGTTCTCAGATACAAAAGCAGAAAGCCAGTGGCTGATAAGTCAAATTCAGTCATTTATTCAAAAAAATGGGAAATATAAGGAATCGATTATATTATACCGATCGGCTTCGCAAACACAGCAACTTGTCCAATCTCTGCTGAAAACGAATATTCCTTTTGTACTGGAAGCAGATAGTCCATATGAAGGTATCTTTGGCATCAAGTCTTTCCAACAGTTCTATCAAAAAATCGTTCATTGGCAAACAGCACAGAATCCGCAAAAGAAAAATCAGGCCTATCAGCAGTTGCTGCGGCAGCTGATGGTAGACTGCTATCTGAAAAAAAGTGAATGTGATCAATACTTTTCTCCTAAATATCAAAATACAGCCATTACGGATTATATTTTGTCGGTAAGACCTAATTTAAAATCCAAATCTGCAGAAATCCGCCAGTTTGAGGAAGCGTTGCGTAAAACAGACCAGCATCAAAAAATCTATTCGCTTGTACAAAGCTATCTTCATCTGCCACGTATAGCTAAGGAAATCGATCAGAGTGATCAAGAATGGATACGAGAAGAAGTAAAGCAACATGCTACTTTTAGAAGTATCCAAGCCTTATCGCAAGAAACCCAAGCAACAGCTAAAGAATTAAAAACCCGCTTGATTGCTTACAGACAAGGAAAACTTGATGCGCTATGTATCCAGAGCATTCATAAAAGTAAAGGTCTTAGTTACAGAAATGTCTTTTTAATTGGCTGTAACGAAGGAAGTTTGCCTTATAACGGAGCAACAGAAAAGAAAGTCATTGACTCTAATGAAATAAAAGCAGAACCAGCGACGACGATAGAAGAAGAACGAAGACTATTTTATGTTGCGATGACTAGAGCAAGAAATCGTCTGTATCTATGTGTACCTCAAATGAAAAATACAAGAAAATTGAAAGTATCGAGATTTGTCAAAGAAACCGGTAGTCGTATGAAAAAAGGAAAGTGATGGAAAAGAGGTTGTGACAGGAGTGGTCAGCTTCAAGAAATAAGAAGGAATTTACGGAAATTGCTTCTCAAATTTTTGTAAAATTTCGGCTTATTTTCGAAGAAGCTACTTCTGGAACACCGTTTATTCGGAAAAGGGAAGTGTGACAAGATTTTTGTCACACCTCCCTTATTTATTTTTGAAAAATGAGAATACTATTATTAAAATAGGGAATAAATAGAATAATTCTCATTATTTAAACGCAAATAATCGATTTTTTTCGACTTTTTTTATTAGCTAATAATTGGTATTTTAAAAGAAATTGCTGTAGAATTGGATTATAATTAAAAAGGAGTGAGAAAATGATAAAAGTATATACTTCGCCTAGCTGTACTTCCTGTAGAAAAGCAAGAGCATGGTTGCAAGCGAATCAACTTGAATTTGAAGAGAAGAATATTTTTGCCGAACCGTTAACAGAAAGTGAGATCAAAAAGATCTTAGCAGCGACTGAAGGAGGAGTTCAAGATATTATTTCCACTCGGTCGAAAATTTACGAGAAGTTGGGAATAGATTTTAACGAATTAACTTTAAAGCAAATGATCGTCCTATTCAAAGAATATCCTTCATTATTGAGACGACCTATTTTGATTGATGAAAAAAGAATACTAATCGGATTCAATGAAGATGAAATCCGGTCATTTGTCCCTCGTGAAATTCGGTGTGTTGCTAGAAACCTAATCTATTTACAAAACAATAACATCTTAAATTCATAGGGAGGGAGTCTTCGTGGAAGTGAAAGTCTATGGATCGGCGCACTGTGTAACCAGTCTGAAGGCGAAACAATGGTTAGAATACCATCAATTGCCTTATCAATTTGTTGACTTAGAAGAACGCGATCTAAGTACAGAAGAAGCAGAAGAATTATGCAGTTTTGAAGAAGTGCAAGCAGAACAGCTATTTGCGACTTGGTCTGAGGCTTTCCATAACATTGCGATAGACCTTTCCTCTGTAGGTAAAAAACAACTGATTTCTTTATGTACACAACATACAAAACTCCTCAGACGTCCGTTGATCATTATCGATGAAGTTCTATTTATTGGATACAATGAGCAGTTGATGGAGCAACTTATCCTAAATAAATAGTCTTTACCTATTTTAATCAATTTCTGAGCGCTTCGTACAGTTGGAACAGTCGAACACTTAACATCAAGTGTGTTATGTGTTCTTTTTTTTGTCTTTATTTTTCTACTATAAAAGATATGCTCGATTTATTTGGTCAAAATTCAAATGTACGAGGGAAAATAGGCTGAGAAATATATTGACATGTGTAAATTTACATGATATATTCATTTTTGTTGTTTTAAGTAATACGCAAATAAAGCAGCATTAAAAAAACTTGAAAAATAGTTATTGACATGTTGATGATGACATGATAAGATAACTGAGTCGTTAAAAAAGAACAGCTTACGAAGCTTGATTCTATCGAAAAAAACTTCAAAAAAGTTCTTGACAAATAACAAACGATAAGTTATGATGAATGAGTTGCTGAAAGATTTTGAAAAACGAAATCGAAAAAAAACTTTTAAAAAGAGTTGACAATCACTTGTCGCTTTGATATGATATAAAAGTTGCTGTGGCAACCATACAAATCGGAAAAACACTTCCGATGAAGTAGACCTTTGAAAACTGAACAAAGTAAGACAAACCAAATGTGTAGGGCGTCTTGATTCG